>JALWTO010000017.1:23029-23393 GCA_027082825.1 Acidilobaceae archaeon
TTTACTTATTTACTCTACGTGACATTCAGTTTTCCTCCTAACAACCTAAGTTTTCTCTTCCTCTTTAGATGCTACCCTTGAATATAAAGTTGCCTTAAATAAGTTCAAAGCGCCAGAGAGACAGACAAATCCTATTATCAGTGCCAAAAGGCTTGCAGTCACTTTGGGTTGAGGATAGCTCATCAAACTAACACTAACCAAGAAAAAGTATATTGAAAACGCTAAAAGCAATAAAGCTGCAATAAAGGAAACTATGACCTCTTTTCTGCCCACGGCTACCAAGTGTGACGACCGTCTTAAATCATCCAGATGAAACACTATAAAAATTGTCCTAACGCATTAACATAGCTTACTTATATTATAC
>JALWTO010000018.1 GCA_027082825.1 Acidilobaceae archaeon
ACACTATCCTAGGGGTAAAGATCTAAGTTGGTAGAAAATATCAGAGTCAAAGTTATTTCATATATAGAAAAAGGACCAAGAATAATAGCCTCCGCAGGAAAGGTGAGTCTTTCAAGAAGAACTATAGACCCAAAAAGAATGGATCAAAACGAGATAAAAAGATGGATAAAGGAGCTTATTAAAAGAGGACATGGATCTCCTTTGGAACACTCGAGTTACACTTTTTCTATTGAGGGGTGCAGCAGGGTCTGTAGTCATCAACTTGTAAGACATAGGCTTGCTAGCTATACCCAACAAAGTATGAGATATAGTGAAGGATATCTTAGAGCACAGGCACTTAAAGTAGCTGAGATCATTGGAAAAAGCTGTCCTAAAAGCCCAAAAGAGGCTGGTGTGAAGGCTTATAGATGTTATAGTGAGGTCTTAAGAAATTCATTGGATTTTTTAAATAGCGCCCAACTCCTTGACACAGCTAGGATAGCCTATGTTATACCCGATAATATAAAATTCAAAGACCTGACATCTTATCTTAAAGAACTCCTTCGGGCAACTTCTTTGTATTATGAGTTGCTTTCAAGAAATGTCAATAAAGAGGATGCAAGATATGTCATCCCTCAGGCAGTTAGAACTAACTTAGTGGTCACAATGAATGCTAGAGAGCTCTTGGAAAGCTTTCTTCCTTTAAGAATGTGCACAAGGGCTCAAGCTGAAATAAGGAGAGTTGCATGGCTTATCTGGGTAGAGCTCATGAAAATTCATCCTGAACTCTTTAAGTGGGCTGGCCCTCGATGTGTTTATCTTGAAAATAAAACTAGATTGGAACCATGTACACTTAAAGAGTTTATAGAAGGAAAATGTGATTTCACTATTAAAAGATGTCCCGAGCTAGTTCCTAGAGAAGGCATTAAGGAATGCCTAAGATTTGCAACTAGAACTATAAATAAAAAAGATGTCATTCTTTAATAAACCCATTAAGTTACAGTTAGAAACTTTATTAAAACTGCCTGTGTTAACATAGAACGTTTTGGTTTAGACGCAATCTATAACAGACGCTCCTCCCGTTCATGATTCTAAAGAAACATTGAACCTAGCCAATTGAGGCAGACAAATAAAGCCGGCTAAAATTAGATCTTAAGGGCTTGAACCTTGAACATGTGCTCTTATAGCTTTCTCAATAAATACAAGTTCTTGCTCATCTGTTATTTTTGATATTAAAGAGACATAGCTAGAGATACTTAAATGTTTAAGCCTGCCTTATTAATAATCTCTCAAAGGCACAGTAATTAGACGGGGAAAAATATGTCTACTTTAGAGTCTCAGATAAGCGAACCTATAGCAAGGATGAAATATCCTGATGCAAAAGTATTTAGTGAGTTTATGGAATCCCTCAGTAAAATAGTAGAGGAAGCTAAGTTCAAAATAGACAAGAATGGAGTAAAAGTCGTTGGCATGGATCCAGCAAAGGTGGCATTGATAGAGATAGAAATACCTTCAGAGGCTTTTCTTGAATACGAGCTTAAGAGAGACATAGAAATGGGTGCTAATCTAGAGAGTTTGTCTAACTCAATAAAGAGAGGTAAAAAAGGAGACACAGTAACATTTGTTATTAGTGATGACAAAGTCCTTGTAAAACTTGAGACACAGAGCGGCACCATAAAAAGATATCTGACTCCAAACCTTGAAGTTAGTGTTGATATTCCAGAAAACCCAAAACTAGAACATGACGTAGAGGCCAGTATAATTTCTGACACGCTTAAAAGAACCGTAAAGGATGCTGAAGTTATTAGCGATGTCATAGTTATGGAAGCTGAAGAAGAAGAGTTAAGGTTTAAGGGATATGCTGAAGGGAAAAACAAGATGACTGTGAAGCTTAAGGAAGGAAGTCCAGCTCTTATATATCTTGAAATTAGAAATTCTTCAACAAGTGCATATGATATAGCCCACTTGAAAAATGTTCTTAATCTCACAAAGGTTGCTGCAGCTATAGACCTAAAGTTTTCGAGTGATAAGCCTCTTGAACTGGTTTTTAAATCTGCTGAGGGCAGTAGGGTTAGATATCTTCTTGCCCCAACAAGTATAGAAGAGGATTAATTCTTACTGTTTTTATTTTCAATTCTAACCTAAGTTTGGCTATTTGAAAAATAGCTACTTGCCTCCCTTAGTCTCTTTATGACCCAATTCTTTGAAAGAAGACCAAGAAGAGGGGCTGCCCTAGGCCCTTCTTTACGACCAATAATAGCTAGATAAAAGTCATGGTAGAACTCTCTTCTTTCTTTTTTGTTCATATTTCTTCCAAATTCTATCAGAGTACTTTTTATTATCTCTTCGTTCCATTTTTCTAAATTCTCAAAAGCTTTGGCCAATTCTCCAAGCCTCTTAGGATCTTTTATCATTTTTCTTGCATCTACTGGAATTTTTTCAGGTATCTTAAATCTAAGATGTTCAGGAGCATAGATCTCAACCCATTTTCTTGCTTTATTTAGGAGCTCCTTTGTCCATCTTATACTATATTCATCAGGGTTTTCAGATAAATGCCCTGTTTTTTTAAGTCTTCTCAGAGCCTCCTCTTCCTTACCTTTGGGTATTATTTGTGAGAGTATTGCCATATGAGTATAAGGGGGTTGTGAAGGAAGTTCCTTTGGAAGTTCCTTTGGATGGCTTAGCCCATATGTCCTTGACAAATAAGCATCTTTTGCATTATCTCCTGTACTTTCTTTTCCAAAATATATCCTTTCCGCTTCATAGTATTGTTCATAGTATTGGGGTATTTGTACAAGATCTATCACAACCCTTCTTTGCGGGTGCTGAAGTAGATACAGAAATCTAAGTATCTGAGGATGTGCAATTTCTAGCCAATCTTTAGGTGTCACTCCCTTGAATCCGCTACTTGTCATGTCACTTTCCTTTCTACCAGCCCTTAACGAAACCCATTCATACCAAATCCCAGCTGGGGGCGAAAAATTAAAGACGTTTATAGCCAGATCTACGCAACTGTCTCTACTGCCTCCAGGAGTTGCGTGATCCTTGCCATAGGGTTCAAAGTCTACCCTTAGAACTTTCCAAACACCGACCCACTCAACTCTCCAGTTTAACTTACTATCATCCAAACTGATCCAAGCGCTGTTACCGCAGTTCCTACATCTATATCTAACCATGTCATTGTTTACCTCAATCGCCTCTGTAGAGTCTATTCTCCCACATTTATTGCATCTGGGTTCAATAGGAATCCAATTGGATGAATACGGTTTTCTACCTCTATACTTATTTATGATGTTTCTAACCTTCTCTTTTAAGTTTATTACTTCTTTTGCAAATTCCTTTAATTCTTTTCTGTAAAGATTATGTGTATAGACGACTTCTATCTTGCCATCTGTAAACTCCTTAATATAGGGACCGAAGTCTGACCAATAATGCTCAACCCAATTTGAATGACAGCCTTTGGGATCCGGAACCCTTATAAGGGGCCAACCAACATATTTCTTTGCTTTATTTATATCTCCAAACTGCTCCAGTTGTTCCTTTTTACCTTTCCACGGATCTTGTGTATAAAGAGTCAGAACTTGCCTTATCTTTAAACCTCTTTTTTCCAATATTCTTCTAAGCACTTCAGGAAGTATAACTTCACCTCTGAGTCTGCCTATGTGTTGTAAACCTGAGACGCTAAGTCCTCCATTGAAAACATAGATATCCTTCGTTTCTCTTTTTTTCAATTCATCCTCAAGCCAATCAGCCAGTTTATCAACCCAATGAACATTATTGTACTTACTCAAATCATTTCGCACCGAGCCTATTTCCTACATCAAGCTATTAAAAGTTATTTCATAGTTTTTGAAGCTGGCGGGAAAGAATATTGAAGAAAGGAAAGGTAAAGGCATGTCTTGATATAATAAGACCATTAAATTCATTAATGGTAGGTTTTGCTGTACTTGTTGGAATAGTTCTTGCAAACAATGGAAAGCTAGCCTCTTCTAGGGTAGTAGCCTTTGGTTATCTGACTGGATTTTTCATCTCTGCTTCAGCCATGATCTTAAATGATGTAGTTGACATAGAGATTGATAAACTAAATTCGCCCCAAAGACCTCTTCCAAGCGGCAGACTCAGAGTCAAAGAGGCTATTTTATGTTATATAATTCTGAGTATTGCCGGTGTTTTCTTTGCGTATAAAATAAACATCTTGACCTTTATTATAGCCTTGACTTCATGGGCTATTGCGACTCTCTATGACATAAGAGGTAAAAAAAGTGGTGTTCCAGGTAACATAATGGTTGCTTATTCAGTTACAGTTCCAATAATTTTTGGTGCAGCTTCTGTGAATAGGTTCTCATCAATAATATGGATCTACTATTATATGATATTTGCTACGGTTCTTTCTAGAGAAATCGCAAAAGATATAGCAGATATAGAAGGAGACAAGAAAGTAGGAGCTAAAAGTCTTCCAATAATTAAAGGTCCTAGGTTTGCAGCTCTTATCTCTGTAACTCTCTACTTATCAGCCGTTGCTATAAGTCCCATACCAATAGTCAAGAAACTTGTTAATTACATTGGCTACGGAATCCCTGTTATGATAGTTGATATTGGGCTTATATATGATTCTTTTTATATCTTAGGCCATCTAAATAAGAGAGATGTGCTGAGACACAAAAAAAGAGTGCTTTTTTACATGCTTTTGGGCCTTATAGGTTTTTATTTAGGAGTAAAGCTTTGATCAACATAAAGTAATAGTAGAAAAGGAATAATGAATACTAATACTCCTTATAAACTAACCTAATACTCTCTCAATCGTTCCCAAAATTTTTGCTCTTCCACCTGTGGGTTTCACGAGTACTTCTCCACAGGAAAGACATCTCACAGGAAAGGTTGCATGACTGAAGACAACCTGCTTATTTCCACAATTAGGACATACAACAACAAGAAACTTACTCCTGGGTTCGGGTATGAGTATTTTCTTTCTCGGTATTCCGACAACAACCAAAAGCTTTTCACCTCACAACATCGATGAGTTCTATCTTTTTCAATCTACCTAATAATACATACCTACTATATCCACACTTAGTACATGTGATCTTCAATACAACCTTTTTAGTCACCTTGGCAAATCTCTTTTGCTCAGGTTTTCTCTGGCTTCCATAACCTTCTTGTTTTCTTACATATCTTCTTTGACCTTCAGCCATAGCTCTTCTTTTTCCATGCTTATAAACAGCTACTGTATGAACAGTATGCATATTACATCTTGGACAGTACGTTTTTATCTTCTTAGGGAACTTCATCGCTCCTGGCCCCCTTTATCTTCCTCCATCTCTATTTGCACACTCTTCTGCAGTTTTATAAGATTACTCCTTACAGGCATGGCTAGATCAGCAAGTGACAACGCTAAAGCCTCTCGGAGTGGTAAGAAAACGACCTCTCCCCTATTCAAACTCATTCTTCCTATAGATACCTTTCTAAGAATCTTTACTGCAACCCTATCCTCTGAGGTTAGATAGAAGCCAGCTATGTATCTTGAGTACATATAGATGAGCTTCCTTATCATTTCAAATATTCCTGAATCTATGCCTGTATAATCTTTTTTCCACATCAGGTCGTCTACTCGAGCCTTTGCTATGAGCAAGGAGCTTTCCTCTATAAGCTTTATGTATTTGGAACAGAATTCGTTAAATGTAGAACAATAATTTGAAAGAATTCTTTTAGCCTCAGCTAAATGTTCCAAGCCCAAAGGCTCGTGGAGGCCAATGGATGTTTTGAATGGCCCTCCAGCTGGGATTCTCCCTGACAATAACCTCCCCTCCTATAGGTTTTACAACACCCTTAGTTATCAGAGTTACTGCTACCCATGCAGGTAATTCAGCTTTTTCCCCCTTTCTTAAAGAAAGTTTCTCACCCATAAGTTTTCCTTGATAGCTCTCAAGAACTTCTACCTCAATTCTGCCGTCAAAAGGAGAGAGGCTTTTTGATGGAATAAATCTAGCTGGCTCATCTATATATGTAACCAACATAGAAGCTTTTCCGTTAAGAGTCCCAGGTATTCTAGTAAGCCTACTTATATCCTGAGTAACTTGCAGGTCTATCTTTACAGCCTCTGTTTCAATGACTTCCTGAACTTTATCCTTCCAATTTTTACCGAGAACTTGAGGAAGGGATCTTAACTCAAAACTTCCTTTATAATTGGGTTCACGGAAAAATTGACTTCTCATAAGAGACCTTCCTATCCATCCCCTCCAACCAGGATCCTCTTCTGATGGTATAGCTGGCTGGAACCTTCTTTTAGGTTCGGGAAAAAGCAGGTTCACATCTATACCTATAGCAGCTATATAGTCTCCTATCATTCGTCTTTCATCTCTTCCAAGTTTTAAACAGTTTTCACACCATACTCTGATGTGAAAACCTCTATTTCCAGTAAAATAAGAAAACACCTTGGCATTGAAATCTCTCTTAATCATTCTTATGAGCTTTTCAGCTTCTTTTGCAGCCTTTATTAAGCATTCGTCTTCAAACCTATCCTCACATCCAGGAAGATGATCAGCATCAATATCAAAAAGAAGTTCTGCTCCTAGAAAACCTTTTTCTTCCATTTTTGGTGCTTCGGGAAGCTCATAAAAAGCTATTGAATGATAAGCATGCAAAGGGGTTTTTTCTTTAAGATAATTTCTAAGTTTTTCTTCATCATCAAATGAAAGGTGCCTAACATAAGATTTTGATCCCCAAGGTTGGAATGCAAATTCCCTAAACTGAATATCAACAGGAAGCAGGAGAGCTGGATCTATGTTGTAATAACTTAAGTAAAGCTTCTTTAATAGATTCTGAGGCTTCTCCTTTCCAATTCTCAAATAGACCTCATTTCTTCTTCCTTTATTCCTCCTCTTTTGGTGATACATAGAAGGTCAGCCTTCCACCACCTGTATATTCCATATCAACCCTTATAGGGGCATATTCTGCATAGCTTAATGAAACAGTATCTGAGACCTGAGCAGCTGTTCTCATCTGAGAGAAGTAGTCCACATTATATGCTGATTTATCTGGCGAATCAACTTGAAGCTCTAAGAGACTACTGCCCAAAGGAAGTTCCACTTCAACTTGTTCAACATCACCTTTAGCCTCCATTATAAGTTTATCACCACCTTCTGAGGCTCTTATGATTAATGTCTCTCCTACAACCTCGAGATCCTTTATTACGTCTCTGAATGTCGTACTGAATACCTTTGCTCTGACCGTAAACTCTATTTTTGGTTCTGGAAGTTTTTCATAAGTAAGTGATATCTGAGGTATTCTGAATATTCTTTCTCCAAGGCTTGGCTCTGAGAATGTAACTTTTAAGGAAGTATCTTCAATCTCAAGATCCAGCTCATCATTTTTTTGTGCTCTCCTTAAGATTTTCGAGAGCTCTTTAAATGAAATACCAAATGTAGCTTCTTCTGGTACTTTCCATTCGTCAAAAGATTCTTTAGGATAAAATAAATCAACCATAATAACATGACTTGTATCCAATGCTCTTAAGCTTAAACCTTCGTCATTAGCAACAAATACACCTTCCTCTATTATTTTTTCTATTGATGATATCATATACCTCCAGGTTCTAGCATCTCTGAACTTAAACTTAAGAGTAGCCATCTCACAGCACCCGCTCCTAAAAATAAGAGAGCTTCTAAAAGTTTATAATTAGTGCTCCTTGGCTTTAGAACATGGAATTTTTGAAGACATCTCCAAAGATATATTAATAAGAGATGCCGAAAGCTTTAAGGAATTTTCTATTAGTGGTTTTGAGGAAACTAGAGAGGGAGTTCTCTCTAGAGCCTCAGCCAGATTATCAAAAATTTTTGCTGAAATCCTCTTTATCGATTCAATCATTATACATATGTCCTCATCCATATTCATGCATATTCCCTCCAAGTATAACCACAACGCGAACACTTGTAAAATCTAGTTGGTGGTTCATCAGCTGACCTTGTTTGAACCATCCAAACATAAACCTCGTCAGATCCGCATTTTGGACACCTTACAACGCCCTTTAATAGGCTTGCAGTTCTAGGAACTTTCGAGTCATCTACTACTATAATCTTTTCTTTTGGCGTATGTTTTATCTTAACTGATCTAGAGTAAACTGTAACAATCCTATCATCTTTAACCTCTTCCTTATATCCACATCTAGTGCAAATCATATACAATTTTCCATTTATTCTCATAGGCCTCATTATCCCTCCGCATTTAGGGCAGAACTTAATACCTCCTGTGGTCACTTCTCAGCACCTCCTTAATCATTCTTGTCAGGATCCTATAAGAAATAATGAAGATATTATTTTTGTCTTTTTTATTTTTAAGTGTCTTTTTTAATCATAGTTCAAAGGAGGGAGAAAAATTGGAGTCTTTTTCTCTTAAAGAAGTTTTCGACAAGATTTTTGAGGAAACCAGTGGATTTGAAGCCTATGGGCTTGCTAAAAGAATCTCTGTTCTTCATAGAATACAGATAAGCAATGGGCTTTGGAATGCCTCTAAGATACTTGCCGAAGAAATAGAGGAAAAAACTGAAGGGATTTTAAATGTTGAAGTAATCTCCATATCTTCTTCAGAGGCTCCAGATTGGCTGCCCATACCACCTGGTTGGGAGATTAACGATGCCTGGGCTGAAGTCAACAACGAAAAATTAACCCTAAATGAACATCCTACCCTAGCTGTTGCTCATAGCCCACCATCTAACGGGGTTCTTGAGGCAGAAGCAGTTCACATTAAGAGATGGTGGGAGTCTGATGAATACAAGAATGCCAAGGGAAAAATTGTGGTTACCGACGGAGACAGACTAATAGCTTATAAATTTGCCAGCGAGGCAGGAGCGATTGCTATAGCATTCTATAGAAAAGGAATTCCAGAGACAGCCGTTCCGTATGTAGGACTATTTTTAGGTTATAAAGAGCTCTCAAAGGCTCAGCTTCCTGCAGTTTCTTTACCTTATAGAGTTGTTAGAGACATAGAAGGAAAGAAAGTTAGGATCTATATAGACTCAGAACTAAGGCCAGATCCAGAAATACCTATAGTATGTGCAAGATTTGGGGAAAGAAGGGATCGAGGGCCACTCATCTCATCACATTTATGTCATCCAGCACCAGGAGCCAATGATAATGCAAGTGGTTCTGCAGCGAATCTTGAATCCGTCTTGACATTATCCAGAATCATCGAGAAGTCCAAACTAAAGGTTCCCGAGAGAACGCTCAGGTTCCTTTGGATACCAGAATACACTGGAAGTATTCTTGCCATGGAAAAAGTCCTTAAGGGTAAAGTTACTGAGGCAATAAATTTAGATATGGTAGGAGTAGAACCTGAAGGCAATGAAGGACCTCTTCATCTATATCTAAGTAGTCTTTCGGCTCCTGGAAATATAGAAAAAATTTCCTTTTTGGCTTTCTCAAGAATCACAAACCTTTCAGGTCTTACGAATCATACAATAGAGCCATATAGCGGTGGAAGCGATCATGACATATTTATAGCATATGGATCTCCAGGAGTTACGCTTATCCAATGGCCAGATACTAAATATCATACAGATGAGGATGATATAAATAGGATATCTAAGAGGATGCTGAAAACTTCATCTGCAATAGCACTCTCAACGGTCTATCTGTTAGCCACAGAAACAAACATCTCTCTAGCAACAAGCGATTTCAGAGAGTGGTTTCTTAAAGGAATATTCATTAAAAGACTTTCAGAAGGAGATGAGATAGGTGCTAGGCTTGTCGGAAGTATCGTAGCAAAGCATTATGAACTAAAAACTTTCTCAAATGAACCAAGGATTAGTGAGACTCTTAATGACATAAAACCAAGGAGAAAAGTTCCTGTTATATTTGGAGGAAGGCAAGTAGCCAGAAGAAGCTTTGACAAAGCTCTAGAGCTCTCAAAGCTCTTCAGACAAATTAAGGGGCTTGATCTATTTAGCATATATTTAATGGAACCTACTTTCCTGGCCAACGGGGAAAGAAGTCTTATAGATATCTACAAACTTTTAAGAGGAATCTACGGATCTCGCGTATCTGCAAGACTTCTTAACTCAATTGTCAACATATTCTGCGACGTTAATATGATGGCCTGTTAATTTTTTCACTAAAGTTTTTTAATTTAGTTTCTGCCAAGGTTTTCAAAAGTCCTTGAAGACAGATTTTTGAAATTGGACTGTTTCATATTCTGATCTTATTAGACATACCTGAATTTATAAGAGCATTTTAAAAATATGAAAGAAATCTCTTCTCTACAAAGTTATTTAGATACCTATAAGACTGGTCAGACTTATTATTTAGTCCCCCTCTTCACACACAAAGCTTTCTGAACTCGGCAAACTCTTCATCCCAGCCCAATATATAATTACATATATAAGTTATCCCTATAAATGCTCCCCATAACTCTCAGCCCTGGGGTGATTAGTTTGTCTTCTCAAAACAAGGAGGGAGCTAAAAGTTTGGCTACTCCAAGCTATAAAGAAACTGCACAAAGAATGAAAATGATACAGGAACAGCAAAAAATTGTTGTTCAGAAGATGAATAGAATAAAATACAAAATAGGTGTTCTTAGCAGCAAAGGAGGTGTAGGAAAGAGTTTTGTTACTGCAACTTTAGCTATGGGCTTGGCCCTTAGAGGCAAAAAAGTTGCAATCCTTGATGCAGATTTTCATGGCCCAAGTATACCAAAAATGATGGGACTTCCTACAGGAATGGGTCTCCTAGCTAAACCTGATGGGTCTATAGTTCCTGCTGAAGGTCCTCTTGGAATCAAAGTAATTAGTGTAGGCCTTATGCTGCCTTCAGATGAAACCCCATTAATTTGGAGAGGACCTTTAAAAACAAGTGCAATAAGAGAGCTTCTAGCATTTACGGACTGGGAAGATACAGAGTTTCTTTTAATAGATCTTCCTCCGGGAACTGGAGATGAACAACTCACAATAGCGCAATTGATACCAAAGCTTACTGGCTTTCTTTTAGTTACAATACCTAGTGAGGTTTCGAAGCTTGTTGTGAAGAAAGCAGCGGCATTTGCAAAAAAGCTTAATGAACCTCTTCTTGGTATAATAGAAAACATGACGTACTTTGAGTGTCCAGACGGTACTAAACATTATATATTCGGAAAGGGGGCTGCTAAGGAGATAGCCGATGAGTTTGGAATTCCCTACCTTGGTGAGGTTCCTATTGATCCTAGGATAAGAGAAACAAATGACAGAGGAGAAGTTTTCTTCCTTAAATATGGCGACTCTAAGACCGCTAGCATACTTAGCGAGATAACTGAAAGGCTTATAAAAATAATTGAATCAAAGTCTTAAGGTTATAAGTAGACGACCAACTAATTAGTCCAATAGGGCTCGGCAATGATGTAGGTTTTAAGAGTTGAAGGTGTAATGTAATGGAACCCACGCCTGGAGCCGAGCCCTGTATAGAGAACTTGTTTCCCTATTTGGATTTAAGCGAGCTATATGAAAATCTCGTAAAAACAGAACATAATTACGTTGAATTTCTTATATATAAAAACGATGAACTTATTGTAACGCTTCTAACCTTTATAGATATAGAATGTTTCAGGCTACAGGGATTACGTATAAGAGGCTGTCATAATAAACAATCTTTAGTTCTCAAGATAATAGGCGAACCTGAAGCTTTAGGCGGAGATATAGAACCAAAATGTGCTGAGGCAAGGATACCAGCTAACCCCCCTTATAGGGTATTACGTACACTTGAAAAGTTGGGTTTGAAAAAAATAGAGCCCATGGCATACAGAATAGTTGACATAGAAGAGGTACAAGAGATTTGGCCTTTGGAAAAAGACTTAGGTTCAGAATAAGAGGCTGGCTAGACAAAGATGAGTTCAAGAGACTCATTGAGTTTTCGAGATATCTAGGAAGAGAAGAAGGACATTCGGTCTTCGAGAT
This sequence comes from Acidilobaceae archaeon, assembly GCA_027082825.1. GTDB lineage: Archaea > Thermoproteota > Thermoprotei_A > Sulfolobales > Acidilobaceae > JALWTO01. The sequence continues at coordinate 11,894 of JALWTO010000018.1, forward strand.
AGACTTTATCAAGGCTCAAGATAAAGGCTATAGTCTAAAGGATATCTATGTTATCCTTAAGGATTTAGGAGATAGTATAGAAGGAGATGTATTGGAAAATCTAGAAGAAAAAATAAACGATAAAAGAAAGGTTAAGATTTGGTTTGAAAATGGTCAAATATATATCTCAAGTAAAACATATCTGAAACCATTCTTTGAAGAGATGGGATATGTACCCTTTTACGACAGAGTAGAGAAGGCCTTCAGGGTTCCTTCACATAAATATGCTGAGATGATTGAAATATTTAAAAATAAGGGACTACTCATAGATGACAAAATAGGGCTTTTAAGCCTAAGGCTTCCAAGAGAAGTAAGCTTCAAAGGAGAATTAAGGGATTATCAAAAAGAAGCCCTTAAGTCTTGGAGAGAATCAAAACACAGAGGGGTTATAGCACTTCCTACAGGTGCAGGAAAAACAGTGATTGCAATTGCAGCTCTGGCTGAACTCTCCGTTCCGACATTAATAATAACATTTACCAAAGAGCAAGTTCATCAGTGGATAAGATTCTTAAGAGAATTTAGTAATGCTAGTGGCCTCGTTTCAGCTTATTACAGTGAAGAGAAAAGAATTGCCCCAATAACAGTAACTACTTACCAAACTGCATCTAGAAAGACAGAGCTTTTTGCAACGAAATTCTCCTTCCTTATAGTTGATGAAGTTCATCACCTGCCTGCAGAAAAGTTTAAGAAAATAGCTTCCTTAATGCCTGCCCCCTATAGGATTGGTCTTTCAGCAACTGTGGAAAGAGAAGACGGTAAGCATGAAGAACTCTTTCCACTTATGGGAGGGATTGTATACAAGATCGATCCTGGGGAACTTTCAAGAAGGGGTTATTTAGCTCCCTATGTAATAAGAACGGTTAAAGTCGATCTTCCAAATGACAAGAAAAAGAAGTACTTAGAACTTAGGTCTAAGTACCTAAGGCTAGCTGGAGGTAGATCATTTAATGAACTTCTTAATGCATTAAAGAAAGGAGATCCAACAGCTATCGAGGCTATAAGGGTTCATTCAAAGATGAGATCTCTAATACAGGAGAACACCGAGAAACTAAAGGTTGCAGAAAGAATAATTATGGACGAGCTTAAAGCTGGCTCCAAAATCATAGTCTTTACCCAATATAAAGCTCAGGCAGAAAGTATTGCAAAGTCTGTTGGAGGCTTCCTACTCTATGGAGACTTGAGCGCTTCAAAACGAAAAGCGATTCTAGAGGCCTTTAGAAGACTGAAAAGTGGAGGAGTTCTTGTAGTCACAACTGTAGGTGACGAGGGACTTGACATACCAGATGCTAATGTTGGGATATTCCTCTCTGGAACAGGTTCCAGAAGACAGTTTATCCAGAGGCTAGGAAGACTTTTAAGACCAAAACCTGGTAAAAAAGCCATACTTTATGAGATAGTTACAGCCAGATCCAGCGAGGAATATCAAGCAAAAAAGAGAAAAAGCCAAGGATTAATGTGAAAAATTTTACTTCCCCCAATCCTTAACCTAAAGTTGGCAGCCGGGTCGTCTAGCGGCCAAGGATGCGGGGCCTTGGCCCCCGTGACCGGGGTTCGAATCCCCGCCCGGCTACCAAAATTCTATTTTCTAGAATTTACTGTAACTTATGTAGGAGGCCTTCGGAGGCGAAATCTGTATGACTGTCTATAGAGAGGAGCTTTCAATCTCCTCTTTTCGGAGATTCGAACTTATAGACATAACAGATAAGGTGAGAGAGGTTGTCTCTAGATCTGGTATAAAAAATGGTATTGTTCACGTATTCGTTCCACATGCAACAGCAGCAATTATTGCTAATGAACATGAGAGAGGACTAATCAACGACTACATAACATTGATAAAGGAGCTTATACCTCCAGAAGCCCATTGGGAACACAACAGAATTGATAATAATGCACATGCACATCTGGCTGCTGGGATTATAGGCCCCTCCAGAAGCTTTCCCTTAGTCAATGGAATACTCTTACGTGGAACCTGGCAAAACATATTTGTCGTTGAGTTTGATGGACCAAGAGCTCATAGAAGGGTTGTAATAACAGTCATAGGAGAGTAAGCACTATGCTATTTACTTTACTATATTAATCTTAGAGATTAGCCTGAAAAGTAGGTGATTGCTCTTTGGAGGGAAGATCAGAGATCAAAGAGAAACTGACGAACTATGAATGGTTACTTGATAGGCTCTATAAGAAAGTTCCACCGAGGAGCGGAAGTACCGAATATAAAATACCAGAACCTCAGGTCATAAGAATAGGGTCGCAAACCATTATAAGGAACTTCAGAGATGTCTCAGAAAAACTTAAGAGAGAACCTCAACTAGTTGCAAAATATCTGCAAAAAGAACTTGCAACTGCTGGTAGTTATGATTCTAGTAGCGGCCAGCTAATTTTGAATGTAAAAGTGTCAAAAAGAGTTATATCACAATTTCTTAATATATTCTTTAAAAATTATGTCAGATGTCCTACTTGTGGAAGTGTCGATACAAGGTTAGAAAAAAGAGGAAAGACATGGATTTTAATATGTGAGGCTTGTGGTGCTGAACAGCCAGTAAAGCCATTCTAGCAGTTAAAGAAGATAGATATTTTTATGAAAGCTTGTTCAAGATGTATGCGAAAACGGGGTGCAGTTATTGAAAAATGATGCCCTGCTAAGTACGTATGAAAATATAACGAACGAATGGAAAGAGACCAAGATGCTAATAGATAAAAAACTTGAGGACATAAGTGGGAGAAGCAGTGAAGCTGGCCTTGTAGACGTTACAAAATATATAATCAAAGGAGGAAAGAGATTTAGAGGTTTTATAACAGTAGCTATTGCCAGATCCTTGGGAGCATCTGAAGAAGAAGCTTTAGAGGCAGCAACTGCAATAGAGCTTGTTCACAGTGCCAGTCTTGCTATAGACGATATAATAGATAAGGACACGATAAGAAGAGGCGTAAAAGTTGCTTGGATAGTTTATGGCGTTGAGAAAGCAGTTTTGGCAAGCCTTCTCATGATACCTGTGGCTCAAAGAATGATAGAAAAATACGGCTTCACTGCCCTAGCATATGTCATAAGATCATGGGAGGAAACAGTTAGAGGAGAAATACTTGATGCCTTTTCAGCTGAGAAGATGCAAGCAAAAGATTATATAAAGTTAATAACACTAAAAACAGGAAGTTTATTTAAGTTAGCAGCCGTTCTGGGAGGGTTAGTCGCAGAAGCCAAATGGGCCATAAAAGACCTTACAATCTATGGACTTAAATTAGGAATAACCTATCAAATAGCAGATGATATTGTAGATTATCTAAGTTACCACAGAGGATTCAAACCGAAACTTGATCCTTCGGAAGTTCTCTTCGAAAGATGGGCAAAAGAAGAGCTTGGAGCCATAGACATTGATAACATAATAAGCCTTGCTTTGAGGAGATTGAAAAAGGAAGCCAAAGATGCTTCAAGAAGAGTTGAAATGTTTCCATCAAACAAATGGAAAAATATCCTCCAGGTGTTACCTTTCTTTACCGCAGAAAAGATGTTAGAAAAAGCCGGAATAAACCTAATGTTCTGAACAGGGATAAAACTAGAACAAAGACATTCTCTAGTGACCCCCTTTATCAATAATTAAATATTTAGAAAGATAAGAGATTTCTATCTCATCTAGTATCTATTACCTCAGGTGCCGGGGTGGCCGAGCGGACTAAGGCGACGGGCTGGAGACCCGTTGTCCTATCTTGGACGCGTGGGTTCGAATCCCACCCCCGGCGCCACGAAAGCTAGAAAAACATATCTAAGGCTTGTGCTATACATTTGTGCAAAAGACATAATACCTCTGCTAAATCTTTGTAAAAGACCTCTTTGCTGCTCTCTTTAATACATTGGGAGAATAATGGTAACCATTTACTTAAATGTTTTCTATAAAGATCTATCATAAGTTGGACCGAAATATCATCAGTTAATGCTCTACTGATAATATATGCCAAGGCTTCTAGTTCCACAGCCACATGTTCTGGAAGTTCGACCTTATTTATTTCAATCTCCAGACCAGCCTTCCTATAAATATTCTCAAGAGACCCGATTATAAAGGGATCCATTACCCTTTTTCTAGCTGAACGATATACAGACTCATAAGAAGGACATAGGACCTTAGGATAGGCAGCTCTGAAAAGTTTTGTATATTCTACTTCTAAATTTTCAAAATTGCTTTCATAAAACTTTGAGACAAGCCTATACAAGTAACTAGATAGTTTTTTACAAGAACTATCATATAATCCAAAATATTCATAAAACTTTGAGAAATCCTTGACAAGATTTTTGTATCTATTTATATGATCTCTAATCTCTTTTGGATGTAAGAGCATTAACGAAGCAGTTTTAAGTGAAAGGATGATGAAGGCAATAAATATATTGCCTTCATCAATTCTTCTCAATATGTTGTCACCTATCTTTAAATAGCTTATCAACTTTTAAAAATATATTTTTTCATTTATTAAAAATAAAAATATAAAAATTATCATCATCACTACTAACATGAAAGGTAAAAAAGCAATCTTTAGGTGATTTATGTTATGTTAGAAATGAAAAGAAGAGATTTTTTAAAGCTCATGGCAATATCCTCTGCTATATTTGCTCTGTCATCCTCTGAGCTAAAGCTAATAGCCCTCAAGGAGAAGAAGGAAAACAAAGAGGATGACAGAGCAAATATTTCCAAGCTTGAAAGAAGATATCTAATGTGCAGCATTTGCGAAGGTCATTGTGTACTTGTTGGAAGCATGCTTAATGGGAAACTGGCTAAGATAGAGGGAGATTCTCGAGATTGGGTTAGTCATGGAAGACCCTGTGTCAAAGGAAAAACCTCACATCTTATATTATATGATCCTGACAGACTCAAAGCCCCTCTGAAGAGAACAAATTCCGACAGGGGTTTCATTCTAGACAAGAATGGTGCTATAATAGATATGAAGGATCCTAAATGGGTCGAAATATCATGGGATGAAGCCTTAGACATAGTGGCCAGTAAGATTGCTGAGGCAATTAAGACATGGGGTCCTCAGTCAGTAGTGTTTATAGGCCATGGAAGAGGTGCTGATCTTGCTAGCCTTATAGGAACTCCAAATGTTGTGAAGCATCACACAACATGCCACTCTACATGGGATGTAAGCCTTAGACCAGCTTTTGGAGGCAAGCTTCCAGTTGCGGATTTAGCGAATGCAAAACTAATAATAAGCTTTGGTTATGACCAAGGAGCAGGTAAATCTAGAAATCCTGCAGCTTGGAGCTTTGCAGAAGCTATTAGAAAAGGTACAGAGGTGATAGTGTTTGAGCCAAGACTTTCAGAAACAGCTAACAAGGCTACTGAATGGATTCCAATAAAACCAGGTACAGATCTCGCAGTGACCTTAGCAATGGCTAATGTGATATTAAACGAAGGACTTTATGATAAGAACTTCCTTATAAAATATACAAATGCTCCTATAATTGTTGATCAGTCGACATTAAGGTATATCAAGAATGAAAAGGGACAGCTACTTGTTTATGATGAATTCTTTAGAGAAGTCAAACCAATAGATGAGGCAGTTAGACCAGCACTATTTTGGAGAGGAAAAATAGACAATAAAAACGCGATCACGGTTCTCCAAGCTATAAGGGATTACATTAAAGGTTACACCCCTCAATGGGCAGAAAAAATTAGTGAAGTATCTGCCAGCAAAATAATTGAAATAGCGAGAAAATTTGCCATCATAAAGCCAGCATGTATAGGACACTGGAAAAGGAGTGGTGGAACAGGGCCGAGCAGAGCTCAGGGAGTGGAGACATACAAGGTTTTAACTTTGCTTATGGCACTTACTGGAAATATAGAGAAGTTTGGAGGATGGATAATTAATAAGAATGCTAAATTCATCAAAAAAGCTGTGAGCAAAAAAGCACATAAGAGCTTTGCCGAACTTTATCCCATTCCCAAAAAGTATCAAGGCAAGACTGTGGATGAAAAAGAAAAGTTTCCACTTTATTATAAGATGCTTAAGGAAGGTGCCTATCAAAAGGTCTGGTACAATATTCTTAATGACAAGCCCTATCCCATCAAAGTCCTAATAATATGGGGACAAGGGTTACAAGCCACAATAGACTATGAAATTGTCGAAAAAGCCATAAAGCATGTATCTGATGACAATAAAGGGCTTGTAGTTAATATAAACATATATCCTGATGGAATGGCAGTCCTTGCTGACGTAGTTTTGCCAGAGAAGATGTTCTTAGAAGGAGGACCTAGTGTAGGATATTCAGAGTCGTTTGATATGACTCATAGAATAAACTGGATTGAAGGAATACCTCCAATATACCCTGGAGTTAAAAGTATGGAATGGATCGCAACACAGCTAGCCTATAGGATAGCTGAAAAGCTTGGAATAAGTAAGGATACTCTTGAAAAGGAGTACCTGCCTGAATCAATGTTATTAAGTTCTGAAGAGAAGATAGAAAAAGAATTATCTCTATATAATAGTAAGCTAGGTACTAGCTTAACACCAGAGGAGCTTGAAAAAGTTAAGGTATATAGTGTTAAGTGGGAACCCACTAACCTGACAAGACTAGCAACAGAGTCTGGTCGTATTGAAATACTCTCTATGGAGGTCCTTAAATATGGTTATAATCCATTGCCTGTCTGGAAGAATTCCTTTACATATAAAGGACCGCTAGCTAAAAATGAATTGGCCATAATAAGCTCAGTATTTGCCATGAACAGACATAGCAAAACTGTAAACAATCCTTGGCTCAGGTACTTCCTTAAAAAACATAATGCCGATAAGATATGGTTACATCCGATTATTGCCGATAGATTAGGACTTAAAGAAGAGGACTTCGTCGTTATAGAATACTCTAGATCCTTTGGACCTCAGCCAGTAACAAAGCCATCCTTCAACCTATTAGCCAGAGTACATATAACAGAGGCCATTAGACCTGATAGCATATTGATACCTCATGGCACCGGACAGCTTTCAAAGTTTATGAGTAGCTATAAGTTCGGCACCTATGGTGGCGATGGAACCACCAAACCAATTTTTATAAATTATGAAGATCCTTCTGCATCTGCCCATGATCAGGACTTTATTGTCAAAATAATAAAGATAAGGTGATCTTTATGACCAGATATGGTATGGTTATAAATCTTAAAACATGCATAGGCTGTGGCGCATGTGTAGCAGCATGTAGTGAAGAAAACAGCATAATTTTAAGCATGATAAAGAGAGAAGCCAAGGTACAGCTCGGTACTCGAACGGATTTTGAGGTAGTTGAAGAAGGAACGTTTCCTAATGCAATGAGAGTCTACTACCACCATATATGTATGCAATGCGAACGTCCTCCATGTGTTGAAGTTTGCCCTACTGGAGCTAGCTATATCACAAAGGATGGAGTTGTTCTAATAAACTATAATTATTGTATTGGATGTAGATATTGTGTTGTCACATGTCCTTATGGTGCACGTTATGTTAATAAATGGCTTAAAGCACCAGATAAATGCACCTTCTGTTATCATAGAGTAAAAGAAGGCTTACTTCCAGCATGCGTAGAGGCATGTCCAACTCATTCAAGGATCTTTGGAGATCTAGATAATCCTAACAGCGAGGTTTCACACCTCATGCTAAAGGCTGTTTCTCCAAACCAGCCTAAAGGAACAGAAACAAAGGTCTTTATTATTCCACCTTAAGGAGGTGTTTGTTGATGGAGAACGGAATAATACTTGTTTGGCAACATTGGTGGGGTAGCTTAATAGCTGGTTATTTATTTCTTGGAGGACTTGCAGGCTTAGCTTTACCAATAGCCTATTACTACTGGATAAAGGAAAGAAACAAAGTTATGAGTGCTGTAGGTAGCTTAATAGCCTTCATAGGTATAATTTTGGGCTTATTTTTACTAGTAATCGACCTTAAGAGACCTGAGAAGGCTTATCTGGCACTAGCCAGTCCCGCACTTAACTGGAAGTCCTGGATGACCATAGGGACTTACATTATCTCACTTTACACAATATTTTCTGGCCTCTATGCACTACCATTTATCGTGAAGGTGCCTTCCCCAAGAGTAACCAAGTATCCAACTGTAATAGGTGCCATAGCAACATTCCTAGGAGTAGCAACAGCTGTATATACAGGTTTTCTGCTTGGAGCAATAAAATCAATAACCTTCTGGAACACCCCCATATTGCCAGTTCTTTTCGTAGTTTCTGGCCTCTCTGCTGGTCTATGTATCTATTGTGCTGTCTCTCCTGCTGTTCTAAGACTTAGTAAAGGCTTTGAGAAACATGCTGCTAGAATAAGGTTACAACTTCAAAGGTTAGACGCTTATTCACTTATGACAGAGCTCTTCTTGCTGTTTGTTTATTTAGATACTGCCATGTGGGGAGATACTGGAATGAAAGAGGCCGCTAAATCAATACTATACGGAAACCTAGCTCCATACTTCTGGATACTAGTAGTCGTTGTGGGAACCATAATTCCATTGATTCTGCTGTTTGGCTATACTCTTAGGATCAAAGAAGAAAGTAAAACAGCAATAGCTATCTCAGTTATAGCTGCAATTCTAATACTTATTGGAAGCTTTACATTAAGATATGTAATATTAAAAGCAGGAGTAATTCAAATCTCATTAATTTAGTACCTCTAACTACAAAATTCTTTTTAAATTACTAAAATTTTCTTATTCTATTGGTCGAAGATAAAAGTTCTTCAGAATACTTTATATAAATTTGAAGACCTAGAAAACAAAAACAGGAGGGGCCGTCGTCTAGCCTGGCTAGGATGCGAGGCTTGGGCCCTCGTGGTCCGGGGTTCAAATCCCCGCGGCCCCACCAAAATTCTAGAATATTTCTTCTGACATAGGGAATTATTGGTGCTGGAAGCTTGGCATATCACCGTTTTCAGTCTTCATAACTAAAATATCAATTGTGAATATACCCATGATAAAAGTTTTGTTCTTTGAATATAACCCAGCACATCAACTACAATAGAGTTGTCTACAGTCAAAGGTAACCTTGAGAGCGCTATATTTTCATGGACATAAGGAGGTCGTATAACAATTCCAAGGTCTTATAAACAACGTGATCTCACTTTAGTAGTGCTAATACATCTCTTGGTGTGAGGACTTTTATTCTGATTCTTTCAAGGTCCTCCTTTATATAATCACTTGTGTTCCATGTCAGAACTATCACGTCCTCGTATATTCTCTGAAGGTAAAGAGCTAATGCTACAAAGGGGGCATCATCTGAATCTCGAACATACTTCAGTGCCACTTTTATGAATGGCTTAATGACATTACTCTCTATTGTCTGAACGTCTGACAGAAGTAGAGTGAGCAAACGTTTCTGCTCTGCAGGAGATACGCCTTTTCTCCGAGCTAGATACTCAGTCTTTTCAGTTAGCTCTTCAAGAAGTGCTTTTGGAGCATAAAGATCTGCCTGATCCTCTAGGAGTAGTAAGATCCTCCTAGTAAAGCCGCCTGGCTTTATAAGTGATGATATTATAATGTTGGTATCTAGCACTACTGCTTGTTTTCTAGTAGCTCCTTTCTTAATCTCCTTTTCACTTCCTCCTCTAACCACTTAGCTTCTTCCTCCGTAATTCCTAACTTAGCTGCTAATATCTCGATAAGGGCTAGCCTGATGGCCTTAGATAATGTTTTCTCATCCACTTCTAGTTCACTTGGCAGCTCTACTTCTACTAAGACCTTTCTACTTTCAGTCATTACTTCACCCACATTATTATTGAATTAACCAGCCTTATATTTTCATCATACAAACATACCTTCTCTATAGAAGGATGACTAAGTCAGTAAACACATATTAATTCAATACTACTAGAAATTAACTGTCTGTTCACTAATGATGAACACATTATATACCATGATAAAGAAAAGTTGATAATAAAGAGAACCGTTCCCTGCCTACGGTCTCCGTAGGCCAGTTCATCACGGCTTCCCCTAGCCCCCTCCCCGCCCACCGAGGAGCGGGTATCGGGAACTAGGGGTTACCAATACGCTTGTAGGGATGATAACTTATAAGTTTATTAAGGACAATAAAAAACATAAAACCTTAAAGATCTGTGCTTAAGAAACTGTTGCCTACCCTTACTCGTAATTTAATAGAGCATTACTTTGGCATATTACATTTCAACTAATAGCTAGTACGAACATATCCTTTGAATGTCAACCAACTATGCCTATTTGGCATATCAGCTATATGCCTTTGTAAATAACTTTTGGCATATAATAGAGTCCCTCGTGGTCCGGGGTTCAAATCCCCGCGGCCCCACCAAAATTCTGAAATACCTCTTAACATTAAATGATCAAAAGTAAGACACTTACGTATTCAAGCGAGATGATAAGAGCTCATCCTTTACTGCGACAATTAAGTAAAAAGAAGTTCTATTAGTGTCAAATATTATGTTTAACTTAAGTCAAGGAAGCCTAGCGTTAGAATTATGAGGTTTAATGTCTTTAGAGTACAGTCGGATCTGAGGTGTCCAAAATTGGCTAGCCCACTATACAGGAGGATATCCAAGATGCTTGGTGTCGAGGAAAGCGTATTAGAAAGAGAGGCATTACTCCAGTACATCTTATCTGAGCTTAGACGTGTTAAATTAGAATCTAAACTCATTATGACTCGATATGGTGTATCCAGTGTCGAGGAGCTTGATGAAAAGGTTAGAAAGGGAGAGCTAAAGGAAACTGATGTTTTCGAAGACCTTACTCGTCTTGATTATCTTCTTGACCGAGAGGAGAAGTTAAAGAAGCTCTTGGAAGAGTTAAGAGGTTCAAAAGGGTGAGCGAAAATATCGATATAGATGAAATACTAGAGAGACTTAGAGAGCTTGCCATTAGTTCGTATCCAGAAATTGTTATTAATGCTGAAATAATATATGGCAAGTTAAGAATATATCTTATTGATGACAGCTTTATTGATATATGGATCTCGAGAAGATTACCTAATAGATATGCTATACATTGGGAGAGACGTCATATAGATGGCACTATATATCGTTGGGATAACACGCCGCATGAATCACACAGACATATATCAACATTTCCTCATCATTTTCATGAAAAACACGATAATATAGTAAAACCTTATAACTATCCTGGAAACATTAAAAAAGCCGTTAAGGAAGCATTAAAGTACGTAAAAGAGAAAATAGAAAAGCAATATCATGAAAATTAACACAGACATGCTCTACAGTAATAAATCTCTTTTACTTCTTCTGGCTATAAATTTACGGATATTTTGGCACATCATATTTTTAACTAATATCCTATTTGATTATATTTCATGAACATCTATTTTGCTTATTTGACATATCAGTCATATGCCTATCAAATATCTTTTGG
>JALWTO010000019.1 GCA_027082825.1 Acidilobaceae archaeon
GACATCAGGGCGTCTTTTCTGATATCATATCCAATGACCTTGCCTTTTTCTCCTACAACTAGTGCAAGGGTGGCCGTCAGAAATCCTGAACCTATACCTGCTTCAACAACGACCATACCAGGCATAATTCCTGAAATTTCAAGTATATATCCAAGATCTTTGGGATATATTACTTGTCCAGCTCTTTTGAAGAATTTCATCATAAGCTCATATCTTGTTGGGGGGAGAATGTAGGCTTGCCCAGCTTGTAGTTCTATAACAGAACCCCAATTAAGGCCTATTAGATCCTCGCCCTTTACAACTCCAGCTATCGTTGAGTAAACATTACCTGGAGTTACCTTAAGAAAGTGCTCTTTCAATTTACCCTTACTTTCAATTAATAGAAAGACATAGTCATTTTCTTTTACGTTCATCTGATTTCTCCCCAAATCTTTGTAGTAAGCTCAAACCAAAATAATAATAGCTGGACAGATATTCTTTATTGAGAGCCAGTTAGAATGTTCAATAGAAAGCCTTAAGGGTGATATATGACGTGGGACGAAGTAAGGCTGAGATAGTAAGAGATGCAACAGAAGTTGTAAAAGAACTTAATAAGCATGCCACTAGTAAAGCGCTCAGATCTTTACAAAAAATAAGGAAAGCTTTAAAGGTAACAATACCAGCAAGACATAGATTACTTCTTGTTATCTCAGGAAGTAATCCTATCAAAATAGGTTCAATAACAGCCAAAGCTCTATTATATTTCGAAGATGTATATAGAAAAATTGTTGGCAAAAGAAAATTAGAACTTCTTTATGCTTTTCACGACGAGTTTGATGATGCTAAGTTTAGAAAGGAAATAGTTAAGAAGGCCCTGAAGGCTAAGGCTAATCTGTTGCATCAAATAACTACCAGATATGAGGAAAGCGAAAAATATCTAGGGACAACATTCCAGGCTTTGGTTCTCGATCTTACTAATGACCTAAAGCCTAATGATGTTGGAAGGCTCATTGGTGTGGTTGAAGGAGGAGGTTTTATAGTAGTTCAAGTACCTTCATGGGATTATTGGGATAACGCCATCACAATATTTAAGCAGAAGTTGTTAATAGAAGGATTTACTGAGCCTAGGCACATATTTATAAAATGGTTCAAGAGAAAGTTGTTATCCTATAATAATATATTCGTTTATGATTCAGATAAAAATAAAATGATACATGGTAGTGTGTTAAATGTGGGTGCAAGACCTAGGAAAGAAATAATTATGCCTAAGGAAAAACTCTTTCCTAAGGAAATTTATGGGCTTGCACTAACGAATGATCAGGTTAAAGTAATTAAAGAACTAGAGTGGTTCTATGATAAACCTCCTAGGAACAAAAAGAAAGTTGTAGTTGTTACAGCAGATAGAGGGAGAGGAAAGAGCTGTGCTGTTGGTATAGGTGCCATAGGTCTTGTATATATGCTTAGGAAAATAAAGCATAGGGTTAGGGTTCTTGTGACTGCACCAAGTTTGTCTAATGTCCAAAGCTTAATGGATCTTGCTCTCAAGGCTGCTGAAAGTCTTAATTTATCTCCTAGGCCTGTAAAAAGAAGAGGAAAGACTATTGAGATTCAAGGAAATGGTTTCAGCCTTGAGTATTGGGAGCCTGCGACTATACCTAAGCTTCAGGGGGACATAATAATCGTTGATGAGGCTAGTGGAATACACGTTCCTCTTCTGCATAAAATATGGAAAGCCCATAGAAGAATAATATTTGCTGCAACTATTCATGGATATGAGGGAGCAGGAAGGGGTTTTAATGTAAGATTTCTTAAGAAAATAAAAGACGATCAAAACACTATTCTGAGGCTTATTGATATGAATGAACCAATAAGATATGCTAGGGATGACCCGATAGAAAGATGGTTATTTGATGTTCTACTTTTAGATGCAGAACCTGCTGAACTTGATAAGAAAGATATAGAGGACATAGAGAAATTGAACCTTGAGTATGTAAGACTAGAGCCTCAATGGCTTTTCAGTAATGAAGGTGAAAGAACTTTAAGACAACTCTTTGGTATATATGTAATAGCACACTATAGAAATGAACCTGATGATCTAGGAAGGTTGGCAGATGCACCACATCACAACATTAGGGCCATGAGAACATCTCAGGGTAAAATAGTTGCAGCTGCACAGGTTGCTGAAGAAGGTGGTTTGAACAGAGAGATCATAGAAAAGCTGTTAAGAGGAGAGAAGACTCCTGGGAATATAATACCTGATAGAATGCTGAAACATGCTAGGATAAAAGAGTTTGGGAAAATGAAGGGATGGAGAATAGTAAGAATAGCAACGCACCCTGAGGTGCAGAATAGAGGAATAGGTAGCAGGCTTTTAGATAATCTTTTCAAGGAAAGTGTTGAGAGAGGCTATGACTGGCTTGGTAGTGGTTTTGGTATAAATGAACAACTTCTCAGTTTTTGGTTGAAAAACGGATTTAAGGCTCTTCATTTGAGTCCTGACAGAAATCCTGTTAGTGGAGAGTTTACGACTTTGGTTATAAAACCTATAACTAGAAACGCGATGGAAGCCGTAAAGATAGCTCTTAGAGAATTCAAACTAAAGCTTATAGATAGTTTATATGATACTTACAGGGATCTAGAAACTAAAGTAGCTATCATGTTGTTGAAACAAAGGCCTGAGAAAGTAATCGATTTGAAAGTTCCTACATTTGATAATGTTCAAAAAGATAGATTATGGATTTATTGTTGGGGTCCAATGACTTATGAAGCGAGTACAGATATTATAAGAACTTTAGCAAGGACTTACTGGTTGCAGGGCTCTGAATACAAGCCTCGGTTATCAATGGACGAGGAATGGATTTTAGTCTCGAAGGTTCTTCAAGGAAAAAGTTGGGATGCTGTAGCGGAAGAACTTGGTTGGCATGTATATAAAGTTATGGCCAGATTAAAGGAGATTGTAAGGAAAATGGCCAAATATTACTTCAATTTGGATGAAACCTCTAGCATAGGGGTTAGCTTAAAGGAATTGAATTAGAGTTAATATAATAATAAAAAAACTAAAAAGGGTTGGTTTTCATTTATTGGCCCTTAAACTTGGGCTTTCTCTTCTCAAAGAAGGCGCTGACACCTTCTGCTACATCCTCGGTACTAAATAGGAGGCCAAAACTGGAAGATTCTAATGCAAGACCTGTCCATATATTTGACTCTAGCCCATAGTTTACAGCATATTTGGCTAACATTATGGCCAAAGGTGGCATCTCAGAGAGTTTTAGTGCAAAAGTTCTAACTTCATCTTCAAGCCTTTCAGGTGGAACTACCTTATCGACTAGGCCTAACTTTAAGGCCTCACCTGCAGGTATATATTCACCAGTAAATATCAATTGCTTGGCTTTACTGATTCCTATGAGTCTAGCCAATCTCTGGGTACCTCCGGCACCAGGGATTATCCCTAATTTGATCTCAGGTTGTCCGAGCATTGCTGTTTCTGATGCTATTCTAAAGTCAGTACTCATGGCTATTTCAAGTCCTCCTCCTAACGTATATCCATTAAGGGCTGCTATTACAGGCTTAGTGTAGTATTCTATCTTTAGGTTAACTTCCTGGAACTTTCTTGAGAATATAGCCGCTTTTACTGGAGTTATTCCTACAAAGGAAGAGACATCAGCTCCAGCACTGAAGACTCTTCCAGCGCCTGTTATAACGATCACTCTTATCTCATTGTTCAATTCTAGTTCATCAAGTGTGTCGCTTAATTCCTTGAGAAGTTCGTAGTTTATGGCATTATACTTGTCAGGTCTGTTAAGCACTATCCATGCAATAGGTTTTTCAAGTCTTATGAGTAAGGTCTTCTTTGCTATCTCTTCAACAGGTCTGTATTCTCTAAATCCTCTTCCAGATTTTCTTCCAAGTTTGCCTTCTTGAACCATTCTAGTTAAAAGAGCATTTGGTTCGTACTCCTCTAACCCTGTTTCTTCCTTAAGCTTCTTGAGGGCATTCACAACAGAGTCTATACCAAGCTCATCAGCATATTCGAATACTCCCTTGGGCCAGCCAAGTCCTAGCATAACAGCCTTGTCTATATCTTCCATGGTTGCAATATCATTTTCAAGAAGCCAAGCTGCTTCATTAATGGCTGGGGCCATTAATGCTACTATGTCTACTTTTTCTCCAGCTTCTTTAGGTATATTAGGTCTTACATATTTGCCTGGAGCAGGGTATTCATAGAATCCTTTACCAGTTTTCATTCCATATTCTTTTTTGTCGAACTTCTCCTTAAATAACGGGCATCCTGTCATCTTCATACCTCTTTGTACCATTGCTATGAACACAAGGTGGAATACATCAATTCCGCTGTAATCGGCAAGCTCAAAAGCTCCCATAGGGAATCCTAGTCTATATTTAACAGCACTGTCAACTTCAGTTACACTTGCCTTACCTCTAGCTACCATCCAGCAAGCTTCGTTCAAAAACCTACCAAGTATTCTATTAACTATGAAACCTGGAACATCTTTTTTGACAACAACAGGTTGTTTTCCAAATTTTTTGGCTAAGTCATATACTGTTTTGACTACTTCATCATCAGTTTTGTCTCCTTTTATTATCTCAACTAAAGGCATAAGAGGTGGAGGATTGAAGAAGTGCATACCAACTACTTTTTCTGGTCTTTTAGTTACAGCAGCTATCTCGCTTATTGGCAGGCTGCTTGTATTTGTTGCCAGTATTGCATGTTGTGGAGCATTTTCATCTAAAAACCTAAAGAGTTGTTGTTTTAGATCAATTCTCTCTGGTATTGCTTCTATAACAAAGTCACTTTGAGAGATAGCGCTGGCAAACTCTTTAGTATATTGACCATTCTCAATATTGACTACAGGGATTATTCTTGACATAATATTATCAACACTTTCTCTTAGTTGTCCTTTTTCACTTAATTTGCTCAGGCTCCATTTTATCTTTCCAAGCGCATTACTTAATATATCAGTAGAAATATCTGCTAGGTAAACTTTGAATCCGCTCAGAGCAGCAACTTCGGCAATACCATGTCCCATGGTACCAGCTCCAACAACGGTTATGGTTTTTATATATTCTGTAGAGGTCATGAAACACTCACCCCCTTTCACTAATATCTCGTTAGTGCATAAGGAATTAAATGTTAGGCCCACACAAGTTCCTCATTTTTGGTCCAAGACACTTTTATTAAGCCCTACCAAGTTTCGAGAAAGTGGTGACATACTGTGAGTGATTATATCCAAGAGATCTTGGAAGAGATAAGGCCCATATTACCAAAGTATGACCTAAAGGTGCTACCCAGAGGAAAGAATAGTTTTAGTTTAATTAGGGGGACACAGGTGGTCATGACAGTAAGAGATGCGGGGGATATAATTGAATTATCATACAAGAGCAAGAAGTATACGTATGATAAGTGGTATACAAAACCTCCTCACTTAGCAGCTATGATAAAAAATGTACTAAGTTTTCAAGAAAGCGAGAAGGGGAACTAAATCAAATAAGCTAAAGATTACGAAATGGAAAAGGTTATAGATTTTTAAATCTTTGCTAAAAGGTATCTGTTGTTATTCTCTACTAGAGGAGATAGATGTTGAAAAGTGAATGGCGACTTTATTGTCCTCATTGTGGTTACTCTATAGAAGATAATTATAGGCCATTTTGTCCCCATTGCAGAAAACCTTTAGAACTTGAGGGTGAGTTACCAAAGCCAAAGGCTTCCCTCTTGGGGGAAGGGCAAACCCCTATCGTTGAAATCAGCTCAGAGGGAAACAAAGTTGCTTTTAAATTAGAATATCTTAATCCAAGTGGAAGTTTTAAGGATAGGGGTACTGCCCTCTCACTATGGCTAGCTAAAAGACTTGGATATGATTGTGTTGTTGAGGACTCAAGTGGAAATACTGGCCTTTCAGTAGCAATGTATTCTGCTCATTTAGGTCTAAGATCTCACATAGTTGTACCTAAAGATAGTGGGAAGGGTAAAAAGATGCTTCTTAGATCTCTTGGTGCTGATATTCTAGAAACTAACACAAGAGATGAAGCTTCTGAGATTGCGGCAAAGATGTCAGAGAGATGTTTTTATGTAGCTCATTTATATAGTCCTATATTTATTGAAGGGATGAAAAGCATCGCTATTGAACTAAAGGATTATGGTGAATGGAACTTTATAGTGCCTGTTTCAAGTGGGACATTACTTTTAGGCCTATATAGGGGGTTTAAGGAATTAGGTCTAAAACCAAAAATTTATGCAGTACAGGCATCGGAGGCTGCCTCTCTTAGGGGAAAGATCAAGGTGATAGCTGAAGTTGGTGGTAAAACTTCTAAGTTGGCAGATGCACTTGTTTTAGAAAATCCCCCAAGAATAAGTTCTATAGTACAAGCAATTAGCTCCTCTGGGGGAGGGGTTGTAATAGTTGGAGATAATGCAATAAGAAGTGCAACAAAGGAGCTTCTTCTAAAAGGATTCATAATTGAGCCTTCTTCGGCTGCTGCATGGGCAGCTTATAGGGCTCTTAGGGCCATAGGAATAAATGATGACTTTGTTATTCCTTTGACAGGAAGTGGGCTGAAGTACTATGAATCACTCGCAGAAATCACAAAGAAAACTTGATAATAAAGACACCAATAGAAAGGTTATAGTAGGAATTCTAGCTCTCCTTGCAATATCCTCTATGGTATTAATTGTTTTGGCCGGTAATCCAATAAGAATGGTAAATGTTATAAAAGATATGAGCTTGATAAGATACTCTTTTGCTGTAGCAATATTAATTGTTGCAGAGTCTTTAAGAGCTTTTAGGTTAAAGGTACTTGTAGAAAAGTCAGGAAGAAAACTTAACTTTATTCATTGTCTTCTTGCAAGGTTTTTAGGAAAATTCGCTTCGGCAATAACTCCTGGTGGGTTAGGAGGAAGTCCTACAAGAGCATCGATAGTTGGAAGTTATAGTCAGACTGAGATAGGCGAATCTATAGGAATAACTCTTCTTGAAACCTTCTCTGATACTATTTGGCCTTCGATATTTTTAATCTTCTTACCGCTAGCAGGCCTAATTTCATGGGTTATGATATCTATCTCGGTACTTATAGCATCTCTTTGGGTTCTAGGAGTTCTAGTTGCAAGTAGTTATAATGTAGCAAAGAAACTTTATAACAAGTTTAGGATACCTAGGAAGATGATCTGTAGGATAGAAAGGCAGAGGCTTCTTTTTATTCATGCTCTCAAGAGAATTAAAGATATAAGACTTCTAATAATTATTATTTTATTGACTATATTATCTCATATGATAGAAGCCTATGGGATCTTGGTTCTAGAAGGTCTTTGGGACCTTTCTTTTCTGCATAGTATGAGTTATCTTAAGGCACTTGCGGCAGTAGAGGCAGGCTATGTTTTGGTTTCAATACCAACTCCTGGAGGTTCTGGAGGTGTCGAATACGGGCTTTATCTATTTCTGGGCTCTACTCTGGCAATTAGATGGAGAGTTGTTCAGCTCACGGTAGCCTTATTACCAGGTATATTTTTAGTTATTATAACTCCAAAGGTTCTTCACTATATAAAGGAAACTAGTTTTCCGGAGGTCGATAGTTGTGAGAATGAAGCGTGATTACATATATGACATGCACTGTCATCTATATAAATTCGATGACAGCGAAATAAATGAAATTTTGAGAAAAGATAAGGAATTGATGATAGTAGCCGTTTCTGATGATCTCAATTCATTAAAAAGAACACTAGAAATTTATCAACAGTATCCTGAAAGGGTAATTGTCTGTGCAGGCTTTCATCCTTGGAATGTAGGTAAGGTTCCGTTAGCCGAGATTAACGAGATACTGAGAATAGTTTATAGAAGAGATATTGTCTGTCTTGGTGAAGTTGGTCTTGACAGAAAGTTTGTGCCAAAGACTATAAACGATCAATATATGGTCTTCAGAAAGTTTCTTGAGGCCTCAAAGGAACTAGGGGTAATGCTTAATATACATGCTCCAAATGCATGGAAAGAAGCTTTAGATTTGCTTCAGAAATACGACATCGAAAAAGCAATGTTTCATTGGTATACAGGACCCATCGATCTCATCGATGTCATAGGAGAGTTAGGATATAGAATATCAATAAATCCAGCTATAGAAATCCAAAAAAAGCATCAGAATGTGGCTAAAAAGGCATCTCTAAGATACATAGTCTTGGAAAGTGATGGCCCCTATGAATATAGAGGACTTCGTCTCACTCCGCTTATGGTTAGGGAGGCTGCTAGGGAAGTAGCCAAGATAAAGAATGTGGGCTTGGATGAAGTCTTAGAAAAAGCCCTAGCTAATAGTCTTTATCTACTGCACCGTTTATAGTCTTTTTAATTAATTGTATATTTTGAGACAATTACTGTCCTTATGTTCTATCCATACATCTCTTATATCAAGGAAGTGCTCAAATTCGTTAAGGGATCTTCTGTGGCCTTCCAAGCATAGTCTTTTATTTCCAAACAAAGGCTGATAGAGAACTAGGGTTTCTGCTTCACCACCTTCAAACGCAGGATTAAAACCATATTTTTCTGACCTGCTTATTATTTTTCTTACCATCTCTTCATTTATAGCTGTTCCAATGAACTCTCTGCTAAGTCCATAAACTTTGATCTCGGTTATTATAAACTCAAAACCATTTTTTACAAGCTTTATTAGATACTCAGAAGGATCTTCCCCCCATTGGGGAGAATATAATTCTACGCCTAGGATTTCTGCTATCTTTTCAAATCTTCTTTTTTGATAGTTGCTAGCTATTCCACCGATAATTATATAATCAAAGTCAACATCTTTAATAATTTCACTTAGGCCCTTTAATAATTCATTTACCTCCTTTTCCTTTATACCACTTACTTCAATTTTGTAGAATTTGTTATCTAAGTTCATTAATTTAACCTGAAGCATGACCGACCTAGTTTCTGGATAATGGAACATCCAACTATCTTTTCTTAGAGGTTTTACAGTTGCTATACAGGATATATTAAACCCTGTTTGGACTCCTTTCCATAGAGCATAATTGCTGTCTTTCCCACCAGAAAGTAGAGCGCAAGCTCTTTCCAAGCAACTACACCTATGGATAAAGTCTGTCTCTAAATCGAGGAAATGGTATGCTATCTCTTATATGATCCAGACCTGAGATCCACATTATAAGTCTGTCAACACCAAGACCAAAACCACTGTGAGGAACGCTACCATAAAGTCTAAGATCAAGATACCATTTATATTCATCGGGGTTTAATCCTTCTTCGTTTATTCTCTTTAGAAGGACATCATATCTATCCTCTCTTTGACTTCCTCCAATAACTTCTCCATAACCTTCAGGTGCCAAAAGGTCAAAGCCTAGTACAACATCAGGTCTCTCAGGATCAAGTTTCATATAAAATGATTTAATTTTTTTTGGAAAGTGAGTTATAAAGAAAGGTGTGTCAAAGTATTCGGTAAGCACTCTCTCCTCATCAGCTCCAAGGTCCTCACCCCATTTTATTTTAACATCTCTTTTTCTTAGAAGTTTTATAGCCTCGTCATAGGTTATTCGAGGAAAAGAGCCCTTTCTAGCAATCTCAAGTTTTTCAACATTTCTTTTAAGAAAGTGAAGTTCTTCAAGTCTTTCATTAAGCACCTTTGATATGGCATAGGATGTGAGTTCCTCAGCAACTTTCATTGAGTCATTCATCCTGGCCCAAGCCTCTTCCAGTTCTAGATGCCAATATTCATAGAGATGTCTTCTTGTTCTGCTTCTCTCGGCTCTGAAGCTAACAGAGAGACTCCATACTTTTTCTAGTGAGTATATTAGTGCCTCAAGATAAAATTGGGCACTCTGGCTTAGGTAGGCGTTTTTTCCGAAGAAGTCAACTTTGAATAGTGTAGCTCCACCTTCAACAGCTGCTTGGGTTAATATAGGCGGACTTACCTCCCACCAGTTGTTGTCGTTAAGATACTCTCTCAGAGCTGAGAGGACCGTATGTCTTATTTTCCAGATGGCCGTTAGCTTTCTACTTCTTATCCATAAGTGTCTGTTATCAAGAAGGTAATCTATACCCTCACCGCCTTTTATAGGGAAGCTTTCCGAGAATCCCCAAGTCTTAAACATATAGGCCTTAAGTTCTACTCCTCCTGGGGCTCTTGGTTCTTTAGCTACAGTCCCACATGTTTCTATAGATGCCTCTATAGAGCTTCTAAGAGCCTCTTTGTATACACTTTCAGGAACTTTTCCTGAGTCTATAACCACCTGGAGGATTCCGTCTGAATCTCTGATTACTATGAATATTTTCTTGCCGATCTCTCTTTTTCTATAAATCCAGCCTCTAAGACAGATATCAGTTCCTTCAGGAAGCTTTAGTGCCTTGCTTGTTTTTACTAAATTCATCACACTCACTCTCCATAAATATATTCACTTCCCTGATACAGATCTTTCTAGCTTTCGATATGGTCCCCTCTGCAGGATCCCCCTTAATATTAGTTTTGAGTCTCAAAGAAATTAATTCGCTTGTCCCGGATCTTAAGGACCTAATTACAACACCTTCGCATGATCCGAATCTTAAATAGCATAGTTCATAATCGTTGAGATCTATTTTATCTTCACAAAAATAATTACAATGGCTAATTCTATGATAAATATCTATGGAGTATAACCTTTTGTTTTCATACTCTACCTTAAGTGCACGATAGTGATTATCAAAATATTCTTCCTCGATTATCATCTTTACAAACTTACCTCTCTGAAATAGGCAAGGGAGAAACCAGCACTAGTTTGCTACCACAATAGGGACACCTATACTTAAGTCTTCTCGCATCTGCTGCACAGAAATAAGCATTATATTTCTGTGCACATTTGGGACACGCATAAACAGCTTCATACTTTCTTGAACCTCTAGGTTTCTGGCCAGTAAGATTAAGTCTCGTACCACATATTGCACATCTAACCGTTATCCAGCCTACATGTCCAGAAGCATTGATACCTTTTAGCAGTCCTATGGTCACTCCTATCACCGCCTCTTTTCATTAGATTTTTAGGGTTTTTAATTTATTATTGAATTCTATGATTTAAGATATAGGGAACTACTTGATATTTGCAAGCCTTATTAAAAATAAATATCAAGAAAGCAACGATTGCTTGTATATGAGCTATTCAGTAGTGATTATATTTTGGTTTCTTGGGCTACTAGAACTACTTGGTAATATTTTAATTACTCCTAGATATTTAGATACTAATAGTATGCTGATGACGAATGAGGTTTCTACTAATAGCTTTTGATATCCTCTAGACAGAAATCGATGAGATTTTATATTATTGTAGGCAAACTATATTTAAAATTTTAGACTTTTAACTTGCCTAAAAGTGGTTGTAACTTAGAGGTGTAAAGTGTGGTTTCAAGAGCTTTTGCCATAACGGCAGCTTTACTTATAGCCACCTTGGTAACGGCCATAGTAGGTTATTCATTTTATAGAAGTTATTATAACATCTATAATGGCCTTGAAAAGGGACAAACATTAGCAAAGATATTAAATAATGTTAAGAGCCTCTCCTATGTCGTAATTTATAGTGGACAGAGAACAACTATTAATGTCAACATAAATAAGGCCAACGGATTTGGAATAATAAAGGTAGCCAATGAAAACCGTACAGAGATATATAAGTTTTACTTTGATTTAAAGACAGGTTCTGTTTATAGAGTTGAGGAAGCTGTAAATATCTCTGGAAACACCACGGGTTATGTACCGTTTGATGTTACTAAGTTTGTAAACTATCTAGATGAAGGGGTAATATTTTATTCCACTACTGGTGGTGGTCTTAATGTTACTGTAGGGCCTGGTCTTGTCCCCTTGACTTTGCTTTATACAATAGGGAAGGATCTAAACATAAGCTGGAAAATAGGCAGAGGTTTGTACTCACGAGTGGGTTGGGATCCCTTAACTTATACATTTAACGGTATTAAATATAAGGGTGTTCTTGTTGATATAAGATTATCTCCACCTTCTGTCACTACAACTCAATGGGAAAGAGCAACAGAAATTAGAGCTGTGGCAATAAAGATGAATAACCTTTACGTTTTTCCTTCGGTGGCTGTAATTATCGGAATAAATGTAATAGCATTTAATTTAACTTCTATAGAATTTTCCGGTTAGTAATGAAACTTTACGTTCTGCACTTAGTGTTACTTCTATGTCCTTATTCTCTAATTAATCTCTAAAAAGGTAATACTATAAAAGGTGGGTGATATGGAATTACAAAATTACAGCAGGGTAGTGACATTCAAGATGGATCCTCAGCTTTTAGAGCTTGTAGACAGGACAGCAAGAGAACTTAGTATAAGTCGTAGTGAACTAATAAGAGCAGCCATAGAAGAGTTCCTTTCTAAGTTAGGAGCTTTAGTTAGTAGAGATGAGAATTTTAGAAAAAATGATGTGAACAGAAGTAATTTGGATATTGAAGTTATTTTACTTTAGTGTTATTATCTGTTAAGTTCTCCTATTCTTTAATGTGTAAATTTTAACATTGTCAGTTATGAGAGGGAGTGGTAGCCTAAAAGATCCTAGATTGATTATCTTAAATTGCTACTCTTAAGTGAATGACTAAAGAAAAATAAACCCTTTAGCTGTGCTAGGGAAATGGTGCCGCCGTAGCTCAGCTGGCGGAGCGCCGGACTCATACGGTCTTGATACCCGAGGTCGTTTGGAGGCCTGAGAGATCCGGAGGTCCCGGGTTCAAATCCCGGCGGCGGCACCAAAATCCTCTCAGGCCTCCAACAAAGTGTTGTAATCATTTATTCAGAATTTTCAGAACTAGACTAGCAATGACCTTATAGTTTTAAAAAATAATAGCTGTCTTAATGATATTACGAAATCAAGAAAACAAGCAAAGTCGGCAAAAAGCAAAGAATGAGTATGAAGAAAAAGGGATGTTCTCTGGTTGTAGCTTATCCTTCTACTTTTTCATAATGAATTATTGATGTGGGACAGCTCTCTGCTGCTGACGCAACACAATCCTCGAGATCTTCGGGCACTAGCCCTTCAGCTACGTTGTTAGGATCAGTTCTATAGTTTTCGACTATCTGACTCTTTCCATCTTCTTCGCTTATTTCAAAGACATCACCGCAAAGACTTACGCACACCATATCGGAGATGCACTGATCTCTATCGATCCAAACCTTGATCTTTGCCATTTTTCTTCCCCCTTTAGAATTCTTCAAAGTGCTTAAGTGGAATTATGCAATATTAAAAGGTTATCTATATTATTGCGATTACTAGGATAATTGAAAAGTCTTTAGAATATTGCTAGATAAAAGTGGAATTATGTTAGGATTTTTTAATTCTTTGATTGTTTCTTCTCTCAATTATGAGTTCAGCAATATTTCTGGCCTCTTCAAGCACTCTTCTTATGTTTTTCCAATGACTTCCCTCCCAGTAAACTTGACCACAACGAATACAAACATAAAAGACCTTATTGGATTCTAAGGCTTTTGGAGGAACTCTATCCTTAACAATACTCTTGTCATAGATAGGTTTTAATGTACCATTACACACAGGGCATCTGCTTCTAGAGGGATCTGCAATCAAGGGTATGTTTGTTTTAACTGATATCTCGGCTAGTCTGTCTCTTATGTCATAGTTTTCAATGGTAACACAGGAAATGTTTTTCTTTCTAGCCATTATACAGAGTCCTCTATCCATTGTAACAATAATTCTTTCACTGCTCTTGGCTATGCTAATTATCTGTTTGTCGGTATAGCTTTTGGAATAAAGTGTGTCATAGCCCAATATTCTGAGCCACTTTGCTAGATCACCAAGCATAGCGTCTACAATAAACTTTTTTCTCTTACGTTTTCTTGAATTCATTCAGCAACCCTCTGTTCATTTCTAAATCCTAAGGCATCTTAAGTTTCCATACAGGAACATTTAGGTTATAAGTTATAACTCTCTGCTAGATCATTTAAATACTTCTAGACTTTTTATTAATGTTGTAAAATGCCTTGAAAGTTTGAAACATTATTTATTATATAAATAATCAGGTGCTTATAAAAAGTGTTTTCTCTGTCCTTGTTGTTTTAATGATCATCGGTGGTACTTTGAGAATGGATTGGTGTCTCAACTCTTCTCCTGCAATATTGCTCTGAAAAGACCATAGATGGAAGATGATCTAAAAGAAAAACTATGTTCACATTCCTGTTGTTTATTAAGACTTTTCTAAGTAAAGCCGTGTTTCTATTCCTCTTTCATTTTTCTTCTTATTTTCGACAGCACTAAAGCCCCAAAGAGCCCAGGGGCTATCTTCAGAATATCGGCTTTTGAAATAATTCCAACTAATCTATAATTATCAGGATCAACGATAGGGAGATGTCCTATGCTCCTTTCTGACATGATCTCCACAGCTCTTCTAATGGTATCATCGGATAATATATAGTATATATTTCTGGTCATTATGTCTCCTACCTTTATGTTATCTGGAGAAAGACCTTTTGCCACTACCTCTCTTATTATATCTCTAACTGTGATTATACCTATTAGACTGTCTCTTTCATCAACAACCACAAGACTTCCTATGTTATTTTCAACCATTATCTTGGCTGCTTCTTTTACTGTTATTGAAGGCCTCACGGTTATGGGTGGTGATGTCATGAGTTCCGAGACTGGATAATCTTCAAATTCACCCATCTCAACAGTTTCTTTGCTACCCAATGTTCGCCCCCTTAGACTAATCCTTGCTGAATGCTCACTCTTAAACGTTCTTATCTTTTTAAACTAGGGAGATATCATCATTTGTAAACCTCTATTATCCTTATCTTCCCAGTACGAATCCACTTGACGACTACCATCTCGTTACACAGAATACTCTGGCAACCTCGCTGGGCGATAGCGGTCTCCCTGAAACAGCCTTATTCTATAACGCCAGTATTTTTGGCTAAGGCTTCTGCTGCCTCTCTTGTCAGGCCTTCTTTTCCAAGTATTGTATATCTCTCTGGGCGAATCTTAGCAGCCATTTCAAGGGCGTCTATAATGATTTCATCAGAAATTCCTAGCTCCTTTGCTGTAATTGGAGCGCCAACGAACTTAAGCAGTTTTCTTATCTTTTTCCAGTTTATTCCATGAAGATAGGCCATCATTATTGTTCCTATTCCAACAAGCTCGCCATGTAATAAGGGTTTTTTGTAAAGCATTGTAACAGCATGTGCAAATAGATGTTCGCTGCCACTTGCAGGCCTTGTAGAACCAGCTATACACATAGCAACTCCACTACTTACTAAGGCCTCAAGAAGTATTCTAATACCCTCCTTAGTGCCAGCAGCTATTGCCTCGGCATTTTGGGAAAGATGTTTGGCACTCATTATTGCTAGGCTTGCGGCATAACCGCCATAATATTCTCCCCTGAGTCTATGGGCTAGTCTCCAGTCAAGGACAGATGTATACTTTCCTATTATATCTCCAAAACCAGCTATGTTATAACGTCTAGGAGCTGAAACTATTATATCAACATCCATTAAAATAAGTATTGGAGTCTTGGCAGGCCTGGAAATAGGTTTACTAAAACCTCTCAAGCTTGCAAAGGGAGATGTTATTCCATCATGGCTGGCAACTGTAGGGATGCTTATAAAATGTTTGTCTGAAAGTTTAGCTGCATACTTCGCTATATCTATAGATTTTCCTCCTCCAAAACCAATCATTATGTCGATCCTTTCCTTGCTTGCTTCACTAGCAACTTCTTCGGCGGTACTTATCGAAGGTTCATTAATTATTTTGTATGATACGGAAAAGCCTTTGTCTTCAAGGCTTTCTTTAAGTTTTTGATAATATAATGATTTCACTTTGGGGCCAGTAATGACAAGTATGTTCCCCTTTATATGTAACATATTCAGTAACAGGGTTCCTATTTTCTCTAAAATACCTGATCCAACAACCACTCTTTTAGGTAGATCTATTATATGTTCGGACTTGCCAAGCTTATTCAAATTCTGCACCTTAAATAGATAGGTCGATTTCTCTTAAGGTACTTTGAACCCTAAAAAGGAAGTATGATTAAGGAAGATTTAAATTCTTCCATGAGAAGATGGTTAAAAACGAAGGAATGAAAAAGAAGTATACTAATTTAAGAAGATAGAGGTGTTAGGCAATGTTTTCACCCATATTAGATCACTGGCTTGAACTTCTAAGATCATCAGGATATCCTTTCAACAATCTTGAGCCGATTCAGGCTAAAAAGCCTCATGATTTAAGTCTAAGAGAGGTTGTAGTGAGAAGTGGAACAACAACTGTGGGACTCACAACAACAGATGCGGTTATCCTTGCTGCTGATAAAAGGGCTACAGCAGGGCTTTTTATAGCTAGCCGACGAGCAAAGAAGATAATAAAGATTACTGATTATGCAGCAATGACTATTTCAGGGCTTGTAGCAGATGCACAAACATTAGCTGATACCTTGAGAGAAGAAGCTGGTTTATATGAAAAAAGTTATAAGAAAAAACTTTCAGTAAAGGCCCTTGCAACTCTTCTCTCAAATATCCTCTTCTCATCTAAATGGTATCCATATATTGTACAACTTATAGTTGCAGGCTATGATAAGGAACCAAGAATTTATACACTAGATCCTTATGGTAGCATAACTGAAGAGAAGTTTACTGCCACAGGTTCTGGCTCTCCAGTAGCTCTTGGTCTTCTTGAGAGTGAGTATGAAGATACCATCGATGTTAAAAAAGCCATAGATCTGGCTGTGAGAGCTGTTAGAGCGGCTATATCTAGGGATGCTGCAAGTGGAGACGGAATAGATGTTGTGGTTATTTCGAAAACCAAATATGAGGAAATGTCTTTTCCTATTCAAAAGGTAACAAGTCCTTGATTTCAAGTGGATAACTATTAATTTTCAAGACCTTAAATATAAAAAGCTTAGAGTTTTTAGCAACTAATTGTCGGAGATAGTTAATAGATTGTAAAGTGGTTCTCTTAGTGATTTTCTAATATGGGATAAGCTAATGTTGTTTTTAAAGAGGTGTTCGAGAGAATGCACACACAACCTGGACAAAGTTTAGAAAAGATGAACTCGTTAGAGTTCAGAAAATTCATAATAAGTGAGATCTCGCGATCTCTTGGAGGAGCCTATATATCGGCTATAGAATTTGAAGGCCCAGAAATAGCGGTTTATGTAAAAAATCCAAAGTTTATAATTGAAAATGAAAACAAGGTTAAGGAACTTGCAAAGAAATTGAGGAAACGTGTTGTTGTAAGATCGGATCCCAAGGTTCGTAGATCGAGAGAATATACAATAAAGTTTATACTAGAACATGCTCCTGAAGATTCAGGTGTGGACCCCTCCCAGATGTTTTTTGACGAGGTGCTAGGTGAGGTAAGAGTACTTGCCGATAAACCAGGAAAGCTTATGGGGAAAGGGAGAAAATTTGCAGCACTTGTCTTAGCAGAGACCGGATGGAGGTTAATTGCTCAGAGAAGGCCTCCTCCACCGTTACCAGTTGAGGACGTTCTCACGGTCTTTGCCCATCCGGTGGCTCAGGCAAATGAAAGAAAAAAAGCATTAAGAGAAGTTGGTGAACGAATATTCAGAGAGACCGTGATAGGCACGCGTTATATAAGGGCTATTGGGCTTGGTAGTTTCGGAGAAGTCGGTCGTAGTGCCATACTTATTGATACTGGTGAGAGTAAGGTACTTCTTGATGCAGGCGTAGCGCCAGAAAGCTTAGGTCCTCGGGCATTTCCTTATCTTGATGCACCAGAGTTTAGAATAGAGGAGCTTGACGCGGTTGTTATAAGTCATGCACATTTAGACCATATTGGAATACTACCTCTTCTCTTTAAATATGGATTCAGGGGGCCTGTTTATATGACATTACCGACAAGAGACATAGCATATGTGCTGTTAAAGGATTATATAGACCTAGCTAAAAGAGAAGGAGTTGAATCTCCTTACACATTAAAGGAAATAAATACCATGTTAACAAGGATAATAACAGTGCCTTATGGAGTTGTTACAGATGTTGCACCTAATGTGAAGCTAACCTTTTACAATGCAGGCCATATTCTTGGTTCAGCTGTTGTACATCTTCATATAGGTCAGGGGCTTCATAATATTCTCTATACAGGAGACATAAAATATTATAGAAGGAAGAATGATAAAGCTCTTAGGCTTTTACCTCCTGCCCATGATAAGTTTCAGAGGGTAGAAACACTAATATTGGAATCAACATATGGGGCTACTGAACAACCTCCTAGAGATAAAGCTGAGGAGGATCTAATCAAATTAGCGAATAACGTTTACGAAAGAAAAGGTAAACTTCTCATACCAGTACTTGCTGTTGGCAGGGCTCAGGATATTTTGGCAGTACTTGTTAGTGCTATAGAGAACAGGAATCTACCTGAAAATATGCCTATATATGTAGATGGCATGGTTAGAAAAATAACATCCATATATACTGCTTATCCTGAGCTTCTCTCAAGGCCTATAGCAGAGGCTATACTTAAAGAGGGCCGAAATCCCTTTGTTGCTGGTAATGTTATTTGGGTTAATGAACCTTCAAAGAGACTAGAAATTATAGAAAGCAATGAACCATCTATAATACTCTCAACAAGTGGTATGATGCAGGGAGGGCCTGTCTTAGAATATTTTAGGTATTTGGCTGAAGACCCTAAAAATGCCTTGGCTTTTGTTAGTTATCAGGCACCAGGTACTCTAGGAAGGAGGATACTTGAAGGTGAGAGAGAAATCGAGTTGGCTGAGGGTAGTAAACTTAAGATACTTAAGGTTAAGATGGAGATTGTTGGAATTGATGGTTTTAGTGGTCACGCAAGTAGAAGTGAGTTGTTGTTTTATCTTAAGAACCTTGAGCCCAAACCTAGGACGATAATACTTAATCATGGAGAGACAAATGCTCTAGCCTCTTTAGCGTTATCTATTAAAAATAGATGGGAAAACCTTGGTTTCCAAAACATCCCTAATATGGTTGTCCCTGAAAACTTAGAGTCAATAAGGTTATACCCCAGGACATTTAGGCTCCATATAATTTAAAGATATTTTACGGCTCTCCATATACGATCATTAGGTCTATGTAAATTCTTAGCTACTTTTCCTTTTCCTTTGGATTCAATAAGTTCCTCTATTTTGTTTGAAGAACTTAAAGACCTTAATACTGCTACTGGTTTTTTTATTTCCTCATCAATGGCCACTATGATCTCTCCTAGTTCAAACTTATGGCTAATCTTCCTTATTCCAGGCGCCATAAGGTCGGCCCCTCTTGCCAACGCTAGAGAAGCCCCTCTGTCTACTATAATGGTAGGAAAGGTTTCGACATTGCGGAGTGATAGAAGAAACGAAAGTAGCGGGAAAATATCTTTCTTAGCCTTGGCTAGGATGGGAACTCCGTTAGCTATATAAATCTCAAAATTATCAAAGACGGCACTCTCAACACTTTTACTTCTAAGCGTTCCGACAATTTCCGATATCCAGGAACCTTTTATGCTGCTCTCCAATATCTTTACTTCTTTCTTTGAAAGAAAGTGTCTTCTTTTAGGCTTTATAATTTCTCCTCCCAAGAGATTTTCACCTCTAGTATTTTTGCCTCAATTACATTTAGTTCTAGCTTGCTTAATAGTCAGAATTCAATGATTCAAATTTTTTAGGCGGTAAATTATTAAGCTTCTAGTGTTGGCTATCCTTCGCGGTAACAAGGCGAGAACTAGATGGCCTTAAGAGGTAATAGAAATGTCTGCAGTAGATACATTCAAAATACTTTCTGAATATCTGAACACTAATGTATTGGTTAAACTCAAGGGTGGAAGAACAGTTAAAGGAATTCTCAAGAGCTATGATCAGCATCTAAATCTAATTCTTGCTCAAGCTGAAGAGATAAGCTCCAAAGGTAACAGTAAATCGTTAGGATTGATATTGGTAAGAGGAGACAATGTTATAATGATAAGCCCTGCCCCTTAGTCAGGTGATATAAATGGGTAAGGGAACACCATCATTTGGAAAGCATGGCAGAAGCAAGACGCATATAGTTTGTAGAAGATGCGGTAGAAGGGCATTTAATGTTGCAAAAGGTTATTGTGCTGCATGTGGCTTTGGAAGATCGAGAAGAATAAGAAGATACCGTTGGCAAAGAAAGAAGATTAATAGAGTTAGAATATCTTAATAAAAACATTAATTCTTAGAGAAATAAAATGAATTAGTGGTGCTAAAGTTGTTAGATCTGATGTTTAATGAAACTTTTGGCAGGAATTTAAACAGAGTTCTTTCAAAGGCCGAAGAAAAAAATATAGACGCCATATTGTTTCTTTATCAGCCGAATATGTACTATGTTACTGGGGTCAGAGAACCAACAGGTTTCGTTTTGATTTCTAATTCTTGCGGAAATTATATGGCAACTTCAATATTGGATTATTCAAGAATTTCAAGGCTTTCTTCTAAGGAATTCGAACTTTTAGCATTCACAAGAAGAACAGATGAGAGGTTTAAGAATATTGACATAGGTCCTGCCAGAATAATTGAGGGTGGAATGAAGGAAGCGCTGACAACAATTCTCAGAGAATGTAAAGTGAAGAACCTAGGTGTTGATATCAAGTTCTTAAATATAGAGCTTGTTAAACTGATGGAGGATACTAGTAGGTCTTTAGAGATTAACTTTACAGACTTTAGTGATGATATTTCTAGGCTAAGGAGCATTAAAAATGACTGGGAAGTAGAATACATTATAAATGCCCAAAGAATTGCAGAAAGATCATTAAAGAAAGCCATTGAGTCTCTAAATGATGATATAAGAGAACAGGAGATAGCTGGTATAATAAAGTATGAGATGCTTAAAGGTGGTGCTTGGAATGAATCTTTTTCAGCCATAGTGGCTTTTCATGAAAATACCGCATATCCTCACCATACTCCGGGAGAAACGATTCTTGGTCCGTCAGGTCCTGTCCTTATAGATTTAGGAGCCTTTTATAGAGGATATGCTAGTGATATGACCAGGACTTTGTGGTGGGGAGAAGGAGGTTCTAAGTTCAAAAAACTTATAGAGACTGTTCTTGAAGCTCAAGAGGCTAGTATTGATGTAATAGCTCCTGGAGTTGCTGCTTGGGAGCCAGATATTGCTGCCCGAAAGACCCTTGAGAAAGAAGGTCTTTCGAAGTATTTTATTCATGGTTTAGGTCATGGGGTGGGGGTTGAAATACATGAAAGACCCTATCTAGGTCCAGGCTCTAAAGATGTTTTAGAGCCTGGAAATGTGGTCACATCTGAGCCTGGAGTTTATATAGCAGGACTTTATGGGGTCCGTATAGAAGACATGGTTCTGGTAACTAAGAAGGGAAAGAAGGTTTTAAGCTCTATCTCAAGAGTACTTATTTGAGGGCTATGACTGGCGCTCTGAATCTGAGAAGACGATGAGGAATAACGGGTCTGAGGAGCATATCATCTTTTTAAATATTGATATGGAGGTCCTTTCATGAGATCAAGAGTAGGAATTATAGGAGCAGGGTTTTCAGGGCTTATGGCAGCAAAAACCTTCTTAGAAATGGGATTCGATGTAGAGATCTTTGAAGAGCATGGAAAGGTCGGTTTTCCAGAACACTGTACGGGTCTTGTCTCGGGTAATGTTATAGAAATGATTGGAGAGGAGGCAAAGGAATCTGTAATAAGAAGATTTGGTGCAATAAGAATATGTTACAGAGAGGAATGTGTTAAGTTAAGAACTCTAGGTGGTCTTTTTAAATTAGATAGGATAGGTCTTGAAGTTAGGTTATCTAGGAATGTGGAAAAGTTAGGAGGCAAACTTAACTTAAGAACTAAGATCGTGAATGTTATGAAGTATGGAAAAGTCAGACTCTCTACTGGCATTGAGAAAAGCTATGACCTAGTTATTCTTTCAGAAGGTTTTAATGGCTTTTTAAGAAGAAATTTAAATATAGGACTGCCTAAAGCCTATAAGCCATTATCAGGGATAAACTACGAAACCTTGGAATCTTGTGAGATGTCAGAGCCAATGGTCATTTTTGGAGATAAGAGGACTAAGGATTTTTTTCTTTGGAAGATTCCATTGAGCAAGAGTTTATGTCTAATCGGAGGTGCCTCTAAAGAGCCTAAAAATTTAATAGAAATAATAGGGAATCAAGCAACTATTTTGAAAAGTTATGGAGGCCCTGTTATAGTGGGACCACCAGCTCGTAATTATAGGCTAGGAAGAATCTTTGTTGTTGGTGATGCGGCTGGGCTTAATAAGCCACTTACAGGAGGGGGTCTTTATCCAAATGCTCTTCTTTTTAGGTTGGTTAAAGAGAGTTTCTTGGAAAAGAAATATGGAGAAAGGCTTGATTTCATTTTGGACTTTGCTATCAGAAAAGTGAGAAGGATTCTCCTAAATTCTTATTACATTGCAAAACATCTTCGTGAAAGACAGGAAACTGTCAAATGTATAATTAGAACAACAAAAGGATTTGAGCATAAGCTTCCATTTATAGAGTATGATGATCATTTTAAGGCATTAAGAGAGATATTAAGAAAAAGACCGGGTATTTCTATGAGCATTTTTTTAAAATTATTGGAGCAATGTCCGTTAGAACTCTTTAATGCACTTTTAGCCATAATAGAAAGGTGGAAGCTTGGTTGAGGAAGATTTATTCAGGGTTTTGAAGATTAGATATCCTCCTGATTATATTGTAGGATTTATTGATGCTACTTTGCTTAAGCCAGATAGCTCTTTTAATGAGGTTCAAAGACTTATTAATGAAGTAAAAAGGTATGGCTTCTACTGTGCGATGCTTCCTCCTGCCTGGATTCTGAAAGCTAGCTTATTTACAATATCAAATGTAAGGTTATGTAGTGTCGTTGGATTTCCATATGGATATCATCCACTTAAAGCAAAGATTGAAGAGGCAAAATTGCTTATAGACGAAGGAGTCTTAGAGCTTGATGATGTTATAAACTTTGTTAATGTTATTAACAGAGAATGGAATTCTGTTGAAGAGGAGCTTAATTCTCTAAAGAAGCTTGAAGAAGAGTTCGGAATTTTAATCAAAGTAATAATAGAGGCTCCATTATTAGATGACAATATTCT
>JALWTO010000020.1 GCA_027082825.1 Acidilobaceae archaeon
CAGAAGAGTTTCTCAGCCTTACATATTCTTTCTAAAACGTTTGTCATGTTTCTAAGACCTAGTTCTTTAAACCCTATCATAATTACGGAATCTCTAAGAGGCCTTAGCTGTTCTTTCCACGGGTCATTGGCAGTCATAATTATAGGGTTTCTGGTAATTGAAATTATTTTTAGAAGTTCTCTAAGTCCACCAGCATCTTCTTTCGTAGAGATGCCATCTATTTCATCTAAAAGTATTATTATGCCATTTCCCCATAATGGCTTCTTAGTGGCAGCAACACCTACAGTTCTCCTTATATCTTCAGCCCTTCTATAATCACTAGCATTTAATTCAAGTAATTCAAATTTAAACTCTTTTGCAAGAGCCTCAACTAGGCTGGTCTTTCCTATACCAGGAGGGCCATAGAGAAGTACAGCTCTTTTTTGAGGATGTCTTCCCTCAGCCCATTCTTTTATCCAGGGAATCAGAACCCTTTTTGCCTCATCCTGATCTTCAACATCTTCAATCTTCTTTGGTCTATACTTTATGATCCATGGTATTCTCTTTGATTTCATGTTGTTTGCACCTTCTTGCCGACCATGGCAAGCCATGCTAAAAATGCACTTAACTGTATGTCATCATCACTTCCTTCAACTAGCCTAAAATGAACTTCACCTAAGTAATCTGCGATTAGGACTTTTATCTCCTCAGGTAGTTTCATTTCATTACTGAAAATTTCCCTATGTATCTGTCTAATAACGTCAGCACCACTAAGACCATACTCTATCATTAGTTTTCTAAGATGTTCTTTTGCTCTAGTGAAGTCTCCTTGGAGAGCTATCTTAACCATTTCTCTTATTTCTCTTGGTCTTGCCAGACCAACTACCTTGAACACTACGTCTACCGTTACTTTGCCCATGTAGGAGCTTGCTTGAAGGATATTTATCGCTTTTCTCATGTCTCCTTCACTTATTTCATAAATAGCGTCTAAGGCCTCATCGTCATATTCAGTACTCTCATTTTCTGAGATGTATTTCAACCTATCAATTATATCTTCTTTTTTGAGAGGGGAAAATCTAAAGAAAGCACACCTACTTTGTATTGGATCAATTATCTTTGAAGGATAATTTGCTATAAGTATAAACCTTGTAGATGTTGTATAAAGTTCCATGAGTCTTCTTAGAGCCTGCTGAGCATCACTGGTCATATTATCGGCTTCATCAAGGAGAATTATCTTAAATGGTATTTCAGGCGGAGTACGACTTCTTGCAAATTCCTTTACTTTCTCTCTTATAACATTTATACCTCTTTCATCTGATGCATTAAGCTCCAATAAGTATTGCTTGTAGCTATCACCGTAAAGATCATGGGCTAGAGCATGAGCTGTTGTGGTTTTCCCAACGCCAGGAGGACCAGCAAAAAGTAAATGTGGCATATTCTTTTCTTTTACAAAGACTTTAAGTCTCTTAACGACCTCTTCTTGATTTATCACATCATTGAGTGTTTTGGGTCTATATTTTTCAACCCATATTAGTTCCTCAACGCTACTCAACCTTAGACCCCCAGTAATCCGCCTGCTCTTTTTAGTTCTTTGCCACACCTAAGAGTAATAAGGGACTTGGGATTTTTAATAACAACTATTTGAATCAGAACTTGAGTTTAATTAAAAAGTTTTTGCTGATGATATCTATCTAAACGGACTTTTTTAACATAAAGGTTTATAGGTAATGGAATATATAAAAATTATAGGGCTTTATTTCAGGTGATTACATAGATATTGATTTGGACAACACGCATAGGTAGTCACAAAAGAGGTGGTGATCCTTATCATCAAGACCTTTTGAGAAAGTCGGTGTAATAACTGGTTCTATGATACTTGATCAGCTTTATTGCGAGCTTATGCTTAATTTCAAATTAAATAATAATATGTATAATAAATTAAAACCTAGTGAAGCTAGGAGAATAGCACAAGAGATTATAGAAAAATTCAAAAGTGAAAGAGGACTTATTAGATTTCCAATTGCTGCTGAATTAGAATCTCTCTACTTTGTTATAAGTCCTGATGTCCTGATTGTAAAACAAGGTAAGGTTATAACGATAATAAGAGCTAGATTAAGAGAAACTCTTAAGGTGTATGAAGCAGATTTTGCTCTATTGTATCTTGCAGGTCTCATTTTAGATAAGCAGGAATTGTTAGCCGATAATGCCAAGTTGATGGTGATAGTTTCATCAGGACCAGAGCCCTTGAAGCATGTGCTCAGATACATTTCGAATAAAGAAATAGGTATTCATGAGATAGCAAAACTCATTCAGGAAGATGTTAGGATAGTTACAAGAATTTATCAGGAGTCATATGCACTATTGCTTTTTGAGAAAATAGTTGGGTTCTGGAAAGGAGAGAGGGCTCCTATAATATCGAATTCTATTAGAAAATGTCTTCGCTGTCCCTTTAGAGACTCATGTCTGTATTTTAGTTCAAGATAAAAGCTATCATAAATACTAAATGTATAAAATTGTCATTAAAAATTAGTTAAATTGTTATCTATTAAAAAGTCTTGATAAATTCCTTTACATCCAAAGGAAATGAGTCTTAAAGGAATACTTTAATAATACCTTCAAAGATGATTATCATAGTTTTATGGTCCATGTTAAAATACACCAATAATGTATATAAAGTCTGGGCAAGATTTAACTAAGTGAATAAAGAATAAGAAGAGGTGGATGGTATGCCTGAGAAGAAGTTACCTAAGGTCAAGGTAAGAGACCCTTACAGCGGTAAAGAAACAAATCTAGAACCAATAAAGGTTTGGACACTTGCTCCAAAGACCAGAAAAGGCGTGAAAATAGGGCTCTTCAAGAGTCCCGAAACTGGTAAGTTCTTCAGGGCTAAGGTTCCTGATGACTATCCAGTCCATTAATGAGGGTGTTGGTACGGAGTAAAAAACTTAAGACCAAGATAAGCCTTTTTTCTTTTCTTATTTCCTTTTTCTTGGGTCCTAGTATGAGTGCTAGCCTATGTAAACGGACAATAGCCATGAGAGATACGCTTGTTGAGACAGTTTATCACGTATTGCCTATGCATTCGAATCCTTATGGAACCCTTCACGGTGGAACAGCTCTTAACTGGATTTTAACAAATGCGACTATGAGTGCAATGAGAGCTTCTAGGAGACCAACTCTTGTTGCAAGACTTGATCACACATTCTTTATAAACCCAGTTAAAGTTGGACTAAATGCGATTATATATTCTTGGATAGGCTACATTGGAAGAAGCAGCTTAGAGGCAACAGTTGTCATGGAATCTGAGGATCCTATCTCAAATGAAAGAAAGCTTACAACTCTATCTTATGTGGTTCTTGTAGCAGTTGATGATAGCTTAAGGCCTAAGCCATTGGATATTTGTCTAAGGCCGCAAAATGACTTGGAAAGAAGATTGTATAGACAGGCTATTGAGAGAAGGAGAGATAGAGAGAAGGAACTGGTTGGAAGAAAAGAAAGAGTAAGGAATGTCAAGCCTCCAAGACCTCTGAATGCTAAATACTCTTTGACCAGCTATAGATATGCATATCCTGAGGATGCAGTATTTCATAATGCATTCTTTGCAGGAAAGCTGATGTATTATATGGATGAACTTGCAGGAATTATAGGAACAAGGTATTCTCGAGGACCTGTTGTAACTGCAGCTGTTGATGCAACGAACTTCTATGCTCCAATAAATATAGGAAATTCTATAGAGATGCATGCAGCCCTTTCATATGTTGGAAGATCCTCTATGGAAATTACAATAAAGGTTATAGCAAGAGATGAAGCTAAAGAGGAGGTAAGGCATACAACTACCAGCTACTTCACTGTTGTTGCTGTTGACAAGCAAGGGAGGTCCAAAAAAGTGCAGACTTTCAAGCCAAAGGAAAGATGGCAAATAGGACTTTTTGAGGAGGCATTAAAAAGGAGAAAGCTGAGGGAGAGAATGTTAAAGATTCTCAAAGAAAAGGGAGATTCGTTCGAACCTCTTAAGAAGTTACACGATTTTTAATGCTATTGCTGCTCCACCCCCAAGTCCATGACATATGGATGCGATACCTTTTGTTCCGCCATGTTTTTTAAGAACATTTATAAGTTCAATTGTTATTCTAGTTCCACTCATTCCAAGAGGATGACCTATGGCTATGGCTCCTCCATGAACATTTAGCCTTTCATAAGGAATATCTAAAAGTTCATGTGCAACATAATTGCTTATTGCAAAGGCCTCATTGTTTTCCCAATAATCAACATCACATTTGTTCCACTTTGTTTTTTTCAAAAGCTTTTTGACAGCCTCTATTGGAGCCAGGACGAATCTCCATGTGTCCACACCGGCATAGGCAAAGCTCACAATCTCAGCAAGTGGTTTCAGACCAAGTTCTTTGACCTTAGATTCACTTGCAACTATTACAGACGCAGCTCCATCACTGAGCTGGCTAGAATTACCTGCAGTATGAGGTCCTTTTTCAGTGAATGCATTAGGCAACCTAGTTAACTTCTCTAGGCTAGTGTCTCTTCTGATACCTTCATCTGTGTCAAGAAGAACTTTACCTTTGTATTCAAAAGGTTCAACAAAGTCTTTCATAAGGCCATTATCCCAAGCCCTTGCAGCTCTCATATGACTCTCAAATGCTATCCAGTCAAGTACATCTCTTTGTGCACCTAATTCTTGTGCTACCATATCTGCTTCTTCACCCATAACCTTTCCAAGCATTATATCCCATAGGCCACTAAAGACCATGGAGTCGACAAGTTCAAACCTTCTACCTATAAGGTGCTTGACCCCCCATCTTACATGAGGTGACATGATAAAGGGTGCTTGGCTCATAGACTCCATTCCACCAGCAATTACAAGACTATATTCTCCTGTCTTGATATATTGGGCCGCTGTGATTATTGAGGCCATTCCGCTTGCACAGACCATGTCAACAGTCATGGCATCAACTTTCTTAGGTATCCCTGCTTTTAATGCGGCCTGTCTGGCTGTATCTTGCCCAGTTCCATCTCTTATTGCATGACCAACTATGACAAATTCTATTGATTCAGGGTCAAGATTATTCCGTTCTAATAATTTTTTTATAGTGAAAGCAGCAAGATCAGACGCAGGGATATTCCTGAGACTTTTGCCGAACTTCCCAACAGGAGTTCTGACTCCATCGACTATGTAAACTTTCTCATGAGAACTCAATGTAGATCACCATCTCCATTAGCTATATTAGTGATGATAGCAATTTAAGAATTGAAAAAGATACTACTAATAATAATATATTCAATTTTTGTATATAACTATTTCAATTCTGAGAAGCGCTAAAGAATTAAAAACTCTTTAGGAAACCAAGCTGAGAATGGTGAACTAGGGCCCGTCGTCTAGCCTGGTTAGGACGCCGCCCTGACACGGCGGAGGTCCGGGGTTCAAATCCCCGCGGGCCCACCACTTTGCAGAGTTCTTTGATATATCCTCTCAATCGGATAAAGCACCTTCAGAAGCTCCTAACCCCCTACCACTCTCCCTATCTGTCATACGCCCTTCGGGACAAGGAGGTATACCTAGAAACATTCACAGATAGAGAAGTCGCTCCGGTCAAGACCTAGCCCAAAGCTGAACTTCTAAGGAGAGAGGATGTGGTATTAAATCTCTCTGTCTTAAGTATCACCAAGGACCCTCACCATTTAGGACAGAGAGGGTCAGAAGCAGTGCATAGAAGTTCGCTATATCTTTGTCTCTAATTTTATGCAGAAATATAGAAAGCTATAAATATAAAGATCACAACAGGCGATTTTAGAATTTTGTTAAAGTTCAGAACATGTCTCTAGCTTTTGAATGCAATAAGGAGGTGCTTGGTTGAATTGAAGTTCATCGCTTTAATAGGACCTGCTGGAAGTGGTAAATCCACTTTAACTGGGGAGTTATCAGATCATATAGAATCTTATGGAGCTAGTGTTGCTAGAGTTAACTATGATCCTGCTGCAGAGACTCTTTCATATGATCCTGACGTCGATATTAGGGACTATGTCAAGGCAGAAGATTTCATGGCAGAAGGTTTAGGACCTAATGGTGCTCTGATAGCTGCTGTTGACTCTAGTATAGAATATGTGTATGACATAAAGGATAGGCTGGAGGATATAAATCCAGATTATGCAATTATAGACACTCCCGGCCAGTTAGAACTTTTTGCCTACAGGGTTGGAGGACCTTTGATACTCGATGCAATAGCTGGTAGCTATCCTATTTTGACGATATTTTTGATGGATGCGACGTTTTTTGATAATCCAGCAAGTATAGTATCTATTTTGGTCTTAGCATCAAGTGTAGCTGTAAGACTTAAAAAACCTCAGATAAATATAGTAAGTAAGTCTGATCTTCTAAAAGAGAAAACAATATCTGATGTCATATCAAGGCTTGGAGAAGAGGACTTTCTGGTAGATGTTATAAATTCCGAAGAATTAGATCCTTTTTTAAGAAGCCTTTCCTTAAGACTTTCCCAAGCCTTAGTAGAATCAGGCTTTATAGGCGAGGTTATACCTGTATCCATAAGAGATCCTAAATCTTTAGACTTGCTTTATGCTAAAATACAACAAATATTATCATATGGGGACGACTACAAGTTCTATGACTACTCAGAAGAACCTTAAAATGTTAGATCCTAATCTTTATTAACAACTATTCAATTATAGAAGTTAAGGAGTTTAGAGAAGGATTCAGTAGAGCAGAAATCAAAATGGGTTAAAATGAAAATATAAAATTATAGTAGTTTAGGTGAGTGTTTGATGACAAGACATAGTGAAATACAGGCATTTCTTGAACCAAAGTCTATAGCAGTTGTAGGAGCTTCACCTAGGCTGGGAAGTCTAGGAAGGACTATAGTTGAGAATCTTATAGGGAGATTTAAAGGAAAAGTTTATCCTGTAAATCCTAAATATAATGAGATACTTGGCCTCAAGAGTTATCCTTCTATTACCTCGATACCTGACAATATAGACCTAGCTGTAATAGCTGTAAGGGCGGACATCTCTGTCAAAATAGCTGAAGAGGCAGGTAAAAAAGGTGTTAAAGGCATTATAGTTATAAGTGGAGGTTTTGCAGAATCTGGCAAGGAAGGCAGAAGACTCCAAGAAATGTTGCTCGAAATAAAAGAGAGATACAAAACCAGAATTCTTGGGCCCAACTGTATAGGTGTTTATAATGCGATTATCGGCCTTGATACCTTCTTTCTTCCTTATGAAAGGATGAAAAGACCCCATAAAGGCCCTATTGCCATAGTAAGCCAAAGTGGGGCTTATCTCGCTAGCATAATGGACTGGGCAGCAGAGGAGGGTATAGGAATAAGCAAAGCTGTGAACTTTGGTAATAAAGTTGATATTGATGAAATTGATCTGTTAAATTATTTTGCTGATGACGATGATATAAGGGTCATATTAGTTTATTTAGAAGGGATCAAACCTGGTAAGGGAAGAGAGTTCATAGACATAGCAAGAAAGGTCACTCTTGAAAGAGGAAAGAGTATAGTTCTTCTTAAAACTGGTAGGACAGGTCATGGGGCTAGAGCGGCCTATAGTCATACGGCGGCCCTTGCTGGCAGTTATGAGGTTTTCAGGGCAGCCTTTAAACAGGCAAGGATAATAGAGGTTGAAGACACTCTTAGGCTTTTTGACGCTGCGAAGACATTAGCGTATCTAACACCACCTAAAGGAAAGAGAGTCGGAATATTAACTAATGCTGGGGGTCCAGGAGTTATATCAACTGATGCATTGACTTCGCTAGGTTTGGAAGTTCCGAGGTTTAGTAGCGAGCTTCAGGAAAAACTGCGTTCTATGTTTCCTCCAAGGGTTGCTATAGGAAACCCTGTTGATTTGACAGGAGATGCAGGTCCAGAAGAATATAGAAAGGTATTAGATTTATTAATGTCGTCAAAGGAGATAGATATGTTGCTAATAATTGCATTAATGCAACCTCCAACAATGGATATAAAAGTTGCTGATATAATAGCGGATTTTGCATGGAAGAAAAAAGAGAAACCAGTTGTAGTAGTGACTATAGGATCAGAATACGCCAAGGAGTTTAAGGCTTATCTAGAGAATAGAGGAATACCTGTATATGACTTTCCTGACAAGGCAGCCTTTGCTCTCTATGCCCTCAGTAGATGTTCTGAATGTAGATGGGGTAGCAAGGTTTCTTATCCTGAAATAAAGTTAAACAATATAGTAGACAAGAATGAAAATAAGGCTAAAGAGATTATCAGGAGTGCTATAAATTCTGGTAGAAAGAAACTTCTGGAGCATGAATCATTTGAAATTTTAAAGCTTTATGACATTCCTGTTCCCGATTTCTGCCTAGCTACTACAGAGTTTGAGGCCAAAGAATGTGCTTCCAATATGAAACCTCCATATGTTGTTAAGATAGTTAGTCCAGATATAGTCCATAAAAGTGATGTAGGTGGCGTTATCCTGAATCTATCCGATGAGGATGATGTATTAAAAGGGTATAGAAGTGTTTTAAGTAATGTTAAGAGAATGGCTCCTGGGGCACATATTGAAGGCATTTTAATACAACATATGGTTCCTCAAGGACTTGAGGTAATAGTTGGAGGCAAAAAAGATCCTATATTTGGTCCTACAGTACTTTTTGGTTTGGGTGGTATTTTTGTTGAGGTCTTCAGGGATATATCAATAAGAGTGGCTCCTATTAGTTCAATTGAGGCTTTCGAAATGATAAATGAAATAAAAGCGAAAAAACTTTTAGAGGGTTATAGGGGACAGAAGCCTAGGGATAAAAAGGCTTTAGCAACAGTAATATTAAAAATTGCTCGTTTGATGCTAAGACAGCCTGCTGTGAGTGAGTTGGACCTGAACCCTGTAATGTCGTATGAAAATGGGGCCATAGTGGCTGATGCCCGAATAATTGTTGGCTAGGTGATGCATGATTTGAGTGGAAAAGAACCTCAAGATACCTCTAAGGAGGTTCAACAGATTTCTGAGGGAGAATATAACGAAGACCTTCTTCTCAAAAGGGCTGAGGAATTAAGAGACCAAATAATGTTGATAAAGGATCAGAGAAGGGAATTGATAAGCGAAGTAAAAAGCCTTAGAGAGCAAAGAAAAAAACTTCTGGAAGAACGGTCAGAATTCGTCTCAAAGCTTAAAGAGCTTAAGGAGAGAAAGAATAAGCTAATGGAAGAGCTTTCTAAACTTAAGGATGAAAGAAATACTCTCAGAGAAGAGTTATCCAAAAAGCGTGAGCAACTTAAGATAGCAAGGTCTTTAGTGGAAAAGGAGGGAAACCTAGCAAAAATAAGTCTTAAAAGATTGCAGAGAAGACTAGAGGAGCTTGAATGGCGGCAAATGACAACCGTTCTTCCTCCTCATGAGGAAGAGAGACTTATAAATGAGATAGAGAGATTAGAAGATCTAATAGAAAGAGTCAGAAAAGCTAAGGAGCAGCAAGTCTCAGTCATGGAACTTGAAGCGGAGATAAAGGCACTAAAACTCAAATATAATGATGTAATTACGAGATTAAACGAAATAAGAGAACAGATAGGGACTATCAAGGGTGAGATGCAAGACGTCGTGTCTAAGCTTGATGGTTATAACAAAAAGGTCTCAGCCTTGACTGAGAAGATTAATGAAACAAGTTCAATTATTGATGATTTAAGTAAACAATTAGATCAAGTATATTCGGCCTATAGAGAGGTTATGATAAAGCTGAAGGAAATAAAGATAGCTAAGAGGCATAGAATAGCCCTAGAAGTTCTTGAGAAGAGAAG
Source organism: Acidilobaceae archaeon (assembly GCA_027082825.1). GTDB lineage: Archaea > Thermoproteota > Thermoprotei_A > Sulfolobales > Acidilobaceae > JALWTO01. The sequence continues at coordinate 9,762 of JALWTO010000020.1, forward strand.
GAAAGAGATTATGGAGAAGTATAAGAAAGGAGAGCCACTCTCTCTTGAAGAACTTAAGATACTTTATGGCGAGTTTGATTTTCTAACATAAATGATAAGAATTTATAACACATAAGGTATAAATTCTTTTACGTACATATCAATTAATAGTGTTATTGAATCTTAAAATCTAGTGAGTTGGCTCTGAGGTTTTGGAAGAGTGAGTAGAACTGAGATAAAAAATAAGGAGAAATTAGAGGTGAATGAAGCGAATAGAGAACGTCAAAGAAGACCACTTATTGTAGTTATAGATATAGATGATGACCTATCGGATGTTGGAATTAAAAGCCCATTAATAGGCTTTGAAGAAGTACTTAATGCAGCCATGGAGTTTGCATTAGTAAGACCTGAGGATTCAGATGCTAATGCTCTATTTGACGGGCTGAACCTTTACAGAAGATTCCAAGCAGAGGAACGTAATCCTGAAATAGTTGTCTTGACTGGTCATAAGACTGATTTGCTTGAGGCACAAAGAAAAATTAGGACTGGCCTTGAAAACATTGTTAAGAAAATCAAAGGACAGGTTGAACTTTATTTGGTTATGGACAGTGAATATGATCTCATGGTTATTGAAAGCATAAGGGATCTAGGACCGATAGCTGGAATAAAAAGAGTGTTAGTGGAACAACATTTGGGTATAGAGGCTAGTTATATGCTTCTGGCTAGATACATTAAAAAAGCATTTTTTGATCCAAGATTTTCTAAATACACCCTTGGCATTCCAGGAGCACTCCTAGCCTTAGGCACCGCTTTAAGCTTAGCAGGCTATGGTTCAGTTGCATTAAAGGTCCTAGGTTTCTTTCTCGGACTTGTTATGATAATCAGAGGGTTTGATTTAGAAAAGTATATCAATAAGGTATTTAATGCTTTATATACTCAGCATGGATTAGTTTTAGTTTCTTATACAATATTTGGAATTTTTTTAGTCGCCTCAACGGTCGCTGTTTATTATGCATTTAGCGGAGCGACAAGTGTATTAATGGGCCTTGCAATGTCACTAAAGACAGCCATACCTATACTCATCTCAGGAGTAGTGATGTTCATAATTATTGGCAGGGTTTTATACAAACTCATTCAAGGAAGTTTAGATCTTTGGAATGAAATAGCAGAGATCATCATGGCATTATTTACAGCACTAGCATTTTACCAATTAGGCAATGCCTTAATGACATGGGGGCCAAGCCAAATACCAATAAGGGTTGTTGATTCTCTTCTGCTAAGCGGTTTTATACAGCTTTTGCTCATAGGAATATCAATTACGGTTCTTATTGAGGTCCTTAAGAGAGCTGGAAAGTTAGGTAAAAAGTCTTAACCTAGCTATCTTCCGAATAATCTTTCCTGTCTGCTGAACCATTTTATGGCTTTGATTAGCTCTTCTTCATTAAAATCAGGCCACAGAATTTCTGTGAAATAAAGTTCTGCATAAGAAGCAGGTATAGGAAGGAAATCGCTTAATCTTCTTCTCCCTCCAGTTCTAATAACCAAGTCTATAGGGGGTATCAGTAATGAATAGGGTAAGTTCCCTTTCTTGACGGCTTCTTTTATTTCCCATCTAACACCATAACATATAGCTATATAAAGTGTTCTTTTATTATAGGAACCTGTAGCGTCTATAGTTTTTTCTGCCTCAGATCTCACTTTTTCTTTAACTAAGGCAAGGTCACCCAATACTCTTATAGAAACCTCGTTATTAATTACAAAAGGATCATCTCTAAGTTCTTTAAATCCTCTAAGGGCGAGTTCATTAAGGACATCTAGTTCAAGCTTATCTCTTTTCAAGCAGTTATCTCTACTCATTACATAAACACTAACGTATCTAACCCCTAGACTAAGTAATTTTTTAAGAATATATCTTAAAGTCTTATACCCTCTGATATAGGCTTCAGCGTAGTCAACATGGTTTTTCTTGGCCCACCTCCTATTGCCATCAGGTATTATGCCCACATGGTTCGGTATCTTGTTGCTCAATGTTTTTAGCACCACCCAATTCTTATTAGCAAAAAATCCTAGCTATGAAAGAATTTATTCAGAGGATTCTAATTAATTTGACCCATATTTGTTAATATTATTTGAGGGAGGAGAAGAATCTTGAAGATTGTGGCTGTAGGTACCTCTAACGATCTAAAAGTAAGAGCAGTACAGAATGCCTTTAAAAGATATATTGATGTAGATATCATTAAAGTTCCTATAAAAACTTCGGTGTCTGCCCAACCAGTAGGTGTCACTGAACTTTTAAGAGGAGCTTTTGAGAGAGCTTATAATGCCTTAAATACAATCAAGAATGCTTCTTTTGGAGTAGGTATAGAGGCAGGTTTAATGGAGTTTTATACATCTACAGGTTTTCTTGAGACCCAGATTGTCCTAATACTTGGTTCCAATAGGAGAATAAGCATAGGGTTAAGTCCGTCCTTTGAACTGCCAAAAGGGATTGTAGAGAGATTGTTAGAAGGAACCGAATTGTCTGAAGCATGCAGACTAAGGAGGGGTAAAAGGGATTTAGGAGAGGTTGTTGGGTATGTTGGCGTCAAGACATGGGGTTCGATAACAAGGCTTGAACTTACAGAAATTGCCGTAAGAATGGCTTTAATTCCATGGTTTGAGAGAAACGAATGGCTTATTACGCTGGAGGAGCTAGCCAAAAAGCTAGGGGTTAAAACAGAAGAGTTAAGATGAATGGAGGGGAATGTTGAATGGGAATATACCAGTGGAGAGATATAAAAAAGCCCAGTGGAGGCAAGAGAAATAGATATTATAAGATAAAAAGAAAATATGCATTTGGAAGATATTTTATACCTGCCGTTTTATCAGAGACCGAAGAAAGAATCTCTATAAGAGTTAGAGGCGGAAATCATAAGTTGCGTCTTAGGAAGGTAGTCTATGCAAACATCACAGATCTTAATACTGGAAAGTCTAAAAAGACTAAAATATTATCTGTTATCGAAACCCCTGCTAACCGAGAGTTTGCCAGAAGAAACATTATTGTAAAAGGTACAGTAATAGAAACAGAGCTAGGAAAAGCCATAGTAACCTCGAGACCTGGCCAGGATGGAATCATAAATGCTATACTTTTAAAGGAAAATAAGGGCAAGCAAGGATGAGCAGCAGGGAATATAAGGAAAAGAGAATAGTTTTATGGGCAGCAAATATAGATTCAAGCAGATCGATATCTGAAGGACGTAAGATTCCTTTGAAATATGCCGTTTCAGAACCTTCTGTGGAAGAGATAGTCTTGGCGGCAAAGATGCTAGGTCTTAAACCTGCAATTGAGGAAAAAGCCTATCCTAGAAGTTGGTGGAAGGATAAACATAGGATTGTTGTTGATAAGTTAGATACAAAAAGAAATACTTTGGTAGAGATAGCAAAAAAAGTGAGAAAGCTAAGAGAGAAATAAAACCAACAGTATATTTTATAAAGTTATTTTGTAACAATAAATATCATAAGAGAAGTCTTTAGACTAAAAATCTTTAGGTCTAAAAACTAGAATAAATAAATTTCCCTATATTTCCTGGGCCCCTTCTCTATATTTAGCTATCCTAACTAGCTATATTATAAGGTGGCGACATTTCTGATTTGCTCGATATTTAGATTGGTCCTCGAGGCCTAGGATGAGGAGATGGAATTGGAAAAGGAATACAGAAAGGACAGGGCTAAGAGTAGAAAGAGAACCAGGATAATAACTTTAGGTAAGGTACATACTGTAGTTGGAACTGGGCATATAGTTGTTTCAATAGAAGAGAGAAAGATTGCACTACGAAGATTAATAGGGACGAGAGCTTATAAAAGTGAGAATAAAAGTGAATTGGGGTTCGTCGTAGATGTTATAGGAAATATAGAAAAACCTTATGCGATAATAAAGCCTTATTCACGTGATAGTTTGGATTCGATAAGGCCAGGAGATCAAGTTTATATTGTGATAAAAGAAAGGCCTCGAGGACATTCTAAATCTTCAAAAAAAATTCATAGGAGGGGTTAAGATTTGTTAAGTGAAGGTAAAGATTGTTCAGGTTATTATATCACTCCAACAGGAGAAGTTGTTTGTAGAGATACTGGAGAGGTTATAAATGAGGGAACTTTTATTGAGGGTGGGGAATGGAATTCAAGAAAGGATTTAGAGAAAGGAATTAGTAGAGAAAGAGCAGGAAATCCAATGACTTTTACTAAACATAACCTGTTGGCAACAGATGTAGTCTTGAAAGAACATAAGAACAGAAGAAAGCCACCAAGCCTAACCCAAACTAAGAATCGATTAATAAGACCCAAGATTAGGATACCTAGATATCCCAAGAAGGAAAGAGTGAAAATAAGCATTATGAATGAAGCAAATACTGCGTCCGAAAACTTGGGGCTTCCAAGAATCGTAGAAGAGACTGTAGGTTTTATAATAAATATGTATTTGAGTAAAGAGATTCCTAGGACTCAAAGAGAAAAAAAGGCACTTATTCTGGCAGCGCTATGGAAGGCTATATCGTTTCATAAACTTCCAATTTCAAAAAGAGAACTTTTTAATGAGGTTGGTGGAAATCCAAAGCTTTTATGGAATGGCCTTAAGAAGTTAAATGAGTTGGGTATTTTAGAAAAAATAAAGCTAGTTAGAATGGACGATTATGGACCACATAGAGACCTTCTAGAGAGAGTTAAAGTGTTTATTGAAAGTGCACGTAGTGAGTTGAATTTACCTCATATGATAGCTGTGGAGGCTTCTAAGTTAATCGATATTTTGGTTAATGATTATGGAAAAAGCCTTCATGGAAGACAACCTGAAGCAGTAGCTGGTGCTGTTCTTTATTTAATGGCCCACTTATACAATTATAAAATATCTCAAAAAAGAATAGCAGAAGTTCTGGGTGTTGTGGAATCATCGATTAGAAAACAGTATAAATATTTACTTGAGGATATAGTGTTTGTCGTTAAGATTTAGATAAATAGGGCTTTCTTCCCTAAAAGTTCTATAGTGTTGATTATCTCATGTCTATCAGCTGATCTAAGACTCTTCTTTTCTATTATGCCGATTTCAGGTTCTTTGGGATAAGTTTTCGAAAAAGCATCAATAATGATTCTTTTTTCGATTCCTAGATTAAATGCATATTTTGGTATTATATGGCCTAAACAAAACTCTGAATTCAACTGAAGTTTGGTAAATTTTACTGGGTAATGGCTTCCACCAAACCCAACAACTTCCTTGCATACAGGTAGGTCTTTACCAAGAACGGTAATAACTGCCAAGGCCATAGCTTCTCTAGCTTTAGGATCTTTCCATTCATCGGATGTACTTCCAATTTCTATAAAGACAACAGGTTTTTTTGGAGTTGTTGGACCATGATGTGTAGCTTCTAACCTTAGATCATATTCTCCTAAGATACCTAGTTCTTCTGCTTTGTTCCTATATGCATTTAAAAGAGCTTTAGAAAGTGCTGGAAACGATATAGCAAGTTCCTTAGGATTTCCTCCAAGGGTCCTTTCGGTTGGATTTCCTGTATGATGTACTGTAAGGGTTTTCTTTTTACTTTCACTACTATGTCTTGAAAGGATTATTGTTGCATCAGCCCTAGGATCAGGAGTCTCATCTACAAACTCCAGCTCAACAGTATCTTCAAGAAATCCTCCAAGAAGAGTATTATTGTTGAGAATAAAACATTCAACAGCTTTAGGACATTTAATCTTTTCACCATCTAGATACTCTACGAGGAATTTTGCAACACCGCTTCCTGCAGGATCTTTAATGGAATATGCTAGCGAAATCTTGACTTTCATTTTTTCACCTTTTCGTAAAACCTAAACAGAAAGTTAATATTTTAAGTAGCACATTATTTATATAAAATGTAAATGTACAAAGAGGTGTTAGCCTTTGGCCAAACCTAAATTATTTGTTACTAGGGCACTTCCTGGCAATGCCCTTGAAAGGCTTAAGGAATATTATGAAGTGACCTTATGGCAAGAATACAGAGCACCTCCTTATGAGGTTCTGCTAGAAAAGGCCAAAGAAAGTGACGCTCTTGTGACTCTCTTAACTGATAAAATAGACTGCAAGCTTATTGAATCTAGCTCCAAGCTTAGAATAATAGCTCAATATGCCGTGGGATATGATAACATAGATACTAACTGTGCTACAAATCACGGAATATATGTAACTAATACTCCTGGAGTTCTTACGGATGCCACTGCAGACTTAACATGGACTCTAATACTCGCTATAACAAGAAGAGTAGTCGAGGCAGACAGATTTGTTAGAAGCGGGGAGTGGTATAAGACACAAACAGGTTGGCATCCAACGATGATGCTAGGTTTTCAAGTTTCTGGAGCAACAATTGGTATAATAGGCATGGGTAGAATAGGACAAGCAGTTGCAAGAAGGGCTAAAGGATTTAACATGAAGGTAATTTATTACGATATTATAAGGCTTCCAGAAGATGTCGAGAGCAGCCTTGGAGTCAAGTATGTTGATCTGGAAACGCTATTACATGAAGCAGACATAGTCACCATACATACACCTCTCACACCAGAAACTGAAAATTTGATTAACGAAGATAGGCTCAAGCTCATGAAAAAGACTGCTTATCTTGTGAATACTGCTAGAGGCAGAATTATCAATATAGATGCACTCTATAAAGCTCTCAAAGAAGGCTGGATTGCTGGAGCAGCACTTGATGTGTTTCCACAAGAACCATTCCCACCAGACCATCCAATATTAAAGCTTGATAATATTATTGTAGCTCCTCATATAGGAAGTGCCACATGGCAGACCAGGACCAAGATGGCCGATTTAGTCGCAGACAATCTCATAGATTTTTATGAAGGTAAAGTACCATCAACATTAATAAACAAGGATGTTGTGAATGTTAGAAAGCCTGGATTTGGGTGAAATTTTGGAAGACAATGCCGAAAAAAGGTTGAAAGAATATGAGGAGTCTATAAAAAGAGCTGGAAACCTTAGAGTGAAAAATATAAAAAAGATATGGATCGAATACGATAAACAGACAGATATCTTATATATTTATTTTGGAAAGGAAGAAGCAGAGGAAAGTCTAATGTTAGAAAATGACATAATAGTGCTGGTTAACAAAGATGAGTTAGTAGGTATTGTTGTGAATAATTTTGGTCAGAAATACATTCAATAGTTTCTTTTAATAAGCTATTTTATTTTCAATTATAATCATAGTTTTATCTTGGCAATGATGCAGGTGGAGCGACCCTGAAAGATGAGGAACGACTATCCTCTGAGCCAATTCTCTTAATGCTGAGAAGCCGCCCTAGTGTCATTGTTTTAGCTACGTTTAGAGTGTTGATGCAGAGAAACTGGAACTATTATTCATAGTAATTGTTAAAGAAGAGCTAAGATACAGAAGAACTCCTCGGAATATAATCGGGGATATTGTTATACTAGAGCTTTCCGTTCGCAGACTATTTGTTCATTTTGATATCTAGAGCATTTTGGCAATGGAAGCAGAAACTTTAGATTATAGCTGGGGTAATGAGAGCGATGTTCCAAGCTCCTCAGGATACAATTTAGATGTGGCCTACGTTTCATTCAGGGCAAATGTCATCTATGACTCTATAGGGATATTCAAATCCCTGTGGGAGAGAAGGAGACAATGAAGACTATATCACAATGGAACAAAATGATAGAGTGATACGGTCAGAGGAGATGGAATTTTAAAATACTTGTTTGGTTAGTATTTAATATCTTAGTAGTTACTATCAGGACGTTTCAATTGTCTATAGCTTCCAATGGACTACCAAATCACAGGAGGTGGTTGAGAAGTTACGTTCCTTCACTCTCATAACTTTTATGGTTATTGGTGCTTTGAGGATGGGGGTTTGATGCCTCACCCTATTTATCAGCATCACGAGAGCCTCATCGACCCCATTCGCGAGGAACGCCACACCCTGCACATCTAAACTTTTATTACATTGCATTATGGATCATTGATCATTATTTGTTGATATTCGAGATTACTTATTATGTATTGTTAAAAGGAAACAACCTTTTTATGAACTTTTTTGGTAAATGGCCTATTTTGTTTCATCTATAGAAAATGTTCTTCCAATTTTAACTATCTTATTTGAATACACGACTATTCCTTTATTTGTTATTTCAAAATAATGTCTTTTCATACTATGACTTGTTCCTCTCATTTTCCAGATTATAAGACTTCTTATAAGCTCACCATCTATCTCATCTAGGTCTAGTCTTATTATACCATCGGCTGCATGTTCGACTCCAGGTCCTCCAAATCCTCTCTCAGTTACACTTACCTGGCTCACAAGTATTGATGTTGTTCCTAATCCACTTAGCACCCTCTTTAGCATCATTACTGTTCTTCTAGCTAATGCTGGCTTTGCTAAATAGAGGGTCGAAACACTATCTATTGCAACCCTTTTAGCTCCTACCTCTCTTATGGCTTCCTTAAGTACATCTATAAGTAAGCCTATATCTTCAGGATCTCTTACGACATACCTTTCCTTCTTTGCAGCTTCTCCTATACCACTGGTAAATGCATCAACTACAGCAAAGATACCTTCTCTTTCATAAGACCTCACATCCCAGCCAAACTGGCTCATATTTATTCTGACCTGGACAGGATGTTCTTCTAGTGCAACAAAAACAGCTGATTCATTATTTTTAATGCCATTCCAAATATATTGATAGCTAAATATAGATTTTCCCGTGCCAGGACCTCCGCTCAGGAGAACAATATTTCTTTTGGGTATACCTCCTTTAAGTATTTCGTCAAGCCCAGGTATACCCGTTTTGACTCTTTCAGACATCCTAGATCCCCTTTTTATTATCTTAGCCTCATTATATAGCTATATCTCAAAGATAATTAAAGGTTAGGACTGATCAAAATGTTGTTCTGATTAGCAGAGAAGGTAAAAAGATAATTAAAAATGCATGACCTTAAACTCTCTCACCTAGAAGTCTTCTAAGTAGTGGGTACGTCTCTATAGCTCTCTCATAGGAGATCATTACATAGTATTGATCTATTATACCTACGGCAAGTAATATTCCAGCTCCTGTACCATACGCGCCAAAGATATCGGCCACTATTGCTATGAGAGCTACTATTAGACTTGAAAGGAAAGTCAATGGATATATATATCTAGCTAATATTGACTCCAAAATCTTGGGATTTCTCCTTAGACCAGGTATTTCAAGTCCACTCTTTATGAGATTGTCTGCTTGCATACTGGGACTCAAACCTGCGAGTTCGACCCAAAGATAACCAAATATTATAGAAAATACTATCCAGGATACAGCAAATATAGTTGTTCTCAATGGATCATGAAGCATTATTATAAATCCTCTAGGAGGCGATATATAATATACAAAGAGATCATAATAGTGAGTCAATCTACTTACAGGGCCAGCCAGACTTGCTATTGCTGGTCTAAAGAGCTGGAAATCACCAACAAGTATTGCAACTAAGAGTATAGGTATATTTGTCACGTATATGAATTGTAAGGGTATAGTTCTTCTAATACCCCTTAACATAGGACCAGTAACTGGTATTTCAACCCTCATTGCTTGAAGATAGACAAGAAGCACGACTATAGCAACAGTAGCTAAAAGACCTGTTAAGTCTGGGAATCCATTTGGCCTTGTAAGAATTAAGATACTGGGATGTCTAATTATTGTCGGAATAAAACCAAAGCTCATGCCTTGGCCTGGAACATAACCTAGAAGATCCCACATCATAGTTCTAGCAACACCTGCCAAGATGAAAAGACTTATTGCACTTCCTATTCCCCAGCCTTTTTGTAACATCTCATCGAAGATTATGACTAATATTGCTGCAAAGAACAGCTGAAGTATAACGATAACTCTTATATCCCAGCCTACTGGGCAGCCTGTTATTGGATTTGCACCTGTAGGTAATGACCAATACCTACAACCAAGAACATACGCAGTAGCCTCTATAAGTGCAAAAACTATGCTTAAGCCTTTCTGGGCTCCAGTAAATTTCTTCCTGTCATCAGGATCACTAAGATCCATATCAAGTATCTTGGCGCCAACAAGAACTTCCAATACAAGACCTGCAGTTACTATAGGACTTATTCCAAGCTCCATTAATGTTCCAGCTGCACTAGCAAATATTATTCTTTGAAGTTCTACCTGAGAAGAGGGAGTTTTTGTGACTCCATAAAGTGGTATACTGGCCATTACTAAGTAAAGAACTAATACAACTGCGGTCCATCCCAATCTCCTGTAAAGGCTTGGCTTCTGAGCAGGCTTTGGGACTCCTGGTACCATATCAGCAAGAGCTGCAAGCCAGTCCATTACACCCAATACTTTCCACCGAACCTTCAGGCTCTTCTAACCACACCTTACCTAAATCTAAGAGCCTATATCTCCCTTTATAAAAACGTTGGAAGATTTCTCTTTAAAGAGAAGTTTTTCTTCTTGAATGTAAATTTTGTTATAAATAAAGAGCTTTTATAGATCGTTTGTGGCGTGTTAATAATGTGCAGTGATGAATAGAACCCGGTCCCATCAGAGCTTAGTGCAATGATGAGTCCTAGTCCATCAGAGCTCTTCAATACCCTCAGGAGGGCTCTTTTCGCTTGTAATATTAGCAGCTAAGGTCTCAAGCCATGTCGTAAAATCATCATCTATATATGGGCCTATAAGTATAACCTTGTATTCAATATAATCATCGTCAATTTTTCTATTATCAAAACTTATTGTATAATATGGATATTTTAAAACAATTTCTTTATCATTCTTTCTTTCAAAAGGTAATTCCCTGAGAATGTTCATCAATTTATCGGATATAGGAAGCTTAAATGTTATCTCTTCCTCGTCTCTAAGAACAATGAATTCACTAATAGAGGGATTCCATTCCTCAAGGGCTTCTCTCGCAATTTTCTTAGCTATATCTTTGAGATCTCCATCAAGAATACTGGTTTCTATAACCTTTCCTTTTTCTACCCTTATATAAACGACCTTCATAAGCATTCCCCACATATTGAGACTCTTCAGTACTTCTAATTACTTTTGTTCTTGATAGTAGTAATGAAGCCCGAATCTGGTAATAGGTGATGATTGGGCTGATGAAGAAATGTTCGCTACAATGTCAAAACGGGCTTACACAATATGTATAGGATTTACACTTTCTAGGACACGTTTTAATATTGCAAGCTATCGTGATGTTAGAAGACTTCTTCAAAACCTCATACAGGCTTGTAGTACTAAATGATTTAGAAAAGTTCCTCCAATTTTCTCAAAGATATTGAATCTATTCAAATATACTGCTATATCGATTCAAGTGGATACCAGTAACCGAGCTGTCCAAAACAAACCGTACTGGTTCCACATAGCCAAAATTCTAGAATATACTCGAGTACAAGTTTTCTAGCTGTAGATGGTGATATAAGATAGAACAAGGTCATATTATTGACCGGGTATTTGGTGTAAAGTCAATTATTATATCTCATGGAATCTAGAGGAAACCCTATAATTACTGAGAGCATAGCTAGATGCATATCTGGACATTATAAACACTACTGCTATATTAGGTAGGTTTTTCCTAATAATACATATTGATAATATTTGATTAAACTTGATGTTAGGCCTAATCTTGGCTAGGATTGATAAGAAAGTTGAAAGAGGAGACAACGTGTAAGAAGGATGCACTTAAATAGAATAAAAATAAGGGACTATCTGTTGGGATTATCAAGACAACCTTTGTTCTTGTTTGGGCTAGGAGCCATAGTCTTACCTTTGAGAAGGAGAAGGTTTACAAAGTGGATATTTATGGAGCCGCCGCCGGGATTTGAACCCGGGACCACTGGCTCCGAAGGCCTAGGAAATATAAACAAAGTTTTCAATAGAAACCATGGTTTGGAAATGCTCCCCGCAAACGATTATCCATACTGGAAACATCTCTACAGGAAAAGGCTAATTGGCCCGGTGCATGATAAATTACAGGTGGTGGCTAGAGCTTGTCTAAGGTAATCAGAGTTAGATACGAAAGGGGGGTGCTTAGGCCTATTGACTATGTCGAGTTCAATGAGGGGGAGGAGTTTGAGATAATTGTGATCAAGAGGACTTTTAGGGGATTCCGAGAGAAAGCTGGCAAGTACAGGTTCGAGGTTGACCGTGATGTGGTTGAGGAGTTTGTAGTGGAGAGGAGGTAATTAGCGGATTGAGACCGATTCATGCCGTCGTGGTAGACACTAGTGTCTTTGCCGACTACTACTTCCTCTTCCCGGAGAATCCGGAGAGGCATAGAAGGGCAAGAGGAGCCCTCGACAAGCTCTCCGACCTTGGCCTACCGGTTTATGAGCCCTTTCTGTTTGAGGTGGAACTCCGTGCAGTACTTGTGAGAAGGATTGACCCTAAGAACGTTCTAGACATTCTAAATACATTGCTCGG
>JALWTO010000021.1:0-2190 GCA_027082825.1 Acidilobaceae archaeon
AGCTTTCTCGGTTAGCTTGTTTAAGTTTTCTTTATCTATTTCTCTGGGCTTCACGGGGTACGCAACAAATACATTACTTAGCTCAATAAGCTTGCTATAAATTCTTTCTCTAGCTTTAGGTGTTAAAAGCTTACTGTCTTGAACCCCTATGTCGTTCAAAACTTTCAGCTTGTTCATAGGAATTGAATAACCCGCAACTATCATCTCTCCTACTAAACTTCCCCGTCCAGCCTCATCTATACCAACAACCCATTTTGTTTTTCTATTATTTTCAATCAATGCATTACAGACCTCTTTCTCAGTTTTAAGGAATGTCAGCAAGGCTTAAACATTTTAAAGTATCCAATAATTTAAATGTGGAGGGAGTTTCAATGAAAAAACTTTTTGGAACAGATGGAGTAAGAGGGAGGATACCCGAGGAGCTTAATCCAGAGAAGGCATTAAGACTTGGAAGAGCCATAGGGGCTTACTTTGGAAAGGGCTCCAGAGTTTTAATAGGTAGGGATGTGAGAGCCGGGGGACATATGATAACGCATGCTGTAGCTTCCGGGCTTATAGCTGAAGGAGTAAAGGTGTATGAGGTCGGACTTGCTCCTACACCTGCAATACAGTATAATGTAAGATTACTAGGAATGGATGGGGCTGTAATAGTTACTGCTAGTCATAATCCACCTGAGTATAATGGAATTAAGGTAATAGCCAATGATGGCATAGAAATCCCTAGATCCGATGAAAAGATCATTGAAGAGTACTACTTTAAGGGAACTCCTCCCTCTAAAATTATGTGGAGGTCGTTTGTTGAGGAAGAATTTTTAAGAACTGACATACTTGAAAATTACATTAACGCAATAATAGATCAAGTCGATGCTGATTTAATAAGGAAGAAGAACTACAAGGTTGTAGTTGATTGCGCTAATAGCGTAGGAGCCCTAACGACCCCTTGGCTTTTAAGAAGACTTAACGTAAAAGTGATCAGTTTAAACTGTCACTTAGATCCTACATTTCCTGGAAGAGAGCCCGAGCCTACGCCACAAAGTCTTTCTTTAGCGGCAACTTTAGTTAAGGAGGTTAGAGCTGATCTAGGTGTTGGACATGATGGTGATGCTGATCGAGCTATACTCATAACGGATAAGGGAGAGGTACTTTGGGGCGACAGGAGCGGGGCTCTTCTTTCAGAGTTTGTCGCTGAAAAATGGAGGGACCTTCCGAGAAGAGTTTATACAGCTGTTTCGAGTAGCTTAGCTGTTGAGGAATATTTGAAACCTAGAGGAATAGAAGTTATATGGACGCCCGTGGGCAGTGTTGGTATCTCCAGAAAAATAAAGGAGGTAGGCGGCGCAATTTCGGGTTTTGAGGAAAACGGCGGGTATATGCATGTTCCTCATCAACTAGTAAGGGATGGTGCCATGAAAGTGGCCCTAACCCTTTACATGCTCGCTGAAAGAGAAAAAAGAATTTCAGATCTAGTTTCTAGTCTTCCAAGATACTACACTATTAAGGAGAAGATACCTATGAGTAGAGAAAAGGCTACCTGTGCGGTGAACGCCATTTCTGAACACTTTAGTGAATATAGACAAATAACAATTGATGGCGTTAAAGTGATTGGTGATGGCTTTTGGATCTTAGTAAGACCTAGTGGTACAGAGCCTGTATTAAGAGTGATGCTGGAAGCCCGTACTCTTGAAGAAGCCAAAAAAATAAGAGATAACGTTTTAACATTAATAAATAAGAAGTGTTTAGAGGGATGACTAGGAGATGAGATATTATTTCCTGGAGTTATTAGCATGTCCTATCTGTAAGCACAATCCTCTAATCTTACATGTATTTGAAGAAGAGGAATCGAATGATGTGCCGGACGTCAACTCGGTAAGATGTAAAGAATTCTGTGGTTATTTAGGGAAAAACGTTAAGGAAGTATCTCTTAGTGTTTGTAAAGAGTGTGTAAAGAAGGAAATTATTAGCGGAATCCTGATCTGCCCCAATTGCGGACGTTGGTATCCCATAATTGAAGGAATACCTTATATGTTACCCGATGAATACAGAGATAAAAAGATAGATAGAGAGTTTCTAATCAAACATTTCGACGAGATACCAGATAATTTAAAGATCCTAATGAAAATACCCGACCCAAAGACCTTGATGGGAAGTCCTTAGGTTTTTGTTTTAAAGTCTGGTTTCTACATCCTATAC
>JALWTO010000021.1:2200-5842 GCA_027082825.1 Acidilobaceae archaeon
ATACTCAGCTGTGGGGTGTTAAGCTTGAGTCTGAGACAGAGAAATGAAATCCAGGACTTTGTAAGCTCCCTTGAAAGATGGGTTAAGATGCAGGAAAGAATTCTTGAAACCTTTAGAGATTCAAAAGAAATCATAGAAAACGGTGACAGACTCGACTTAATCCAGGCCACCAGGATAGCATTTAATCACATGATAAGAACACTCAAAGCCTTTGATCAGTGGCTACAAGACCCTTTTATAACAAGTCACATCCCTAGAGAACAGTTATTAGAGGTTTGGAAAACCGCTTATTCCCTTCTCGAACAGCTTTTAGAACTTGATATAAAGCATACGAGCGAGGTAATGAACATCATTTATGAGGCTTCTAAGAATGGTAAACTTAATCCAATAACCTCAAAGCTCAGAGAAGCTATTCTTGCAAGTGAGGAGAGACCTTCTAGAGGAACCACCCTATCAATCTGATATTGGTGGATGATTAAGATTGTAATAATACCTATCTAATACTGGGCATAACACCTTCTCAAAGCCTAACTTTTTAACAATAACTTTTGGGGAACAATTTGTGCAGTCAGCTCAGAAGCGAGCGAAATAGCTTGTCTAAAGAAGAAATAGTTTCATGGCTTAGAACTAAAATAGAAGAGTTAGAAAACGAGTTAAGAGTTTTGAAGTCAATGTTAGAGCTCATGGAGGGAGGAGAGGGCTGGAAACCCGGAGAGAGACCAGAAGAGGTGAAGGTCGGTAGAAGAAAGATAGCCGTGCTTTATAGAGGGGACTATTATGTAAGAATAGTACCACAATTTCCTATGCCTGATGTATCAGAAATAAGAAATTATTTAGAGAACATACTCAGCGAAATAAAAGAAATACAAGCAAGAACTGGTGTTGAGTCGGGGGAAGAGCTTGCAAGACTTATTATAAAAAACAGTCCTGAGGGCTTTGTAACGGAGATTACTTTTGAAAATCTTTATTCGGCAGTGGAGCTATTGAAGGCTAAAGCTGCATTAAAGCACTCAGTGGAAGTTGGGTGGCATATTTATAAGGCTCGAGACAAGGAACAAGATCAATTATGAATGAAGAGACCTGGCAAGGCTGATTTTTAATGATGTCAAGAGAGGTCTGACTATTTTCTTTTACTACGTAGAGGTCAGACGTTTAAGTGAGTAACCAGAGCTGTCCTAAGATTTTAGGTTATTAGGCTTCGTATCCATAGTTCGATATTTGAAAGAAGGTGGTTGAAGATCATAGGTTTGTTTAATACTCTGGTTAAATGTTATGTTTCTGATGACACATTATTTCCTAATTACCCTTAGAAGGTCTCTAAAGAATAGAGGGGGTAGGGGAATGAGTAGAGAAAATGACCTTCCTTTCAAAGTTATAGCCGAGATCTTCTCATCTATAGAAAATGTGACCTCAAGAACTCAGCTAACAGTTGCCATGGTGAAGTTACTGAAACAAACACCACCTGATGTCATAGATAAAGTAGTCTACCTTATCCAGGGAAAATTGGGACCTGACTGGAAGGACATACCGGAGCTGGGTGTAGGGGAAAAACTGCTCATTCAGGCGATTTCTATGGCATATAGAGTCAGTGAGTCACAAGTGGAAAAACTCTACAAATCATTAGGAGATCTAGGATCTGTAGCAGAAAGGCTTTCCTTGCAACTTCATAAAAACAAGAAGAAAGTAACGGGACTTTTAGCATTTATGGGTGGAGAGACTGAGGCCTTAACTGTCAATAAAGTGTTTAATACACTCTTGAGAGTTGCTATGGCTCAGGGAGAAGGAAGTAGGGATCTAAAACTTAGACTTGTTTCGAGTTTGTTAACTGATGCTTCGCCCTTAGAAGCAAAGTATATTGTTCGTTTCATAGAAGGCAGACTAAGGCTTGGTATAGGAGATGCGACAGTTCTTGACGCATTAGCTATAGCTTATGGTGGCAGTGTTCATGCAAGAACTCTGATAGAGAGAGCCTATAACCTAAGGGCAGATCTAGGTTACATTTCAAAGATAGTAGCTCAGAAGGGAGTTGACGCACTCAAAAATATAAAACCCGAGGTGGGTGTTCCTGTGAGACCAATGCTCGCAGAAAGATTAAACGATCCTGTAGAGATACTAAGAAAAGTCGGAGGTAAGGCCCTGGTAGAGTATAAATATGATGGAGAGAGAGGACAAATTCATAAAAAGAATGACAAGGTTGTTATTTTTTCCAGGAGATTAGAGAACATAACACACATGTTCCCTGATGTAGTAAAGATGGCTAAGGAAAACATAAAGGCCAAGGAGGCTATAGTGGAGGGTGAGATTGTAGCTATAAATCCTGATACATACGAATTGAGGCCTTTTCAAGAGCTCATGAGGAGGAAGAGAAAACATGACATCCAGCGAGCTATTAAGGAAGTTCCTGTGGCAGTTTTTCTCTTCGATGTGATATTCTATGATGGAGAGGATTTAACTAATAAGCCTTTACCTGAGAGAAGAAAAATACTTGAAGAAATTATAGAGCCCACGGAAACGTGGACCCTAGCCACTAGCATAGTAACTGATGATCCTGATGAATTAAATAAATTCTTTTTGAAGGCTATAGAGGATGGTGCGGAGGGTGTAATGATCAAGGCGATACACGAAAAATCTATATATCAGGCTGGAGCTAGAGGTTGGCTCTGGATAAAGTTTAAGCGAGATTATAAGAGCGAAATGATAGATACAGTAGACCTAGTTGCAGTAGGAGGATTCTATGGTAGGGGAAAGAGAGGAGGCAAAATAGGTACTCTGCTCATGGCGGCATATGATCCCAAGACTGATACTTTTAAGACAGTCTGCAAAGTAGGCTCTGGCTTTACTGATGAAGACCTTGATAAAATGGAGGAATTGTTTAAACCATATATCATATCACATAAACATCCAAGGGTTGATTCGAAGATAGAGGCAGATGTTTGGTTTGAACCAGTTAAAGTTGCAGAAATTATAGGAGCTGAACTCACTTTATCACCCTTGCATACATGTTGTTACAATGCTGTTAGAAGTGGTACAGGAATATCTATAAGATTTCCTAGGTTTATTAGATGGAGAGACGATAAGAGGGCTGAAGATGCGACAACAGAGGACGAACTCTTAGAAATGTATAAGAGGCAGTTGAAGAAAATTGAGGAAGAGGCGACACAAGTTTAGAAGAAAGGAGACTATCTATAAAGTTTATAAGGACATTGTCTTAGAGAGAATGGAAATACTCTACGCTATGTCTGTAAAAGCTGTCAAAGAAGGTGACATAGAGTACTCCAGGCGTCTAGGCAAACTAATAAAAGAACTTCACCAAAAGACAAGGATAAAAATTCCACTTCACATCAAGAGAGGCCTATGCAAAAGGTGTAATGTTGCCTTAGTTCCAGGTGTTACGGCCTCCATCAGACTAAGGTCACAAGGAAAATTTTCTTATATAGTTGTTAGATGTTTGGCTTGTGGATGGATACATAGATATCCTTATAAAGGAACTTCTAGAAATGTTGTTAAAAATTAAACCCTCAAAAGGAGTAATAGGTAATACGTGGTGCGGGGGTGCCCGAGCCCGGCCAAAGGGGGCGGGCTCAAGACCCGTTGGCGTAGGCCTGCGTGGGTTCGAATCCCATCCCCCGCACCATCTTAGAG
>JALWTO010000022.1 GCA_027082825.1 Acidilobaceae archaeon
TTACCAAGAAGGCCAAGCCAACACGAACAACTATTTCAGTAAGACCCACTTGTGAACACTTCTTAATGACCTGATGCTGAGCCTGGTCATTCATTATCTGCTCTTGGAACTCGTGATCCTTTATCGAAAAGTTCATACCGTTAAGCTTGGTATTTCTCTGGATCCAGTCAGCATTACTTATGCCATGCTCTAGCATACCATAACGTCCCTGTAGTTCTGATACAAAGTTTACTAAATATGGATTAGACATTTCCTAACTTCCTTATAACTCTATCACGTAACTCTGGAGACTCATCGTCTAGGACCTGTAAAACAGCTTCCTTAAAGTTCTTAACGGCTTGAATATCCGCCAGCTTCTCTTCATTTTTCAAGATAAAGGATAAGAATTTTTGAGCCTCTTTTAAGACGTCAATATCTTCCTTGGTCTGAATTTCACCCATAGAAGTTATGTAGCTTTTTACTATTCTGTATTGCTGTCTAAACTCTTCCTGCAGATCAAACTGGGACTCATCTTTACTTCCTTCACACGGCTGCAGTATTTCTAGTATATCTTTGTGGTATTCAGGATCTACTAAGTGGTCCATGTCACGAGGATTAGTCTTAACCCTCCTAAGAGTCCTTATTACATTGCCATCAATCACAGGCATTCTTGCCTCCTTTTCCAGGATCTAATGGAGTCATACCCCTCGCATTAGTGTAGTAAACTTTTACTGGTGCATTCACAGGTTCGCCACCAAACAGCTTGTAGTAAGTAAACCTTTTAGAAGGTATAAATGGATTAGCTCCAGACTGCTGAGCAGGTACAAATGGTTTGTCCCACAGGTCTTTTTCTATTGGATTGGTCGGTACACCCCAGCAACTTGGTTTCCCCCATCGAACTTTAAATTTAGGATAGAATAATATCCATGTACCGTTCTGAAAAGACCAGCGCTCCCCACTCTCGGTTGGATAACTAGGCCCTATAGTCCTATTCTCCATATAGAACAGTTGGGTAGCGACACCTTCATCGCCATTTTCATTAGCAGGTACTCCAGCATCTAAGTAAGGCTCACAAGGCTCTGGAGAATAGGACGCATAAGCCCATTCAAACTTAATTGGCACATCCTCAAAAGTAACGTTTTTAAATAAATAATGGATTCTACCATAGTTATCTATACTTAATGAGCCTGACTTAGTAGTGGGCTTTTGGTCATTATACATCATAAGAGTAGGGCTATCATGGCCATGAAATGAAATGCCTTTCATGTTTACATTTGTTAAATAGGTATCAGCAGAGAGGTCTAGGCAGTCTATTTCAGAATTAGCAACAAATAGTTTGTTTATTACTATCTCAAAGCAGTTAATTATAGAGTTATAGATCTCTAAAGATTTATATTCTAGACGACCTGCCCCAAGATAGCCAGTAGTGCCTGTATTGCCATTACCTAGACAACTACCTTGTACTATAGAATTCTGTTTAGGGTAAGTTGTATAGTCTAGCCTAATAAGCTTAGTTTTAGGAGGCATAATAGTGTTAATTTGATTAGGTCCAATAAAGGAGTCTTTTATAACAAGAGTTTTATCATCTATAGTTACAGCTTTACTAAAGGCTGTGTTTTCTGCCTCAAAGCTAGTCTTAAATTCAATCTTACCCTCAGTGGTGGCAGACGGAAGAACGTCTGGATCACCTGGTCTAACATCTTTTAAACGCTCTAAAGGATCCTCTGATCTATTCATAACCCCTAGAGAACAATTAGTAAGTCTTGGATATGCGTTAGCCTCTATATCTATATAGCTTCTGATAAAGCAGTCGCCAGCAAAGACAATATTAGTTAATGGAGCACTTCCGTAGTTAAGCGCCAGGTTTCCTATCCTAAGCCCTGGAGTTAGAGGATAATAAGGATCTCCTGTCCAAGTAGTATAGGCATACTCAAGACTTGCTGTCGGTAGGCTTTGGCGATAAATATGTATACCTATATATGCAGGATCTCCATTATCATCTTGCCCTACTGTAAGATAACAGAGTTTTTTAGCATCCTCGTTCCAAAATAGTCTATTATTAGCTGCATTTAGATCTGTATGAGGAAAGCTAGGTATCTCTTGCCCTCTTCTAAATACCCTAGTATTGCTGTCAAATTCAATATAGAATATTGCCATGTAAGCTCCTTTACTGGAGGTTATGTGCAGCGTGGTTATTCTTGGTAACCCCTAAGTCTAGGTTTTGAAAATTCCCCGGGTGTGAAAAGGGGCTATATAGAGTGTTTACACGCTTGTAAAATAAAAACATGGTACCCGCCATACATAAGGAGAAAATTATGTGTAAATCATGTGAGATCATTAACCAAAGTAACCTTTGGGACTCAACCCTCCATAGTTGTGTTAAACAGTCTGTTCATAGTATGTTAGTACTGAAAGATGGTACTAAAGTCTATGGCAGAAATAGCCAACAAGTAAAGATGGATGAATGTCCTAGAGTTAAGTATAATATCAAGGATTATACTCCTTGTGATATGATGTGTAAACAACAAACCCACGCAGAAAGAGATGCGTTATGGAAAGCGCAGTCTTTAGGATTTGATACTAAAGACAGTGTTATGTTCTTGACAGGACACTGGGTATGTTGTGATGAATGTCGTCAAGCAATGAAGACTTATGGAGTTAAAGAATGTTATCTCTTAAATAGTGGAGATAAGATTATTAACTATGTAAGCTTTGAAAATGATGAGCCTCTTGGAATAATGGATAAAGATTATTCAGAGGCTATGGAAGGCTATTATGCTGAATAAGTTCCACAGAGTCCTCTAAGGAGGGTTCGATGGAGCTTCTGGCTCACAAATTCCAAACAGGAGAATGTTATGATAACTTATAGAGATGACTTAATCAAAAAAGTAACGATCAATATTCTTGGTCGTAGACTGATGCAGCTTCAAAGATTAATGGATAGACGAGACCCTATTTATCCTGCAATAAAGGAAGACTACTGCTTCATTAAGAATCAAATAAGGAGGCTAATCATGGAAGTATAAGCCCACTAATTAAACTTTAATCTATACTATGATATAATTATAGTATAGATTAAAGAAGTTCATCATAGCACTGTTTACAGTGCTATGATGAGCTTCGGCTCATAAATTCAACAACAGGAGGATGTTATGACTAAGAAAATAGTTATTAACATTAATGGTCACAAAGGTCGCCCAAAGGGTGCAACGAAAGAAGCCACTAGGATCAGAAATGGTATGATCCTAAGAGCCTATTACAAGGGCTTTAGAAGAAAGGCTATCGCAGATATGATGGGTATATCCTATCAATATGTATGCAAAGTAATAAAGGAGGCTAAAGAAGCTTAAACCGTAACTCCACAGAGCCCACTACGGTGGGTTCGATGGAGCTTCGGCTCACAAATCCAACACAGGAGTGTAAGATGAAAGATCTTATTACCCAACTCGAAAGAGAAGACAGACGTTTGATTGCCAAGGTTGGCCAATATATCCTAGTAAAATGGAACGATGAATATGTTTCATGGCGACTAGGCAAAACTGAAGATGGTAAATACACATTCAATTACGGTAAGTATATGCCGGCAAGCATGTACACGATTGAAGATGCTCTTAGAGCCTTTATTGAAAGAGTGGAGGTGTAACATGGTACGACCAGCATGGGAACTTGGAAAGTATGAAGACCAAGTAAAAGCCACGGGTAATGTAGAGCTTATAGAAGAATACTTCTATACTCTCGGTTTTGCTCGAGCTTTAGATAGCTGTGGAGTATATGAAGTCCAAGATGAGGACTTCATTGAAGCTGTTAAAGATCTACTAGAAGAGCTAAAAGCTCTTCCAATGTAGTTCCACAGAGCCCACTACGGTGGGTTCGATGGAGCTTCGGCTCACAAATTCCAAACAGGAGGTAACTCATGATTGAGTTTCCAATAAAGGGTTTTTATAACCCAACAGACTTATCAGCTAAAGAGCTGGGCCTGATTGCAATGCAAGAAGGCTCTTTCAAAATTGGTACACACACCCATAAGATCTATGCAGTCGAGCATGATAAGCTTCACTTCATGATTGAACTGGGTGAGGGAGAGTGGGAGGATAGAGAGTTTGACTCTCTTGCTGCCCTGGCATTTGATGTCGAGACCTTCTTTATGGTCTTGGCATATGAATAAGGAGGTATGCTATGACTGAAAAACAACGTGATGAGCTAATTGAACTAAGAGAGCAGCTTGAGCAAGCTGAAAATCAGGAGGACGACAAGTATGTTCTCCAAATGATAATAGCAAGTGAAGGCTGGATAAATGCTATGATCTACTATAATGTAGACCCTGACCCTAAAGATGTAAAGGGACTCAAGCAGATAGTTAAAAACTACGAGCTATAAACTAAATAAAGGAGGTAATATGGCAAATATGGTACAAGTAACAATATATGCTACAAATAAACTATCTGTAGCAGGTCGAGTGATAGAGTCTTTGTACTACCATGGTATGAACCATTTCAGACCATGCCCAAAGGCTTTCTACGATAAAGAGTTGTTTCCAGACCAACCTTGGTATACTTGGTGTGTCGAACACTGGGGTACCAAATGGGATCTCTACTCTGAGTATAGGAAACTAACCAGAGATGGCAAGCAGCTTGAAGCCATCACAGCGAACAGTGCTCCATTTGAATTTATGGAATATCTAGCTGAGTTATACCCAGGTATTGAGTGGGTTATGGTTACAAGCTATGAAGAGAACAGCTTTGAGACAGAAGACATATACGTGTTCAAGAAGTAGTTCCACAGAGTCCTCTAAGGAGGGCTCGATGGAGCTTCGGCTCACAAATTCTAAACAGGAGGCAGCTATGGAAGAAAAAATCCAAGCAGCTTATGATCTAGCTTACAAGCTAGGTCAAGACTACGTCGGGTCAAGTCAAATTGATCCGGCCGATCTTGAGGTGATCAACCGCTATATTGAAAAGGGGTTGATCAAATACACAAAGGGTAAGGCAAAGCTGTCACAGGCTTTGTATTACCCTACACTCGAGTCAAAAGAGTTCGAGGGCCTTGGCATGACGGCTTGGCTCAGAATTTTGAGACTGGTTATTAATCGGCTGAGCATACAGTCTAACTTGAGTATCAACTCAGCTAGACAGTACATCTCCAACCACTGGAGATATGATATAAAGCCAACAGTCTTGCCGGACAGTTATCTGTCTAAGGCTGACAAAGAAGCAGCTCTGGCAGCGCTCGAAAAACTCGAAGCAACTGAGTAACATATGGTCCGACCATGACCTTAAACTGGCGAAAGGTAAACTATGACAAGAAGTAAAGAATTTACAACACTAATCGACAAGTGGGAGACAGCTACGTATCAGCTATTGAAAATCACTGAGTCTTTCCCAACAGAAACAATCGATGAGCTCAGAAATGAGATCGATAGTCAGATGTTGGCTAGAGTTATGAACATCTTCAACGTAACAGTTGAGGAAAAAAATGACCCTGCTTTTCAAGATATATTTTATGGTTCAGACGACTGGTTCTGGCTAGATTGGGAAGCCTCTGAACGATGCTTCAATTACCTAAACGGTAAGATCACTGCTTATCGTCTAATGAAAAGCTATAAGTAGTTCCACAG
>JALWTO010000023.1 GCA_027082825.1 Acidilobaceae archaeon
GCCTTTTACAGGATATCGACCATAATCGTACACCTCAGCCTCAGCTATTATCCAATCAAACCATCGAGCAAAGTTCTCCGACCACTTTTTTCTCGGGACTTCACTGTTCAAACCTAGGTCCCTCTTCAGGAACACAAGAAGAGTTAGTTTTTAAACCCTACATCAGTTACTTCGAAAGTGAGATACGAATGAAACTCTCTTAAAAAGTTAACAGGGTGAAGAATATTGAGTGGAATAAAGTTAGAAGTAGTTGATATTCCTTTACCTGAAAACTCCAACGTAATTATAGGTAGAACACATTTTATAAAGACAATAGAAGATCTTTATGAGGCGCTAATAACCTCTTGTCCTTCAATTAAGTTTGGTTTGGCTATGTGCGAAGCCAGCGGTAAGAGACTTATTAGACATGATGGCAATGATAAGGAGCTAGAAAATGTCGCTATAGAGGCGTGCAAAAGAATAGGAGCTGGTCACGTCTTTGTTATTTATCTAAAGAATGGTTGGCCAATAAATGTACTTAACAGAATTAAAAATGTAATGGAAGTAGTTTCGATAGATGTAGCAACAGCTAATCCTGTAAAAGTTATAGTTGCCGATCTTGGTGAGCAGAGAGCATTACTTGGAGTTGCTGATGGATTTAAACCTGTAGGAGTTGAGGATGAAAAAGATATTAAAGAGAGAGTAGAGTTTCTGAGAAAAATAGGTTATAAACGAGGATGAATTCGTTCATTTCTTAGTTCTCGACATAATTTCCTCTGCAAACTCAACTATAAGTTTCGCTCCTTCTTCAATGTTCTTTCTCGATGTGGCAAAACTTATTCTAACGAACTCTAAGCCTGCCTTGTCTGGGAAAGCTTTACCTGGAAGTACGAGCACCCCTTTTTCATTAAGAAGTTTCATTACGAATTCATCAATATTAACATTTAACGTCTTTAATAGCGTAGAAACTCTAGGGAACATGTAAAAGGCTCCCTGAGGTAGATAAGCTTCGATTCCCGGAGCTTTACTTAATATATCGTACAACAGCCTCGCTCTCCTTTCAAATTCTTCAATCATTTCCTTGACAGGTCTCCAATCGCCTCTTAAGGCCTCAACAGCTGCCTTCTGAGCAAAGCTTGTTGCACAACTATAAATTGTGACAGCTAAATCAAGAACCTTGGGTATTACCTCCTTTCTTACTACTAAATATCCTAATCTCCAGCCAGTCATACTAAACGTCTTCGAAAAACCATTAACATACGCCACATAATCTCTCCAATCGGAATAAGTCATAACACTCTTAAACGATGTGTTGCCAAAAACGAAATTATCGTATATTTCATCAACCACTAGAACTAAGTTTTTCCTTCTAACGAGCTCCATTAATGCATCGACTTGTTCGGGAGTAAATATGGAACCCGTCGGATTGTGGGGATTATTGAGAACTATCGCACGGGTCCTTGATGTGATCTTTTCCTCTATTTTGTTTATATCAATTTTAAACCCATAATTAGGTTCAAAAGTCATAGGTATGAATACTGGCTTTCCACCAAAGAGTTTTACTACCTGAGCATATGAATAGTAGCTGGGTTCTGGTATTATTACTTCATCTCCCGCCCTTACATAGGTTGCAAGGGCCAGGAAAAGAGCTGTTTTAGCCCCTGTAGTTACAACAACCTCTTCTGGTTTGACATCACTGCCATATCTATTATTTAGGTAATCCGCTATAGCTTCTCTTAGCTCTGGTATGCCGGCCGTCTCAGTATATCCTGTAAAACCTTCATCTAGAGCTCTTTTTGCTGCCTCCCTTATATGTTTAGGTGTAGGAAAATCTGGCTGACCAATTCCAAAGCTGATCACTCTCTTTCCTTTTCTCTCATACTCTCTTGCTATGCTCAAAAAGGTGAAAGCTGATTCTCCTTCTATTTCATTAAGTTTTTCATTAATTATTTGTGTAGGAGCGCTCAAAGTTCTTTCACCCAACCTGACATGTTGAAAGAAATAAATTAAGAAAGATTATAATTCTTTTTGCTTAGACTTAAAATAATGAATGAAAGCGGGGAAAGAGTTTGTCTAAAAGAGATCTTAAAATAAGGATAAGAATTTTTAACGAAGAAATTCTTGAGCTTCCAACATTAAAATTAGGTGTTTTAAGGCTTGTCGAAGAAAGAATTTTAGAAGCTTCGGGCGATCCGATAGATGTATTAATGCGAATTTCTGAGGAAGAAAGCCGCTCTAGGAAAGGAAGTTACGTAGAGGTTGAGGTACTTTCTCCCGAAACTATATACATAGTTGGAGAGTCACCAAGATATAAATGGAGAAGGAAGTTAACGTTTAAGCCAGAACAACTTCTTAAAGTAGGCGTTTTAAGAAAACGTAATTTGAATGAAAATGAATACATAAGAAAGTTTAACTTAAATGAATTAGTTTGGTACTCCATACCTAAGGATAAGAAAGTTTATGTTTTCGAAGGTATAGTAGAACCGAAGGTTGACGACATAGTTTTAGTTGTTCTAGAAACTGCAGAAGGTAGAAGCTATCTTAAACCCGTGTACGCTTCGAAGTCAAAGAAATTCTCTCAGACTCCTCAATAACCATCTCCAGCAATTCTTCATTGTGGACCCTGATTAAATGTAAATAGTACCCTTTCTTGGTAAATGGTCCCTTCCCGCAAAGGGGACAATAAATTACATTTCCTTTTAGATTCATAAGCCTCATGGCTATCCTTCTTATAGCTTCGACAGTATGTCTCGCAAGAACAGGACTGTCAAAATCCTCAACTTTTTCAAGTCCACTAGCGAGTTTTGCGACATATTCAGGTATTTTTTCCTCAAAAAGTCCTCTCTTAGGCATTTTGTAGTCCCACTCAGATAGAAAGATATCAACTAAACTTTACATCTTTTTTCAATCTCACGCTAAGTGCTGAGGGCACACTTAATAAATTAAAATACGGAAATATGTTCAGAACATCGTTAAGTTAGGGAGAATATAAATAAATGAAGCCTATGGAAAAGGGTACGATAGCCAAGATTATACTCCAAAAAAGTATTTTCTTCCAAGCCTTTTTCCCTATAAGCGATGAATCTGCGTAAATGATTTTATTAAGACTAGCAACGGCTATGGAAAACATACTACCGGCTATAATCTTAATTATCGGAAGTTGCGGATATGAGGACGCTAATCCTAATATAGAAGCTGTGGCATTAGCTAAGCCTCCTATCGCAGCTATTAATACCGAAACGTTTCCGCCTACAAAGGAGGCTATCTTCACTGCAAACGTTAGTCCAAAATATGCTAGAGCTGTTTTTATCGCGGGCTTAAAGGCTAGAGGACTCTGGGGGTTAAAACCTTCTATAGGTAGCTCTTTCTTCATTCCGATTGAAAGAATGGAAAGAGGAGGTATCATAGCCAAAATTATTACTAAAATATCCTTGGGGGACATTGAAAGGCCTGTGAATATATACATAGCGATTATAGTTAATGATAATGTTTTTATTTCCATAGCAGATATTATTAATGAAGAGGCTATACTTGCATATTTTACTCTCTCCTTTTCGTTGGATATTGAAGATATTATCTCTGAAGATGCTCCAATAGCCGCCTCACTGCTTACTAACCCCGAAAGAACAGAGGCTAATTTGAATCCTTTAGAACCTCCTATTTTAGATGCGACATAACTTATGAAACTTAAAGAAAGCACAATAACAAAAAATATGTAAATCTTAAAGAGATCTACCCCAAGAATCTTAATATCAAAAGCATAAACTATAGGTCCAACAACTATCGCCAGAGTTGAAACTTCCAAGAGACTGAGAAGTTCATTATAAGATATTGATTCTATAAGCTTTTCTACTGGAACCTTTAGGCTTAAGATTAATGTAACTAGTATGCTCGTACTTATAGCTTCTATTATTAAGCCTATTCCTGAGAGGTATCCTATGATGAAAGTTAAAAGCATGACTATAAATGTTGTCAGACCTGTATATCCTCTTTTTATTGCCCTCTGATATACATATATAAAGTAAAGGATGAGAAAACCAATAGCTCCTGAGGAAATTATAGCTATTAAAAAGATCTTTGATAATGACACTTCCGTAACATTAGATAGGATTCCAAGAAGGGCTCCATAGGTTGCAACAAGACCTGAGGTTCTCAGACCTGGAACATCTTTTATTGATTGTGGTAAACGAGCTCTCTCCCTTTCGAGCCCTATTAAAGCTCCGCTAAGTAAAGCTATCAGCAATCTTAGTATTAGCTCACCTGAAATTCTTGCTGATTCAATTGCTATCTTTCATCGCCTCCTTAGAGTATATGTAATTAATAAAATCTTGAACTGTTTTAAGAGCACCTTTATATTCACTTTCGGTTACACCGTCGAATAGAAAGAGTGAAGGTGGCAAAGGATTATTAGGTATACCCTCTTTCCTCATGCCCACCTTTATATGGACATTTCTTTTCTTAACTTCCAAAAGAAATACCCTGTCCTTGTAAATTCCAACAAACACCTCAGGAGCCTTTTTGCTAATCATCTTAAACCCGAGTTCCTTGAGTTTTTCTTTCTGGAAATTCTTTGTCGTGCAAACAGCCTTCATTTCATAAGATATATAATCGACATATTCCGTAATATCATTAATTAGTTTAGGGAATGTGTAGACATTTACTTTAGCTACAATTCTTCTTTGTTCTTCGTTTATATATTCAATGCTTGCTTTGTACCTTTCGAACAACCTTACTGCCTTTATAAATAGTTTATTCTCCTTTATCCTAGCAGTGCATATTAAGTATATCTTGCATTTCAACTTCGTCGCTTCACCCTAGTTCGACCTAATGAAGTACACGATCCTTACATCCCCCGACTAAAATACCTATCCTAAATACATTCTGCCGACGACACTTAGCATTTTAAATACATAAATTTTTATTTCATACTTCAATAGCTCTTACTAAACATTTCTCGGACGGGGATAACAACCTCATAGCCTTACGGCTCAGTTTACCTCGATCTCCTCATTCAGACTGAGCTTAAAACATATAGGGTTAAAACTTAAAAATATAACCGTAGCTTTAAGCGCATTGTTAAAAATATATACTGCCTAGAACTCACGAAGCTCCTGGGAAGTTACGAGGTATGAGGTGTTAGGTTATGGCTACGGTCCAGGAAGGTAAAGTGTATATTCATGCAGCTCTAGCCCTCTACTATGCTGGAAAAGAAATTAACGAAGATAATTTAAAGAAGGTTGTAGAGGCATTAGGTATTCAGGTAGATGAAGCTAAGGTGAAAATGGTCGTAGCTAGCCTTAGTGAAATTAATTTGGAGGAAACTCTGAAAAGCGCTACCGTTGCTGCTCCTGTAGCAGCTCCTGCGACAGCTGAGGCGGCGGCACCCGCAGCCGCTGAGGAGAAGAAGGAGGAAAAGAAAGAGGAGGAGGAAGAGAAGAAGGAGGA
>JALWTO010000024.1:0-2216 GCA_027082825.1 Acidilobaceae archaeon
GAATTGAAAGATAAGCTATTGAACAATACTAAAATGAGTGAAGAAAGAAAAGAATCCATGAAATGGAATTGAAAGATTCGGCGAGGGCTTAACGAAACACAGGTTAGGTTAGGGAATCCATGAAATGGAATTGAAAGATCTTATAAAAATAGTAGCTATAGCCATATAAGGTTGAGAATCCATGAAATGGAATTGAAAGCCCTCCTAGCACATTCATATATATCAGGTGTTTCGCCAGGAATCCATGAAATGGAATTGAAAGACTTTTGTGGGATTGATTAAACGTTGAGTTGAAAGATAAAGGAATCCATGAAATGGAATTGAAAGTCATTTTGTTCTAGTTTTATTTCATCAATAAATTTGATTATATGTGAATCCATGAAATGGAATTGAAAGTCTTTGTTTTGAGGTCGAAGTCAGTTATATCGATCTGGAAGTTTGAATCCATGAAATGGAATTGAAAGATAACAAGACCACGAAGCCCAACAAGCTTATCCTTCCAGCTTCCTTGAATCCATGAAATGGAATTGAAAGACATTTCAAAGACTGACATGATAAGGGAGTTAAGAAAGCAGAATCCATGAAATGGAATTGAAAGGTTAATCACACATATCAAAATCGTTTATGACAACAATGAATCCATGAAATGGAATTGAAAGAACCTTCCTGTATTTCTCATAGTGAGAATTCCTAGCGCGAATCCATGAAATGGAATTGAAAGGAAATTATGATGCAATCCTATGGTGTGGCGAAATAGTTATAGTGAAAAGGAGATAAAAAATTAAAGACTAAATTGCCTTCTTGAGCTTGTCTACAAAATCATAAAACGTAGCTATTGCCTGGTCTACTAGACCATAGTATATTGCATAATAGAAGCTCTTGATGTCAACATAGGCTACATGCTTAAAAAGTTCCATTTTGCTGTTTGCATTGCTTTCCTTTGACTTTACATAATCCACCAGCCTCGAGTAGTCAATATGATTGATAAGCCCGGAAGGATAGCTCTCCCATACATTAATTTCATATTTGTTTGCGCTATAGCCTATTTCATCCGGCCTTATTTTATATATGAGCCGCAGCATGGCAACGAAGAGGGTAGCAGCAATAATATTGGTTTGGGCATGCAACTGCTGGCTTTCTATTTTGTAGCCATACGTTGGGTACCTATATGTGACCCTGTTGCCGAACGAGCGTACTATCTGGCTTGCTGGTATTGATTCGTATTTACTTACCTTGATTGTTGTATTACCAATGCTTACAGCCTTCTTGAGCGGTATCTCTACGTACCAAATTACATCCTTTGGTACCAGCTTAATCATCCCAAAACCGTTAGGGGGGTATGCATCTAAGCAGACCTCGCTGAAAACCTTCCCTTGCTTAAAGTCTTCTAGGAAGTTTCTCTTATATCTCCTCACAAACATGTTGTAATAATCTATTAAATCCGCTACCTTTAGGTTCTTCCTTGCCACATCAACGCTTAAGCCATGTATATAGCCTCCATAACTTTCATGAACTACCCTTGTGATTATTGAATTATAGGATAAATCTAATGAATACTCTAGGTACTTAGATATAGCAGTAAGCTTAGAGATGGTCATATCAACTTCCTTACCGTTAATATAGTACCTGTACCTCTCGGAACCATAACCGTAGAACTGCATGTTTCCCCAGATCGTCTTTAAGTTTACCCTTAAGCTGTTTAAAAGCGTCTTCGCCTGTATTTCATATTTAATATCTTTACCCCCTCTATAATATTTATAGAGTAGCCTGAAGAGTTCTATGTATTTGTTATTATCTGGAATTGTAAACCCAAAGTTCCCCAAGGAAAGCCACTCCCTGAAAGAATTTATATCGTGTAGTATTAGCAGGTCCCTGTTATTAAAAGGGAAAATATCTGTATAGGTCTCCTTTATATCAAGCCTCCTGCCCTTTCTCCCCTCCCTCTGCATGTAATCCGATGGGTCTAGTGGGAGCCCGATGTGAACGATCCTCTCGACGCTTCCTATATCTACGCCGAGCTCAAGCGTTTTTGGGGAAACTAAGCAGTTGAGGTTTCCGCTTTTAAAGCCTTCCTCTATTTTGTTCCTATCATCCCTGCTTATCATAGAGTGGTGGGATTCGCAGGTAAGTTTAGTTCCAATGCTTTTAGATTTTCTCTTAAATACCTCTGCAATGTTAATTGTCGGAACAAAAACGATCGTCTTTACGTCGATTTT
>JALWTO010000024.1:2226-19670 GCA_027082825.1 Acidilobaceae archaeon
ATATATTACAGCTGTCTCTCTTTCATTCACACTGCTTATGGATTTTGATAACACGTCTATGTTATCAATGGTTGCCGTAAGAACCGCTACCTGGAAGCTGGAGTTCTTCTTATAGATGAGGCTTAGCAGCTCTAGCAACATTTGTATTTGACCCGTGTTGTAAAAGGAAAGTTCATCAATCACAACTAAATTTAAGAGCCTTATGAAGTCCATAAGGTTTCCTCTTCCAGTTTTCATCACCGTCATTAAGAAGGCAGGGTTCGTTAAAACTATCTTTGCACCCATCTTCAGCTCCTTGTTGCTTCCATCCATGACTGTTGCAGAATAGAAGTTCTTTATCCTGTCAAGCTGGTCCTTCTCTAGGGTTATCGTTGGGTATATTGCAAGGGTTGTATAGCCTCTACACATGGCAAAAAGCAACCATGACTCCGTCTTCCCGCTCCCCGTACCGGAAACTAGTATAACGTTTTTGCCCTTGCTGAGTTCATTAAAGGCATCAACCTGGTGCTTATAGAGCAAATTGCCTTGTAGTGGGTCTGCAATGCCTTCCTCACAAATATTGGAGAACCTTTTATCTGATACTTCTGGTAAAGACTCTTTATCTATAACCTTAAAAAATTCATTCATATCCAAATAAGTAAAAGGTTCGTCGCTACCCATATCCAAGCATCACCTTTAGCGCGCTTAAAACCCTATAAGTACCGGTTATCTTCTTCCTTTGGTAGGCCTCTACAACTTTTAGGTACCAATAATTTACTGAGTAATCGTCTAGTGCATTAATAATAGTAGAGGCCACAATTATTTGCCTATTGATGTTTTTAATTCTTGAAGCTACGCAAATAGCCAAGGCTATCTTTTTGAAGCTCATTTCATCCTTGACAATTATTGTTTTGTTGTCTATGCTTATGCTATTGCTATTTTTCGCGAAGTTATAAATTTTATTAATGAACCTATCTAAGTCGTAGGAAGCATCAAGGACCTTCTCCCCTTTCTTTAAGAAGAGCACCCTTTTTCTCCGCTTTTTCAAATAAGGTTTAATAATATAGTCATTCAATTGCTACCACCTCAGAAGCCTATTTTTGCTCAACTTATAGAGCTTGTCTAGTAGCATCCCCTTATCTAAGGGTTCCTTGTATCTGCTCTCAAATATTTCAACCAATTCATAGAAGAAGCTGCTCTCGCTTGAGAGCTCGATTAAGAGAAAGTCTATGTCATCTAGACCCATAGACTTTATTTTATCATTCATAGCTTTTTTGGTTTCACATAACAAGTTTATTGCATGGCTAAGGCTTCTTTCTAACGGTAAATCATTTGATGAAAGCTTGAACGTCTCCCTTATTTTTCCTAAGTCATTAAAAATTTCTTTTAATGAATTATCATAACTTGTTACAATTAAGTTGATATCATGTAACACAGCCTGTAAATCGGCTCTGCTAAATGCTTCTTTCTCTATTTTTTCCTTTATCTGTGAGACTGCCTCATTTATTCTTTTATAAACTCTTTCTAGGCTGAATAGCTTTTCCTTTTTGCATTCAGTTAATTTCTTCTGGTTTTCTTGGGAATAGACGTCATCTATTATATGATTTATTTTTTCATAAAGGTTATCATCTATATCTTTATCTATCTCCTCCAGGAAGCCCATGTCGCATACATTAAACGAAAAGTTCTTCCCTATCTTGTAGAACAAAGCCTTTAGTTTATCAGCTTTTATCCTTGCTTTCTCCCTCAGCCTAATATATTCTATTATGTTATTGAGGAGCTTGCTTGCCGATTCAGAGTTGTTACAAATATAATTAATGCAATTATCTTTATTATAGATGCTTTTTATCTTGTTGCTTTCTCCCTCAAGGCTTATATTTTCCGGGTCTATTACGATATCTGCATTTATATCTTCGCAAATATCTAAAACCCTGTTTGCTAAGTTAACCTTTAATATTATTTCCTTTAAACTATTAAGGGTCTCGTTATTTAAGGAGTCTATTTTGATTGAATCTATTGCTTTCTTAATTTCATCTTTTAAGGATTTAAAATGGTCTATTTTTTCGCTCAACCTATTTAAATTAATTCCGTTCAGCTCATCTGCAGATTTCTTCATCTCCTCCACAATCTCTCTTATTTTTTCTTTTTCCTCGTTCCTCCTTTTCATCTCCTCCACAATCTTAATTATGAGGTTATCTATGATACTTTCGTTAGCATTAGCTTCCTTGATACTATCATAAAAGAAAATCATGCCTCCTCACCTATAATCGTGCTAAGTTTCCTCTTAATATCATTAATTACATTCCCCACATAATTGTCTTCCTTATTACCATAGAAGTTATTGATATAGTCATTGATAACATTTATACCGTCATTTTTCAATTTGAGAAAATGCTTCAAATTCCTGCAGTCATTGTTAAGTAGGTTTAGCAATTTATTAAGTAGGTCGTCTTGAGTAATTATAGGTCTTATATTATTAACTATGCTACTAAGTTTACTAAGTTTTTCATTATATGTATTTAATATAATATTGAAATTAGAAAGATATTTAATTAGATAATGCAGGAAACTCTTTGCCCCTTTTGAAAATTCATATATTGAAAACAGATCATAGTCTGTTAGGCTTGATCCAAAAAGCCTAGTCAACTCATTTAAATCAACGCCTTTAAGGGTTTGTATCTGGTTTCTGATATTACAAATGTTGTTGATATGCATAGACATCTTGTTAATTGAATTATTGACCTCGTCTATTTTTTCTTCTAGCTTCTTATATTCAGACAGATAATCATCTATTATATCCGTCGGGAGCAATCCTTTGGTTTGTTGTAACGCTAGCATAAATGAATAATTGTAAATATAACTGGAGATGGCGTTCTCGCTGAAGCCTATATTGATGCTATCTAATAAGCCATTAATGATATATTTTTTCAATTTTTTGTAATATTCTTCCTCGAATTGATAGGCATCGTGAGTTAAAGTGTTGCTTACAATCTTGGCTATTATATCCTTAAAATATTCAATAATATTTGATATGGGGATCTTGCTGTTCAACATTTCCATTATTTCTTCTTGACATTTCTTAATTTTTGCTATCTTATCATTTATGTCGCCTTCTAAGAAGAAACTATAGAATTGCTTGAAATCATCGTCTTTTTTAATATCCCTAATTATATTACCTTGATTAAAATATCCTGCGATAAGATTTAGTTTCTCTATTGGTGAGATGATAGTTGAAAGTCCAGAATGTATTTGAGGATAATTAGAATTCTGACTTGAACTATTATACTGTGACATATCTTCTAAGAATTTTTTAATAAGACTAAAAACAACGTTTCCTTGAAAAATCGAAACATATCTGCACAAATCTATCTGCCCTACATAATCATTTATTTTTACTTTTACATCCTGCTCTATTTTGTTAAAATTCATTCTATTATAGTTTTGATCTTTTACTGCATTTTCATTAACATCGCTTATTATGTTTGCTAATTCATTAAAAAAGGTCTCCTTTATTTTCTCCTCAAGTATAGTTAATGTATCATTACCATATAAATCACCTATATATAGGTAGTTTATAAGTAGGCCTAAAACGAATAGTGATATCCTTTTCTCTAGTCTTACTTCTAGCGCCTTATTGAGGTAATGTAGTGGCTTTATTAGCTCATGAAAACTGTTAATTATTTCTTCTTTTTCATTTTCTTCCCGTTCTTTGAGATCATCTATTAATAGAAAAGCTATTTTGTTCTTGCTGTTAATTATATTATATATTCTTAAGAACTTTTCATTCTCTATAATATCTTTTATTTTGCCTTTTGCTGCCATATTTTAATGAGCTAAGCAAGACGGGTAGCAATATTATATTATTAGCTATATTAGCATCTTTTTCTAGTTCACTAGAAAATTTCATTATTTTAACTATACCATTCAATGCAATTTCGAGTTGGGAATTATAATCTTTTATGTATCCTTGTTCCTCTATTTTATCTCGATGGGCCCTAGCAAAGCCTATTAAAGGCAACGTAGTGAGCAGTGGGAAATACTCTAGGATCTTAGTTGGCTTTATCTGTATGAATGTTTCTCCATCAGCCTTTTTTGCCTTGTTCTTCAATATAGAATATATAATATCAAAACCTATGTTATTGACAGCATCTTCTGCTTCTGGGTTTTGGTATAGCATATCTTGTATATAGGCCAATAGGGCTTCCTTCAGATTTGCTAGAAACTCTTTACTGAACAAGATATAATTATTTGCGTTGCTTATTGCAGAGAGAAATGTTTCAGTATAATCTATTATGCTATTCCTTATGTCATCGTCAATCCTAATGTTTTTATTACCCTTAATCATATTATCAATTTCGTCCAAGAGCTGATTTATATTAATAAGCATTTCAGAGCTGTAATAATATGTATCTTCTTTTATACCATAGCCAACGTCCTTAATGCTAACGGGTCCTGCATTTAGTATTAAAAACGAATACGCTTCATTGTTTTTGAGGTCTTTCTTAAGTGAATTCTCATCAACTATCTTTATATCTTTGCTAAAGAGGTTTCCAGGGAAATATTTATAGACGATGTCATGTTTAAGGAAGTCTGAAGCTGCATTAAAGTCCCTCCTTATTAGCAAATCTAGTAATTCATTTGCTAGACCTGAATCTATAATCTTTGAAACCCATCCAAGCCTGCCCCTAGATAAGAACCATATGAAGCTGGAGATGCTTTTCTTGTAGTCTTGGTTAATATCTTTGCCTATTGCTTTATCTACCATCGTTATTATGTTATCAACTTTTATTGGAGGGATACCTACAGTATCTGGCCTCCATTGTGTTGGTCCCACCAAGAGATTTTTGGCCATAGTTAGTGGCCCATAGGCTAATATAGGGTAGAATTTGCTTGTTCCTTTTAACGGTTTATCCATTATAGTTCTAAAGGGAGATGTTTGAGAGCTTATAATTTTCCTTAGATTCTCCAGCGCTTCTTCTACCTCATCTATTAATATCACAAAATTGTTGCTTCTGTTTAGGATTTCCTGAAAATTGCTAATATTAATGTTATTAGTGTATTTTTTGATTGACTCAGGATTATTTAATACCTCTGCCTTAATTTTATTATAAAACTGCTCTATTATGTTAGGCAAATCATCCTCTGGGATATATCCTAGGGTATACTCTTTGTTGCTGCTGGCAATGAATTTGACGATGCTACTCAGGTTTACTAGAATGGCAGGAATACCTTTCTCCCATGAATAAACAAGCAAATACCTTAGCAAAGTAGATTTTCCAGAGCCATATGGTGCTTGAACTACAAGGCTTCTTGCCTTGTTGCTCTGAATAAACTCATCTATATGCCTTTCGGCCCTCTTTCTTATATCCTTAAGGGAGCTAGAGTAGTCGCACCAGAGCCTCTCATCATAATAATAAAAGCAATTTTCCCTATTTATAATAGTCATTGTTCTCACCTATTTTAAATTTTTCAACATAAGCTTGGTTATTTTCCACATGTTCTCATATCTTTTAAACTCATTACTAGCTTTTTTCTGGGCGCTGTTAATTAAGTCACTTAACAGTAACGAATAACCCCTGCTGCCAAGGATAATTGTATCATAATTCAAATTTATGCCATTAATGGTCTCATAGAGAAGCTTGGTGAATTGTATCTCTTCAGACATGGCATTTTGATTTAAAACATTTAATAAAAGGCTGTTTATTGGCCTAGCCTTTTTCTCATCTAATGCGCCTAGCGTTCTATCGATTCCAGACCTTAGCCTTTTTAGATCTGTGATAAAGCTTTCCTTTACATTTATTCTATTGCCTTCATCAACCAAGTTCACTTTGACTACGTGGCTTATATTGAAGTTTAACGCTAACCATAATGAAAAGGCCCATTTAGAGGTGATTGCCCTTGGTAGGTATTTCCTTTTGCTCTTGTCTTCTGTCTTAAAGCTACAAAGGGCATTGATAATTTCTTTATCTTTTGTAAATGGATCCTCAATAGTTACTACAACGCTTGGGTTCTTCCCTACATACTTAGACCTCCCAAGTCTGAAGGCTACGTAGCCTCCTAAAGCCATTAAGACATAGAGTTGGGAAGGGTTGAGCACTTTTTCATAATCGCTAGAAAACATAGGTGTGCGAGATTCTTCATAATATTCGCTCTTGATTAAAGCTATAAGTGGCCCTCTAACCCCTTTTTCATTGTTGTTTATGAGGTTGCTTATATTAATTCCAGCAGATTCAAGTACCTCATCGTCGCTCTGAATAGAGGTTGCACCAATTGCTTTCAACATTTCTTTAAAATCTTTTTCTCTCCTATCGTTACCAGTTAAGGGTAGCCTCTTATAGTCTCCCATTAAATCTGCAGCTAGCAAAAAGGCTTCTTTCAAGGCAACCTCTAGGTTTTCCCCATATATTGCAAAGGTATTCCTCCTTTCTTCGACACGGTCTATGCCCTGTTGACCTAGGAATAAAAAGGACTTGACTAATAAATCTGAAAAAGGGGAAACCCTATTTAAGCATATTTTACTAACGCTCATAATACCACCTCCCTCTCTAATTCTGCAATAAACTTCCTCCTCCTTCCCTCATCACCCCTCCTCCTAGAATCTAGGTTATCTGAGATGATGAGAGGAAGTTCAAAAAAAGTATATAAATTAAGCCTTCTATTTTCCATCTTAATGTTTTTTGATGTGTTGCTAACTACACCAAGCCACCTTTCAAAGTTATCTAAAATTTTCCTGTCTATGAATTCAACCCTTTTGACCTTTATACCTGGGATTAATACTAGCATTTTTTCCAATAGCTTCTCTATTCCGAGTATCCTTTCTTTAGTTACCTTTAGCCTTTCAACAATTTTTTCATTAGGATTAACTATTCTCATTGCCTCATGATGCATCATTATTGCCAATACTACATAATCTAGTAAATCATCGAACGAAGAGCCGTTATTGCCGGAAAGCACCTCATATGCAATTGCACTTGAAAAAATTTCATGGTGCATAAAGTTGAAGCTTGCCTTAGCGTTACAGCTATCGTCAAATGGTTCCTGGTACCTTTCTACAGCCTTGCCTATGTCGTGCAGAAATACTGTAGAGTAAATACCGTTTAACACATCTTCTTCGCGCAAGCCCTGGATAAAGGGTTTTATCCTACTATACACTACCTTTGAGTATGAGTAATTATTTACGAAGCTCTTTGCTATGTTCACAGAACCCTCTAGGTGCTCGAGGAGCGATTGTCCACTAAAAGCACAAGGCCTCTTATCCAATGTAACCCACCTCCTTATTATAGTCTTCAATTAGAAACGAATCGATGTCCTCTTGCATCATAAAAATAGATATGCATTGATTATTTTTTGCTATTATTTCTTTTACTTCTTTATAGTAATCCTTAGCTAGGTATTCCTTCCTGTTTGCATCAAATTTCAATCCGTAAAGCTTGTTTTTCTTCATTAGGTAATTCTTTATAAGATAGTAGTCCATTGAAAATGATAACCTGTTTATATCATTTACCTTGCATACAATTTCGCCGTTTCTTTTATTGCACATAGCATAACCATAGGGGGTCACCCTGACCATATCTTTTTCTCTAACCAAGGAACAATTATTTTTTATATATTCCCAAACATCTTTGCTTCCAATAAATGGATTGCTATCAAAATTGTATAAAAGCATCTCTAGGCATAGATCCCTATTTCTAAGATAATAATTATGATTTATGTTTTTCTGATCTAAGGCATTACTTTGTGCCAAGCTGTAGCCCAGTTCAACGAGTTCCTTGCTATAAATTTTGTAATCGCTATCCGTTGGCTCGACAACGTAGAATTCCCCTTTACCGCCATATCTTTTAATCCTTCCCATTCTCTGGATAAGGTTTTCCGGTGGAGCTGAGAATGATATACCGAAATCAGCAGAGAAGTCAACACCAGCTTCTATCACCTGGGTAGAGACAAGGATTGTGCCTTTATCCAGCTCATTGTTTGTCCCTCCAATAACATTACTCAGCTTTTCAATTCTATCCTCCTCGGAAAACCTGCTATGGATAAGCGTTGAGCTATATCCTTTTCCTTTTAACGCTTTATAAATATCGTAGGCCTGTTTAACGGTATTTGCAGCAATAAATAAAGACCCGTTCTCTATGAGTTTGCCAATTGTTTCCATTAAGTCCTCTTTGTTTATTGTTTTTACTTGGATTTCCCTTTTAGGAATATCGCTGGCGCTAGGACCAATAACGTTGAGGGAAGCCCCTATTACGCTGAGTTTTTCTCTTATAAGGTTAATTATTGAGTCCGGCATTGTTGCCGTCGTTATTATTATTGGAACGTTAATATTTGCCAATGACTTTAGGGTCTGAATGAACGATGACGCTACCTTTTTATTGTTTTCATTAAAGTATAGGTGCGCTTCATCAAATACTACTATCGAGGTATAAATGAAGCCCCTGCTGACGTCAAAATGGGCGTTATACCCCCATTTCAGCTTACCCATTTCATAGGGAGGAACCTTATAGAGAGACATCACAAACGTATCAAGGGTAGTTATAGTAAGGGTTTTTGACATCATTGGAGATCCTGGAGAGTTCTGGTGTTGTAAGCCGATATCAACGGCTTTATTGCAATTATTTTTATAGAAGGTATTTATTGCCTTTTTATATAATTGGTCACCTATTGACCTTAATGGCAATACATGAATGATCCTGGAGCCTAAGTGCTTGTTTCCATTTTTTATTGCATAGTAGATCGCCAAGGAAAGGGTGGTCTTACCATAGCCTGTAGGAGCGTTAAGGAATATTACTTCTTTTTTATTATTATAATTGTCTAATGCTTCCATCGCTTTTACAAGCAACTCCCTTGGTTTACCATTCCCACCTATTTTTTTAGAAAGGTAACCTAACGCATCTTTAAACTTCATTACTGGCATATCGCGAACCCATCCCCATTAAATTCGTACCCTAAACAATTGGGGTTAACCTTGAGGCCTACCTTTTTGCTTGTTATAATCTCTTCGTTCCTCCCAGGGGCTACAAACAGCTCCGGTTCTCCTATTTCTCTAAAGCCGGTCTTCCAAAACTTCAGAACGAAAAAGGTGTATGTTTTCTTATTACTACCATCACATTCCGTTACATCTTCTAATGAGACGGCGTTTTCACTCTGATATAAAGAGGTGCATATCTTTTTGTCATTTACCATTGTCGGTTTGCCTGCCTTTACGCTAGTAACAGAAACTATTGACTCCTTTGAACCAATCCTAGTTATGTAGTGCGCAGCTCTCTCCAAGTCTTTTTCTATATTAGAAGAGAGTTCGCTTATAGGCCAAATCTGGTTAATTTTATCTAAGTCAAACGTGGCTAACAACTTTATAGACCCATTTATATAAACCTTCCCAGCAGAAATGGCTGCGAATTGGTATTCCGGTTTACTCCTGTTAGCGTTCCTAGCAAAGGGCCTCATTAAGTACCTATTTATATCATTATGGATTACAGCGGCTCCTGCTAACGAGGCACCAGCATAGACGCTTGCATTATACATTTCTTCAGCTAATGATTTTAGCTTGCCTTGTTTGCCACGATATGTTTCACCAATATCAAAAAGCTTTGCCAACCCATATGAAACGGCTCCTACAATCGTTGTAGGTGGTGGGAGCGGAAGAGCGGGTTGTAATGCAGTTGTGTTAGGCTCCCTTATTGAATACCCCCATGCAGGTTTTATCAATGCTGAAATAGAAAAATAGTGGGGGTATTTCATTATTCTCACAGCGTGAGGTCATTAATCAAATCTGCAACTGTAACCCTATTTTCAACATCTGTGGGTATTTCTATGTTCTCCTTGTTAATAGCTAGCAGCTTGTATTTTTTGAGAACCCCGTGTTTTTCAAAGGACTTCACCCTATTGTAGGTATCTGTTATAAACCCACTGGTTGTGCCTGGCGTCGCTACTAGAGGTACATCAGATACTATTCCAACAGCAGACTTAATCTCGGCAACTGGTGCAAACCTAGATTTCTTTGCACCAAACTGAAGGTTATCTAGAAGCCTGATGAGGGCTTTCCTTGATACCTTTTCCCTATCGCTTTTTTGTTTTTTCAGTAGCTCTTCTTTTTCCACGCTTGGCCCTGGGTTTGAGGGAAGTGATATCTTATCAAGATCTAGGTTGAATGACAATGAATAAATAGCCGAGCCCACCTCAACGGTATAAGGTATTTGATAGTTTGCATTGCTTGGCGAAAATCTTACGTGGAACTGCGCCTCAAGCGCGGCCGTCTCTGAGGAGTCATAAGCAGGTATCATATAGGAAACCTGAAACGCGGAAGTCCTTTTAATCGGGACTCTGCCTGTATACATGAAACCCCCAATATCAGAAACAATATCCTTAAGCATAATGTCTACCTCAACGCGCCTCATATCTTCATAACCTTTCGGAGGTACTATGCCTTCTTCTTTCAATAATCCATCATCGGTGAACTTTAGCAGCTCACCTTGCATAGACCTTTTCCCAACAGGAAGTCCACTTTTAGCAGCTTCATCAGCTATAAGCGTTTGGTAGGCGTGGGCTATTGTTTCCCCAGAGACAGCTGGTACATACCTTACAGAGTAACCGGTGTCCGTAGGAACTATCATAGGTGCTACCCTATGTCTAGATATGTTACCAACGCTTTCTATCCCGTTTAGCGATTCCATGTTTATAAGATACCTCAACGAGATGCTTAGAAATGCCACTTTCATTCACCCTTTTCAATATTGCTTATGCGTTCTTGTAGCACCTTTGCGTAACTCGCAAGGGCTATTGCTCCAATTTTTCTTGCTATCCTTATATCGCTACTTAGCTCTTCAACAACCTTGGAGACTTCCTCCTCGCTGGGTAGGGTACCATATATTTCGTAGCTTTCCTTTGTTTTGCTAGGTGTAACAATTAAGATATCATAGGTTTTTGAACCGTCACGGGACTCCTTCTTTTCATGCTTTATCAGCTCGTTTTCTAGTCCGCTCGATACTATCCTCATAGAATCACTTATAGCCCTTATGGCTTGCTCTGACGTTAATGCATAAGCCATCCTGTCAAGCACTGTAGTTGATTGCATGAGGAGTGACGCCACCGTTAGGGCATTTACAACGCGGGAATAACCTGGGAGTCCTTTTCTAGACTCTAGTTCACTCACTTTCTCACCAATTAGCTAGTGGTATGAAACGTTTATACATCTTTCTATCTTTAAGTTTCTGTGTTTGAAAAAAAGTCATACAGAGAAACTATAAGCCAACATAAGGATAGTTCGCACCTTTGAAAAATAGATATTAATAGCTTATCGGCTTTTTCAAGATTCAGAACTACAAACGAATAGGCTACCCTTTTCTGTTAACCTACCGCCTTTTACTAACCCCAGCCCTTCAAGTTTTTTAAATCTTCTATAAACGGTGCTCTTTGATAGCCCAGAGGCACTTGCCACGCCGGTTATAGTTGCGTTACTTTTCGCTATGTTTAGCAATACTTTCATGTCTGTGTCATCTAGCGGTAGTGGCTTAATAATATTGCTATTAAAGGTGACGCTGTTTGACCCATCTTCAGAAAATATCTCTATCTCAGAGCTATCATTGTATAAAACAAGCGCTATCAGAACTTCTGCTATTAGCAGCCTCATTCCCCCAGAGAGGTTTGCATATATTGGCCTCTCCTTGTTGCTGTTTAATATAGAAATTATGCGTTTTACCGATTGGAAGAAATCAGTATAGTTGATTTTTTCATCTAGCACCACTATTTCAGGTGAGACCTTTCTAATGACATCAACTAGGGAATTCCTAGCCTTGACTGCCCTTTCGTCTTCACGATTTGGCTGGATAATTATTATTTTATCCCCTGGCCTAATGCCTCTAGAGAAGATTGACCTTATAGCAAACGTTTCAGTAAACCCTAGGGTGATAATGATGAGCATCTTTACCTCTACCTTATTTTTAATTATTAAGCTAAAAATTTTTATATCTATAGCTTGTTATGGAAAAACTAAGGAACTTAGAGAACCTTTACCAATGGTATGGGCACATGTGCCTATACCAGCAGTAGCTACACTTCCTAGGATCCGGTCTAACCTTTGGCGGTTCTTCCGATAAAACAACTCTTTTAGTATCGTTAATAAGCTTCAATGCCCTCTCGATCTCATATTTGCCAATGTCATATGAAATAATATCCCCTCCGAGGTAGAGGTAAGAAACGACGACCCTACCCATTTGCCTCTGGACTAGAAGGGAATACACGAAGAGCTGATCTCTAAAATGGGTAGAGGTTTCAGCTGACCTCTTAAAGGATTTTACCTCAAGCACTTTGAGGCGCTTCTTCCCAGAAATGAGGTCCACCTTTCCTTTAACTCCAAGTTCCTTGTCTACTATCATTACCTCTTCAATATATGGCCTTTCTAGCCCTATCTTTTGGGCTATTTCTGAAGGTACCCTTTTCTTCCCCTCCTTCATGGCGTTGCTTTCAGGCTCATGCACGTTATA
The DNA here is from genome assembly GCA_027082825.1 of Acidilobaceae archaeon. Classification (GTDB taxonomy): domain Archaea; phylum Thermoproteota; class Thermoprotei_A; order Sulfolobales; family Acidilobaceae; genus JALWTO01. Next base: position 14,682 of record JALWTO010000024.1, read on the forward strand.
GGTTGCTTCGATCCAAGGTATCACCGGGCAGAAGGAGTAGTTCTTTATTTGCGTTACGCTAACCTCTGCATCAATAAACAAGGTCCCACCCCAAGCCTTTCTTTGCATTAACTCCCCTACCGATGATCTTCGTCCCATTCCATTCAAGCTCGCTTACCCTTACCATGTGCACTATGTCTGTCTTTTCATCAACAATCGACCTAGCCTTTACTTCTATTTCTCTAAAAAGGGCAGAACCAGCCCTCCCAACAAAGGCGCTTTTCTGTATCCTAGAGAGGCCTTCCTGCATCAATGCCTTAGACATCTTAAGCCTCTTCTCATTGCTACTTATATCATAGATAACAAGGAGCATCATGTAGGGTCACCAGGGTAGTTATAGCAGATGTAGCTTGAAGATGACCTAAGAGAAGAGGCTAGCCTGAAGGCATACTCTTTAAGGGCTTCAGCGTAGCTCATTGGTCTATATGCATTAATCGCCTGGTCGCTAAGCCTTTCATTAATTGCCTTTATTATACATAGCCTGCTCTCCCTATCCAAAAGGCCTTCCTCAAACCTAGGCCTCCACTTTTTCATGAACAGGGCGATAATGGCTTCATCTACTATGGACGACCTAAACTGCTCTATGTAATCAAAGACTAGCGTTGGCTTTCCAGACCTGTCAACATGAACAAAACCTGCATATGGATCTAGTCCCGATAGTACAAGATATTTAAAGCCATAAGAATAAAGCGGGGCATACCCATAGTTTAATGCAATATTAACTGGGTCGCTGGAGTCCTGATCCCTCCCGTTAAAGTTAAGCGTATAGTTGAGGAGAGAAGCAATTGAAGACCAATATATGCGGGCGGCGTAGGCTTCTTTTTCCACAATCTCCTTCCTGAAATCATTTGGGTCTGTTCTAGGTTCTTCGCTCAATACCTCCTTGCTTATCGCCTTTAGCTTCTTGTATTCCCTTGCTGGTTTACCCTTTCTCAATGAAATCCTCCTTAACGATTCTGCCTGCGACGATATTTTACATGCAATCATTGACTTAGCGTAGTTTACCCACTTTTTACTCGAGAACGCTATGTATTGGCTCCTCCTAGTTTCGGGGGTCCGCGAGAGGTGGCTAAAATAGGTTATCGCAACGGGCATCCCCCTAGAGTCCATCACTATCAGCTCAATGCCACTTGATGCGAGGAGCCTGAGCAACCTACTAGAGATGCTGACCCCACCGGAGGATACTATTACAGCATCTACTTCCCAAAGTGGGTGGAAGCTTTTGCCCTCTTTCGATGAGATAGAAATAGCGTTTCCGTGCACACCAATCCTAACACCATAGCCATTAACAATAAGGATCCTGTTAGAGGCCTCCATTATAGCACACCGCTCCTTAGTATTTCCTCTCCCATCTCGTTGCGCGCTTCAAGAAACTCAGACCTTAGCCCTTCATCTATGAAAACTCCGCTAACTTCAAGCTTGAGCTTGTCAACGTTTATAGAAAGTAAGGCCCCATAGTCTACAGGCTGCTCTATTTGCGACTCTAAGGCCATTGCATAGCCTGCTAGTTGTATCCTGTGCCACTTCTGTATCTTGCCAGTTTTTAACTCAAGCACCATACCCTCAGAAACGGCGTCTGCCCTCAGCCTCTTAGAGAGGCCAAGGGGTATACCATTTATTACATATTCTGATATCATTATTGGTTTCGGGGTGTAAGGATTATTGAGCATCATTTCTGAAGCAACGTCACCGACAAAAAGTATTGTCAAGGCCCTGTAAAGCTCCGATAGCTTTTCCTGCAAACTCCTATCGTTGGTAAATGACCTAACTACTGCATTAGACCTTTTCATTAGTATTGTGGAGATGAGCCAAGGCCTTAAGCCTTTTAATACCATAGCGTTGATCTCATTTACAACGCTCATGAACACCTTGTGAACCATTAATCCAAATAACATCGAATCATTGACTTCTTTCTTACCTAGCTTCATCTTAATAGCCTCTTCTGGACAACAGGAAAAATAGGCTACTTCGCTAACACCAAGGCCTAGGTAGTGGTTCGGCTTAACTGGTGGCCTATCCCAGTTCCACCCCCTAAGCTCTGCTTGAACTTTATACTTCTCTGCGATGCTGTGAAGGATCCTCTTCTCCATCATTATCCTCTTCATCAAGCACCTTTCACCAAATATCTATAAGTGGGTGAAAATACTTTCCCATTTCCAAGTATCCTGAGGTAAAATTCCCAGGCTAGACCGGGAAAGGTATCATAAAGCGGGGGGAAGTGATAATCGGAAATAAAAGGGGTATGTTAGCGTTTCTCAAAAATCCCTAGGAAAACAGGGAAAAACTTTTTTGGTAGAAGGTTTAACATGACTTGGGTGCTAGAGTCGAGGCTCTTTATAGCCACCTTAGGGTTTCATGAGGACGTGGTCTTAAGGATACTCAACAAATATTATGCCGGGGCAGGTGATGTAATAAAGGTTTTTACCCTACACCCTGCTGCCGGGGCCGCTAAAAAGGCCTTCGAGTACCTTAGAACAGACCTGATAAAGCTCGGAATTAGCAATGATAACATAAAGCTTATAGAGGTGCCTGAAGGCGACATGGTTGAATCCCTAAGCTTGTTTATAAATGAAATTAGCGAGAGCGGGGAGAAGCCTGAAGAGATAATCTTCTGCCTTGGTGGCGGTTCAAGGATAGTTGTGGTACCGGCTACTATAGCTTCGATGATAATTTCATTATCCGGGATAAAGGTAAAGATATCGATAACAAGCGAGGCATATACCGGTGGAATAACTGAGGCAAGCGCTGACTGGTTCTCAATCCCCGCTTTTATCAGCGAGCAGAGGATAAGGCTGCTAGAGGCAATTGGCAACAATGAAGGCGCAAATATAGCAAAAATATCTAATATTTTGGGCCAGAAGGAGAAAACAATAAAAAATAGGATAAGCGAGCTAAAACGCCTCAACCTAGTATATCAAAAGGGGAAGGGGAGAGGTGTTTACCTCTCACCCGTTGGGAGGCTTACAATAAAAGTATTTAAAATGCTAGAGACGCTGAAGGCTAAGGGTTAGCCTGAAGTATATTCAATTGCTTCATCCTTTCCCATCAAGCGGTTCAAGCGAAACTTCTCCCATACCCATGGCCCTAAGCTTCCCTATTCCGAGGTGCATTACGTAAGGGAAAACCTTGTCTAAGAGGGTAGAGGTAGCGCTGTTCCTCCTTATCCTATAGATAACGTATCCAGTAAAGCCCCTAAACTCCCTTAGCCTCCCATATTCATCCCTTCCAACAATAACAGTCTCCGGCCTCAGCCTATAGTCCGTCTCTACCATGTCTAGGTCAGCCAGCCTACCCAAGTAGTAATGAACCCTGTTGTCCAAAAGTTCTCCACTACCAACGAGGCCTAGGAGTATGGTTATTGTATTCGATATCAAGAGGGAGGGTGTGGGGAGTAGCCTATATAAATTGTGATACCTCCTCGAGATGTTTGCTGCCCAAGGCGGTGTCATAAGCTTTGATGCTATTGCTGTGGGGGTTCTAAAAGTGAGCTTAATAGACCCTACACCTTCTACGTTTGCCGAGGCCTCAGAGGCCTTGGCTATTGTAAAAGACCGCATGTAATAGTTTAAAATTCCTTGTCCAAAGTTAAAGGAACCGGAGCAAGTGTCTATCTGATCATCAAGCTTTCCCCTAATATATACTACTATTTTTGCGTTGACCTTGGAGGATGCCTTAAGCGTGAGTATCTCAGAAGGATTGGACCCGCCCTTTTTGTATAGTTTTCTTCCCCCTTCAGCTTCTAGTAGCCTAAAGGTGACTGGCTTAATAGGGCCTTGCTTTTCATACAGCTTCCATATCCAATAATTGCAGGCCCCGCTTGCAACGATAGACTTCAGCAGCTTTGAAGACAGAGTTGGCAAGATTATATCAGTTTCTGGCCTTAATTCGATGTCAAGGGTAAGGAAGTAGCCTTCTCTTTTGTTGTTGACTATCTCCTTAACTATCGTTGGGTTCATTTTACTTTCAATACGGATGTTATGAACAGATTTTATAAGCTTAATGAATCTATGAAACTTGATTAGGAAAGGTGATGTAATGAAAAGGTGGGTTTTAGGTAGAGGTCTAGCAATGCTTCTATCATCAAACAAAGGTTTATAAATTTCTATACTACATTAGGCAAGTGGTGGGTAAGTTGCAGGAAGATAATAAAATCGGTTATAAAATCCTCGCGTTCTGCTTAAATAATCTAAGATCAACACCAAGAACCTACTTCTCTTCTTTCATAAATTATTTTCTTCATAGATTATTTTCAAGGGTGCTAAGCCTTGCAATCGCTAGAGCTTGAAGTTGAAAACATAACGCCCCTATTCATAGCGGGCGCAGACCAGCTTAATATAGAAAACGAGGGTCTCAGGTCCCAAAGCCTTAGAGGGCTTATGAGGTGGTGGTTCAGGGCAATAATGGGCAGCTTTATTGCTCAGCCAAGTGAGCTATTAAAGATGGAGGGGGAAGTCTTTGGATCAACGGACAAAAAATCTTGCATAAAGGTAATAACATCGACAAGGACAAAGCCATCATTTATAAACATAAAGCGGGACTTGGTATACCTCTGGTTCTCACTAAACATGCAGAAAAGGGAGGGGACTAGAAGGTATTGGTATAATGCCGGGTCGCGCTTTAGCATAAAGCTTTCTGCTTGCAGCAAAAAATCTTTTAAGCTAGCAGCTGGAAGCCTTTGGTCTCTAATCTATTTAGGAGGAATTGGATCTAGGAGCAGAAGGGGTGCAGGGAATTTAAGGGTTATCGAAGCGAGAAGCAGTGAAGGCCTTGACTATAATTTCCGCTTGAATGGAAACCTTCATCTAAAAGAGTTAAAAGAGTTCATCGAAGACAATTTAAGGAAGATATTCCAAGAGTATCAGAATAGTGCTTTAAAGGCTGGTAGATATAAAAAGCAAGGAAGCATAGATTTCCCAATACTCTCAAGCTCTAAAATCACTTTAATCTCAG
>JALWTO010000025.1 GCA_027082825.1 Acidilobaceae archaeon
TATTGTACGTGTCCAGCTTTTCAAAAATCTATGGTCAAGGGGAAACCCACTTGCTACCATATGATTGGAGCATGGCTTTCAATAGCTAATAATAGATTTCACGATCTTAGCAAAAATGTTAGCTTAAAGGAGATAATTTTGATAATTGAAGAAATATTAAATTATGGATTTAGTCCAACGCTTAGAAAAAAGCTTTTTGACTAGCTGTTCATCCAACGACATGAGCTACAATGACAATGACAGAGAAAATGACGGCTATTAAAACAATAGCTAAGGGACTTAAGGTAAACTTCTCTTCATAATCCTCATAGAAAGCTACAAGCCCCGCAGCAGTCATAGGCCCGCTTCCTTTCTTTCTTCTCTTCTTCGAAGGCATTAAAACCCCCTTATTCAGCTGTTTCCCTCACATATAAAAGCTTCCAAGTCTTTCTTATATTTTTTCTTAAAAGCACTTTCAATATCAATACCCACTAAATTTGCTAAGCTTAATAGCCATGCAAAAACATCCGCAAACTCCTCCTCAATACCTTCTTTATCTCGCTTTCCTAAGAGAGCTTCAGCCAGTTCACCCACTTCTTCAATGAACCAAGTAAAGGTTCCGTAAAGCCCCCTCTTAGAATCTCTATCAAAATAAGCCTTTTTGATAGCCTCTTGTGCACACTTAATGCTCATTTCGTTACTCAAAAGAGAGCTCACCTGCAAAGCTATTTCAAAACTTTAAACTTAAATGCCGATATGATATCAGCTAATGAAGTAGGATCTTCTTCAATGATAGTTCCAGTAACGAGAGCATCAGCACCGGCCTCTGAGAGCTTAAGGGCGTCCTCGGGTGACCTCACGCCACCACCAACGACTAAGAGACCATCATAGTCGGCTTTTAAGAGTAGCGACTTGGAAAGACTTACAGCAGAAGGAGGAACAGGTTTTGGAGCGCCACTGCCTGCCTCTAGGTAGATTACTTTTGCCCCCATCATACAGCCTGCAAGTGCATAAGCTCCAACGATCTCAGGTTTTTCATATGGTATGGGCCTAGCCCTGCCTATGTATCCAGCAGAACCTCCATAGCCTACAATGATGTAAGCGGTTGGTATGTACTCAAGACCTAACTTAAGAACTATGGGAGCTGCTTGAACCTGAGCACCAGTTATGTAATAAGGATTATCACTATTCATTAAATAGATAAAAAGTACTGCATCAGCATATCTACTAAGACCCCCTAGACTTCCAGGAAATAGTATAACTGGAAGTCCTATCTTTTTTACGGATTTTACGACTTCATCCGTCAACGATTCATAGAGACCTGTAGATCCTCCTACTAATATAGCATCTGTTCCCGATCTTTTGGCTATTTCAACCATTTCATAGGCTTCCTTGGGAGTACTCTTCTCAGGATCTATTAAGGTTAGATGTATTTTTTCACCCTTCTCCTTCTTCTCCATTAACAACTTCAGTACTCCGTTCCTCATTCTCATTAACACCTTCAACACTGGGAGATTTCATATACTGTTCTATCTTACCTTCATGAACTAGATCTACAACCTTATTATATACATCGATCTTATCTAAAACCTCTGGCACCTCCATAGTTAAATATAACTTACAGTTCCCGCACCTTACTATAGCTAGTTTAGTTCCAGGCTTATTACTCTTTTTAAAGTCTATTGTTAAAGTCTGCTGTCCACATATGGGACATATAAAATATCTTGACATTAATGTTGATCTTCTCACAACCTTTTTAATCCTCTTTCTCCTTCTTCTGCCCAACCTTTTCACCTGCTCCGTTTAATACCTTTACCGCTACATTTATGCTGCTCAGAATTTTTAAGCTAGTACTTTTTTCAAGACTAAAAGAAGATAAATATCTCAACTAGGAAGCATAGTCTTTGACACATCACGAGGTGTTTTATGGATGGTTGAGTTCAAGATAAAAGATCCTTCCTTGGCTGAGGAGGGACATAAGCAGATAGAATGGGCTGAAGTTCACATGCCTGTATTGATGAGTTTAAGGAAAAGTTATATGTCAAAGAAACCTTTAAAGGGACTAAAGATTTCTGCTGCTTTACATGTAACTAAAGAAACTGCGGTGTTAGTTAGAACCTTAAAGGCCTGGGGAGCGGAAGTTTATCTAGCTCCTAGCAATCCCTTATCTACACAAGACGATGTCGCAGCGGCTTTGGTTGAAGATGGTATAAATGTGTATGCATGGAGAGGAATGTCCACGGATGAATATTTTTGGGCCATAGAGCAGGTTGCCCTAAAGGAGCCCAACATCGTGTTAGATGATGGAGCAGATCTTCATGCAACTCTACATGACAAATACAGAAATATAGCTAGTAACTTAGAGGGAGGCACCGAAGAAACTACTACTGGCGTGATCAGACTTAGGGCCTTAGAAAGAGAGGGAAAACTTCTCTACCCCGTTATTGCGGTTAACGATGCTTATACAAAATACCTTTTTGACAATAGATACGGAACTGGACAAAGTGCCGTAGATGGAATATTAAGGGCAACTAACATACTCATTGCCGGAAAGGTTGCAGTAGTAGCTGGCTATGGTTGGGTAGGCAGGGGAATAGCATTAAGACTCAGAGGTATGGGAGCTAGAGTTATAGTTGTTGAGGTCGATCCTATAAGAGCTTTAGAGGCCGTAATGGACGGTTTCGAAGTAACTAATATGAAGGAAGCGGCAAGGAAAGGAGACATATTCGTAACGGCCACTGGAGATAAAGATGTCATAAGAAAGGAGCACATGGAGCTAATGAAAGATGGTGCAATACTGGCTAATGCAGGCCATTTTAATGTGGAGATAAACATACCTGACTTGGAGTCGTTAGCTGTAGAGAAGAGGGAGATAAGGAGATATGTGGTCGAGTACAAGCTGAAGAATGGAAAGAGGCTGTACCTACTTGCCGAAGGCAGGCTTGTAAATCTTGTCGCTGCTGAGGGACATCCAAGTGAGGTTATGGATATGAGCTTCTCCAATCAGGCGCTTTCAGTCATGTATATTCATCAAAATAAAGATAAACTGCCCAGAAAAGTTTTGAGAGTTCCAAGAGAATTAGATGAGAGTGTTGCTAGAAGAAAGCTTGAATCAATGGGTATAAGAATAGAGGAGCTCACCGAAGAACAGAAGAAATACTTAGAGAGCTGGAAGGTCTAGTAATATCTTTCTATAATGTCTTGGATAGAACTATTTAAAACCCTCAATAGTAGTTTCAGAAAGAGTGGTGGGCCCGTAGCTCAGCCCGGTAGAGCGCCCGGCTCATAACAGCCGAACCGCTGGGAGACACCGGGTGGTCGGGGGTTCAAATCCCCCCGGGCCCACCATTCCTAGAATAAGGTTAACATGACTTGGGAGTCCTATCAACACGCTTTTATCACGTTAATTGTTCAAGATATCAGAATTAGAAATTGTGTAATGCCCGACGCGCACAACGGAACCCCACCTCATCCATCCGCGTTACACGCGGAAGTGGGTGGGGCGAGGCCACAGTTAAGATCTTTTAAGATGGCTTAAATATTTTCAAAATTAAACGAGGCAGTTGATCTCTTCATTAAATTATGAGGTTAATTTGTGAAGTTCAAAAGTTCAAGAGAAGTAAAATCCTTAGGTAATCTCGGTTATCTTATATCAACTTCCATCATTATGATTAAAGAAAAACAGTTTCAGGATATTTTATCTTAATATGCTGAAGAAAAATTATTTTTATTTAATTAGTCCTAGCTCTTTTAGCTTCTTTATGACTGATATCTTTTTTGTTGATCTCTTTCGTATGATTACGCGCCTTGACTCCTCCACTAGAACCTTTATATGGCCATCAATTCTCTCCACAGACAACACTTGATCGCCGACTATGGTTCCGCATACAGGGCAACGATAATATGTTCTTATTTTCAATTCCCCATTACCTAACCTCTCCTTCTCTATTATGTATTCCATTTCAGAGCCGCACTTTGGACATCTAACTTTGAATTTACTACTTGTCGTCAACTTCTCCAGCCCCACATTTTCAACTTTTTTGACTTACTTGCTTAATCCTTGAGCTCTCAACTCCAGGTCTCTCAGTCAGATTAATATATTAGCTATTAGCTTTTAATAACCTTTAATCCTAAGTGAGAGGAATAGGGGGGTTTCGATGCCTAGTGAGGCAATATTTACTGAGAATGCACCTAGACCTGTAGGTCCTTACAGCCAAGCCATAAGGGCAGGCAACTTCCTATTTATATCTGGTCAAATACCGATAGACCCTTCTACGGGAAAACTTATTGAGGGAAGTTTTAAGGATAAAGTCAAAAGGGTTTTAGACAATATTAAGGCTATCGTTGAAGCTGCAGGAGGAACGTTGGATGATATAGTCAAAGTGACTGTTTATATAAGGGATATAACTAGGTTTAGCGAATTTAATGAAATCTATGCAGAATACTTTAAAGGCAGACCGCCAGCAAGAGTAGTTGTTGAGGTGTCTAATTTACCCCTAAATGCAGAGCTTGAGGTCGAAGCAATAGCTTACATAGAAAAGTAAATGAGAACCTTTTATGCGGCTATGACATGTAATATTTCTTTAAGCAATTCTATAACCACTATTCCTCCAATACCTGCGAGCACCGTTCTTAGTATAGATCTGCCCGGAGGATCGCCACTTATCGAGCTAAGATAATAGCCTAGCCAAGCTAGAAGAATTAACGCAATTATTAGACTTGATGTAAAAGCCGTGCTTATAGCTATTCCTAGTAAATATGATAGCAAGAATGGTATTGCAATGATCGCAGGGAATATCAAGACCCCTAAGCCGCTCCAAAGGGCTATGTACACTGGAGCCCATCTAGCTATCTTCCAATATATGCTTCCCTTCAAGCTGGATTGTACCTTTTTTTCAAGGTCTCTTAACTCCCTAATTCTCTCAGCTCTCTCAGAAAGATAAACTCCTATCATGGCACTAAAGAGGCCCATTGCTATACCTATTCCTATCATGCTCATAGCCATGGACAGAGGAGAGGAACTTCTGCTATACCCTCCCACATCAGCTCCCAGAGTCGCTAATATTGAGTCAAAAGCATTTGTCACGAACATCCTTCTAGCAATAGGTCTTATATCAGGATATAATTTTCCCAACTCCTTAAAACTACTAACAATATCCTTTAAAGATCTAAATTCTGCCCACCCAGCTAGAAGAGTCAAATCAAGGTCTTTAATAGATCATTTCTAAATTTTTAAATAACAACTTCATACTTTAACATATCAAATGAGACCATTCCTTACTTGGACGGGGGAACCATTTTGTGTTGG
>JALWTO010000026.1 GCA_027082825.1 Acidilobaceae archaeon
AAGTGGGAACAAGTTTCAAGAAGGATCATCTATATTGGGATATCATTGCTGATAATCCGGAAACGACTGGTTTACAGGAAAGTCTAATTGCTCTGAGGAGTATTACTTAAAGGTGGGACTAGGAAGTGTCTAAGGTTATACGGGTTAGATATGAAAGAGGCGTGTTGAAACCTTTGGAGCCAGTCGAGCTCCAGGAGGGAGAGGAGCTAGTAGTCTTCATACGCAAGCGCAGAGTGAGTGAAATACTTGACAAATATGTTGGATTATTTGGCAAAGCCACTATAGAGGAGCTTAAGAAGTATGAAGAGGAGGCTCAAGCGCAGTGAACCAGGTCTTTATCGACACCAATATATTCTACAACATACTGTTCGAGACAAGCCTCACCAGCAAAGCCCGGAAGCTGTTAGAAGAATATGAAGAGAACAAATTCCATACAAGTCTAACCGTGGTGAATGAACTACTCTATATATCTGCAAGAAAGTACTATCAAACTCTTAGAGAACTAAGGGGGCCATACAGCCTAAGGAAACTAATAACAAGCAAAGGATACCCCGAGCTCATAGTCAATGGTATAAGGAAGTTGCTGGAAGACCTTGAAGTAGAAGTACTAGTAGAAGACGTAGAATACCAAGACATGATAGAAACCGCCAGCCAACTAAAACTCCTGCCAAGCGACACAATCATAGCCCTAACATGTAAACATAATGACATAGACACTATCATAACCTTCGATGAAGACTTTAAGAGAGTTCCTTGGCTAAAGGTAGTCTCTTAAGCCTCCAAGACTATCAGCCATGATTATCAATTATGAAGTAAGAACGTATGAGTAAGAACGAACTTAGTTATTGTTCTGACCTGGAAGCTGGAGCCTTATCCTGAGAGAAGGAGAAGGTTTACAAAGTGGATATTTATGGAGCTGCCGCCGGGATTTGAACCCGGGACTTCCGGCTCCGAAGGCCTAGGAAATATAAACAAAGTTTTCAATAGAAACCATGAAATGGAAACACCCTGCAAGAATAGTTATCGGATAGGATATCTATCGTGATAATCTGGAAACTCTTCCGTATATAGAAGTATAAAGTATTATTGGGCCGAGAACTCATAATAGTTCTTGGGGGTGAAAGGGGGTTGTCTAGGGTTGTCAGAGCAGTGTATAAGGATGGTGTGTTGAAGCTTCTAGAGCCTGTAGAGCTCAAGGAGGGCGAGGAGGTATTTGTAAGGTTGGAGAGGTACGAGGACCGGGTCAGGAGGCTCCGGAAGTATCGAGGCATATTGGGTAAGGCGAGTAGGGAAGAGATAGAGGAGCTCCTGCTTGAGGCTGAGTTCGAGCGTCTCTAAAGGGGATTGACAGGGTTGAAAGTTGTAGATACTAATATCTTCGTAGAATATCTATTCGACGGAGACCGTGCTGACGAAGCTGAGAGACTCTTAGCTTCATACACTGACCTGGCAGTGACGGTTGGGATAATCGATGAAGTGGAATTTGTGATTATAAGACGCCTAGCAAAGAAGAGACTAGGTATTAGGAAGCTCAGTAGGCTAAAGGAACACATAAGAAAGAGGGGATTAGACTTCGCAATCGACATGCTAGAGAGATACACCGGGATGCTCCACGAATTCGACATAACGGTCCTGAGAGACTATGCAGAACCTAAGGAGCTACTAGAAACCATGAGAATATACAGGCTAACCCCAAGCGACGCTATTATAGCCTTAACTTGTAAGCATTACGGCATAGATACTATTCTCACCTTTGACGAGGACTTTAAGAGAATACCTTGGCTGAAGGTTATATCCTAAGACCCCCGCTGTCAAGTGGGCTTCGATACCATAGGCGTGCGATTATACATCATGATTATCAGGGCTGAGCGGGTCTCGGTTGCGTTTTCAGTCCTAGGTGCCGAGACATTCAACGCCAGGGTTAACGATTACTAGGTGAGGTTTGTAGCGGGCCCGCCGGGATTTGAACCCGGGACTTCCGGCTCCGAAGGCCGGCGCCCTATCCTAGCTGAGCTACGGGCCCTTCTATTTAGTGTCTTTATCGTGCTATTAAGAATGTTAAACTAAGCCAGGAATACTAAAAAGCTCAGAAAAATCAGCATGAATGTCCTGGAAACCATTAAAAACCTTTATTGGAAGATCAGTTGCGTTTTCCGCAAAAGAAAGCATCTTAAAAGAAAAGGGATCAAGGTTCTTAGGAGTGAATATTAAAATTAGCTTTAATTCATAATAAGCACCATAAAGTTCCTTCTCTGCTATTTTTTTCAACAACCATCCTTTTAGATCTTTTACAAGCTTAACTATTTCAGTAAAAGTACTCCAAGTAATTTGAGGTGATCTTATGGCTAGGGTTGATATTCCTTTGCATATGACAAGCAAAAAGGTATCATCTCTAAGGCTCTTAGGCCTTTCACCTATAATGAATTCAAAACATGTCATATTCCAAACCTCTGCGAGCCCAGCTCTATTTCTCTTAGGATCCGTGTTCTCTCTCTGTATATTTCTTCTGACACACCCCTAAACTCGTCCTCATTAAAACCTCTGTTTAGCGAAACGGACTCTATAAGGTCTTTTCCTTTGATACTATAAACTGCTACAATATTTGGATCTAGTGCCTGGGCTTCCTCGTTATAGCTTACATAGTTGCCTCTTAGATAAAGAAGAATCAGGTTATTTATTTTAAATAGAAAATAATCACTGTTAGTGGAAAGTATCATAAACTTATTATATTCCTTAACTTTAACAACAGTAAACTGGACAAGTCTCAATACTTGTTCTGGATGTAGGCAAAGCTCTGGAGATTCAACAAGAAGAACCTTAGGAAAATAGGTGAGAAGAGATAATGATAATGAAAGAATAGAAGCGACTGGACAAGATATATTATTCCAGCTGAGCATCTCGTTATAATTGCTATCAATGACTCCTCCTTTCCATAATGAGTTCAATTCCAGAGAATTCAATAATTTCTTCAACCACTCATCTTGTATTTTTGAATGTTCTTGAAGTAGAGCTTCTATAACATATCTCTGTTCATTTATAATCCTGTGAGAAAAACCTAGTGCCTCTCCTAGAGTGTTAATGAGATTTCCTAAAAGAATTCTTTCATAACCAAGAAGAAGCGGGTCGAATAGCTCTAGTAAATTAGATCTAAGCCATACTCTAGAACCAATGTTCCTTTCTGTAGCGTTAATAAATGTATCAAGCATTTTATTAGATATGTTCAATCTAAGACTTGCTCCCTCAGGATCAACAACAACCTCACTATAAACATCATTAGCCTCAACCATTATCCTTGCTGTTAAGGATTCTTTATCAATGATACTTATAGGAAATCCTTTTATGATCTCTGGCCCAACAGTATTTATCATCCTTTCTGCCGACCTAAGATAGTCCTCCTCATTTCTTGCTCTTACTCCTGAAAACAACGAAACATAAAGAGGATTGAGCGTTCTGAGAGCCAACCAAAGAGTTCTTATTATCATCGATTTGCTTTTCCAGCTCTTGCCTAGAAGAACTGTTAATGGTTTAATTATTATCTCTGACCTTCCTATATGTTTTAAGCCATTAGTTCTAACAACATAATACAAGCATCTCTCCTCCTCAAAATCTAAGGGTTTCCATAGTATACACCTTTAAATGTTCTGGCTTTAAAAAATCTAGTAGGGCTGAGGGAGTTTGCCCTTAGAGATAGAGATGAAGATACCTGTAGATTGTTCAAGATTTGAATATCTTTTGGAACAGATAAGTTATAAGAAACCTAGAATAGGAAAACAGGTTATTGAAGAAGACCACTACTTTGCCCATCCTTGCAGAGATTTCTCAATAACAGATGAGGCTCTCAGAATAAGATATTCTGAGGACAGTATAACACTAACCTACAAGGGCCCCAGAATTGAAGCTGGCGATCCATTTAAAATTAGAGAAGAAATAGAGGTCAAGATAGATGGAAATGACATAAAGTCTCTTTTAGAGAGTTTAGGTTTCAAAGAAGTCGCTGTAATCAGAAAGAGAAGAACCTACATAGAAGTAGAGGATTTCCTTGTTACGTTTGATGAGGTAGAGGATCTTGGTTGTTTTGTAGAAATAGAATCCACAGGGCATGCAGATCCTGCCTTTTTAGCAGACCTAATGTTTGAGGGAAGAAATTATACACCTCTTAAAGACTCTTACTTAGAACTCTACCTAAAAAAGAAAAAAGCTGAAGAGTTGTTTAAAGATGTATAATCTAAAAGAAGATAGGCAAAAACAAGCAAAATTTAGACAGCGATGAAAGCTTAAGTCCTTATGGAATTCTTCTAAGGCTTTCAAGAACAGCCTCGGTTGCGAGTTTGATTCTATTTTCAAGTTCTTCGTGACTTCTAAGACGCTCTTTTCCAGGAACTACTAAGTTGTCTGAGACAACTAGAAGTGCTGCTGATTTATACCCTCTATACCATGAAAGACTGAAGAGTGTCGCAGTCTCCATTTCTATTGCTATTAAACCAGTTGCTGAAAGTTTTTCAGCGAAGTTTGGACTTTCTGCATAAAAAGCGTCACTACTATAGACAGGTCCTACAAAGGTTCTCCCTCTTTTTTTAGCCTCATTAATAAGAATTGTAGTTAAAACAGGGTCTGGAGATGCAGGAGGTACCATCCATCCAAAATATTGACCTAAAGTTCCTCCAAAATTACATGCAGCACCAGTAGCAACAACAAAATCTCCTACATCAATTTCCCTTATTAGCCCTCCACAGGTTCCAAGCCTTATTATAATCTTTGCACCTAAGGCTCTTAACTCCTCAAAAACTATTGCTGCACTAGGGGCACCTATACCGTGAACAGCTATACTGATTTCTAAATTCCTGTAAGTTCCTGTATATATTAGAAACCCTCTAGCTTCATTGATAAGTCTATAGTTCTCTAGAAAATTGTTAGCTATGAATATCGCTCTGGCTGGATCTCCAACAACAATAACATATTTCGACACATCTTTTCTAGAAGCTTTAATATGTTGAGGGGTTATCATTTCTTATCGACCTCTAAAAGAAAATAGGTAAAATCCTTATAAAAGATATCTACGTTAATATTATAATTATATCTCCGTGTTTTTATGAGAATAGGAACAGCTTTGTGAGCTTCTAGTTTGGACGAGAACTAGGCCAGTTCTTACTTCATAATTGATAATCATGGCTGATAGTCTTGGAGGCTTAAGAGACTACCTTTAGCCAAGGAACTCTCTTAAAGTCTTCATCGAAGGTTATGATAGTGTCTATGT
>JALWTO010000027.1 GCA_027082825.1 Acidilobaceae archaeon
TCTTTCTAGGGACTGGCTCATCGGCTCATCCCAGAAGGGGACAAAGTTCCATTTATATATCTGTAAGGGATGAGTTAAGAGTAGTTATAGACTTTGGGTGTAAGGCTTATAATTTGTTGAAAAGACTCGGTTTGACATCAAAGGATATAGACTTATTTATCTTTACTCACACGCACTACGATCATATATGCGGGTTACCATTAATGTTGTTTTCAGAATCTTTTAGTAGAAGGCCTATGCTCAATGTAATAGCAGACGATATTACATGGAAAAACATTAAATCTTTGTTGAACGTTCTCTTGAATACTGGAATTAAATATATCCCGGAGATAAAGAGGTTTTTAGAACCTCCCTTTAGATATGAACTTTCTCAGAACTTGGTTCTGGAGCTGTTTCCGGTAGAACACACCGTTGAGGCATATGGGGTGAGCCTGCATGATAGGGAAATAAAAGTTTTAATAAGTGGAGATACATCACCTTCCCCCAACTTTTCAAAAAGGGTTAAAGGAAGTACGTTGGCAGTTCATGAAGCTACTTTACCTTCAAGCGCTGGCCTGCATGAAGAAAAGCTCAAGGGTCACACCTCGGTAAGAGATGCGATAAACATAGTTTCCCAAGCCGAGAGAGGAGCGTTATATCATCTTTCCGAAGAATCTGAAGAAGAGGCTATAAGCCTAGCCTCAGTAGAAAGGGGAAAAATTTATGTTCCTGAAGATTTCACTAAGCTTAGGCTATGCTAATTCTTGATAGTATGACTACTCTATTATTGCGATGTTTTCTTCAGGGAAGCCTAGCTCCACTAGGATCTTCTTCACTCTATGTCTATGATCTCCTTGTAGCTCTATCCTTCCCTCCTTAGCGGTGCCTCCTGTGGCTAGTTTACTCTTGAGTAGAGAGGCCAACTTCTTTAAGTCGAAGGCTTTAGAGTCTATACCCTCTATTATGGTAACTTCTCTTCCAAATCTTCTTTTTTCCAATCTTATTTTTATAAGTTGTTCCTCGGCAGAAAGCTGGTCACAGAGCTCGGGTGGAAGTCCTCCACAAACAGAGAGATCTTTCTTCATGGCTTTATTAATCACCCAACCCCTTTGTGTCCGCATTATCTGTATGAACCTAAGCTTTATATTCCTTAGTACTCTGAGCTCATTTAATGGGTTATGCACCTTGAGCGACGCTAAAGAAGAGTTTGAGAGCGAGACCACGTATTACAACATACCAAAAAGAAAGGTTTACTATATGTGCCTTAACTGCGGCTATATAGTTAGCAAAGAGGAATTAGAGTCTATGCCAAGCATGATGTGTCCTGTCTGTGCATCCAGGATATTTATCAAAATAAGAAGCCCCGGTATTGCTAAACCAAGGAGAGTTTATGCGATCTAGCACTATTATTTAGTCAATTAGCGCTTTCTTTTAAAAGTCTTTAAATAATGGCTAGCAATGGCTTCTATAACACTCTTCGCTGCGACAATGCTAGTTATATTACTAATGTCGTAAGGCGGTGAAAGTTCGACTACATCAAAACCTCTTAGTCTTTCATCAACTATTGAGGTAATAAGTTCAAATAGTGACCAAGAGGAAAGACCTTCGGGCTCGGGGTTACCGACGCCTGGTGCGTAAGCAGGATCTAGTACATCAAGATCTATAGAGAGGTAGACGTTATCGCAATCTTCGATAAACTTCCTTACCTTAGCTGCAATATTAACTTCCCCTAACTTTAATATATCCTTAACCGTTTCAAACTCTATAGACGGAAAGTCTTCAGCTAGCTTTCTTTCTTCCGAAGAAAAAGCCCTTACCCCAATAAAGAAAATTTTTTGTGGTTTGACTTGCTCTATGATTCTTTTCATCACGCATGCATGAGACAATCTGTTGCCTAAATATTCATCTCTGAGGTCAAAATGTGCATCAAACACGACAACACACATTTTCTTGTATTTAGATGTCATGCCTAAAAGAGAGCCTAAAGTCAAGGTGTGTTCTCCACCTAGTAGTATAGGAATCCTATTTTCCTCCAAAAGAGCTTCAACAACCTTTCTAACCCTAGTTAAGGTTTCAAAGACATCTCCATAAACAACATTTACATCTCCCTCATCATATACAGGAATGGTTGTTGCATCGAAGTCTAAATGAATGCTATAGTATTCTATATAGGCGCTGGCTTCTCTTATTGCCTTAGGTCCCCAACGTTGTCCATTTCTAAAACTAGCAGTACAGTCCATAGGAACTCCTACGATACTATAAGGAGTTCTCTTTCTCTCTGGCCTAAACCCCCCAAAACATAATGGGCACTCATTAACATAAACGTTTAAAACCATTTTATGCTCACCCATAATTCCCTGTGAAAAAGAGAGACAACTCTTTTAAAGTACATATCAGCTTTAAACCACGGTTAGAAACATACAGATGAAGGAGGGGTCTTAAAGATTTGGTAGAAGATCTCTTTAATAAGATTACAGAGCTTGCAAAGAGAAGAGGATTCTTCTGGCCCTCTTACGAAATATATGGTGGAATAGCTGGTTTTTACGATCTAGGACCTCTAGGTGCTTATTTAAAGAAAAACATTGTTGAGCTGTGGAGAAAACATTTCGTTTTAGAACATCAAGATTATGTAGTCGAAATTGAAACACCCATTGTCGGCCCTAAGATAGTCTATCAGGCGAGCGGTCATTTAGAGAAGTTCACGGATCCCATTGTCGAGTGTATGAAATGTGGTCGGAAGTTCCGTGCAGATCATTTAATTGAAGAAAAGCTTGGCATTAATGTTGAAGGCTTGTCGCCAGAAGAGTTAACAAAAATAATTAAAGAAAATAATTTAACATGCCCTGTTTGTGGAGGACCTCTTAGTGAAGTAAAGACTTTCAACTTGCTCTTCAAAACTCAAATAGGTCCTTATGAAGGAAATCTAGGATTCATAAGACCAGAACTTGCTCAAGGTATGTTTGTTGCGTTTAAGAGGACCTTAGAAGTCATGAGAAATAAACTTCCTTTAGGCATAGCTCAAATAGGAAAAGTTGGACGTAATGAGATAAGTCCTCGTCAAGGAATGATAAGGCTAAGAGAGTTTACAATTGCTGAAATGGAATACTTCTTCGATCCCGAGGATGAGGAGAATTCATGTCCTGATTACAATAAAGTGAAATTTGATGAGATTAAGGTTATCACATGTAATGATAAAAGAAAAGGCGGAAGTCCTCAAATATTATCATTAGATGAGGCTGTTCAAAAAGGAATAATTGTTCACAAATGTCTGGCCTATTGGATGGGTGTGGCCCAAAGATTTGTCGAAGCCTTGGGAATTCCAAAGAGCTCAATAATGTTTGAAGAAAAATGTCCAGAGGAGAGAGCTCATTATAGTTCGCAAACCTTCGACCAGCTAGTTAAAGTCTCTCGTTGGGGCTGGGTAGAGGTTTCAGGCCATTCTTATAGAGGAAGTTATGATCTTTCTAGACATGAGAAGTTTAGTGGAGAAGAGCTGGAAGTTTTTAAGCCGTTTAAGGAACCGAAGATTGTAAAGAGAAAGAAAATACTAGTGAATAAAGCCGTGATTGGAAGAATGTTTAAGGAGAAGGCATCAGAGATCATTTCTAAGATTCAGAACCTTGACCCCGATGAGATAGAGAAGTTTATTTCCTTGAACAAAGACATTATAATTGATAACTTGAAGATCCCCAAGGAAGCAATAAAGATAATAGAAGTTGAGGAAAAAGTCACTGGGAAGAAGTTCCTCCCACATGTTGTAGAGCCTTCTTTCGGTATAGAAAGATTAATTTATGTAGTTCTAGAATATTCCTATAAGGAAAAGGATGGAAGGGTAATTATGTCGATCCCTAGATATCTAGCTCCAATAAAAGTTGCAGTCTTCCCGCTTAATGAAAGTGAAAAAAGATTGGTGGAGAAAGCGAGAGAAATATTTGATATCCTGAAGAGGGAGTTCGAAGTAATGTATGATGACAGGGGTAGTATAGGTAGGAGGTATGCTAGAGCGGATGAGATAGGTATACCTGCTGCAGTTACCGTGGATTACGAAACTTTGGAGGATAATACGGTAACTATTCGTGATAGGGACACATGGAAGCAGGTAAGGGTTAGGGAGAAAGATCTAGTTGATGTTTTGAAGAAATTTATATATAAAAATTTGCCTCTTGAGGATATAGTAAGGTGAGTAGAGGGGATCGTTTCTTGAATAAGGAGTCCAAGAAGGATAAGGAAAGTAATGAAGAAATACCAGAAATAAAGGTAGATGTTAGATCAGCCATCTCTTTAATACCTCCAGCTTCGGCTTTGAAGGCTAAGGAGAAGAAGTTAAGAGAAAAAAGAATAAGACTAAAGTATGACTACTCCTTAAAACCTATTGAGGCTAAAATAAATGATAAGCTTGCTAAGGAGCTAGGCGTTGAAGACAAGATAGAAATAGTCGTAGCTGGCAGACATAGGTTTGTATTTAAGGCAATTATTGATGAAGAGATCGATTATAATAGAGTTCATGTGAATCCCGACCTTATGGAGGAAAACGGTATAGCAGATAACAGCATAGCAACTGTGAGAGCTTATAAGGGCACAGAAAGTTTGGGTGTCAGACTGGAGGTATAGCTGTAAAGAGCTCTAAACGATTATATATAAGAAGGGAGAGGTTATGTCCAGTGAAAATAGGAAAGTGTATTCATACATGATTGATCGTCTGGCGGTACAACTTCAAACTCACATATCAACTTTAGATGAAATACAAAAATCACTAGCTCTTTATGATGCTCTAAGGAGTTCAAGAACGAGGAAGGATATCATAGAGAATACACTCCAAAACCTAAGAGAGTTGCGTCAAAGCATGTTAGAAAGCATAGAATATCTTATGAACGAGGCCAGGAATGCTTCTACTGAAGATCTAGAAGATGCAGAAGCTCTACTCGAATACTTTCTTGAGGCTGGCTACAAGTATGAGCATCGGGTCTTGGAGGAAGTCAAGAAAAGAATAGGACATGAAGAGGAGCTTAGGTCACTCGATCAAATGAAAGGTTTAGTTGAGGAGGCATTAGATAAAATAAGGTCATATAAAAGGGTTTAGTGGAGAGCGAGATGTTGGAGGAAAGCAATAAAGTTAGTGCAAAGCTTATGGGCAAAAATTTAATAGTAGAAGATATAAATGACTCTAGAAGGTTATATGCTAAAGGGTTTTTTGGAAAACCTATAGGTATTGATAAGCCAAAAGGACCCGACTTTGATTCCCCTCTAGTACTTAATGCGCTGGAG
>JALWTO010000028.1 GCA_027082825.1 Acidilobaceae archaeon
TCTGCAGTGTGAGAACACATAGATGTGCAAGAATGTATATGAAGGACATGCATGGAGTCCAGAACTAATATCACAAAAGATATCAGAGATAATATCAAACACCATCAGATATGCATAGCTCTTGTGAGTCCAACTAGTTTTTATTATTTATTAAAAATATATTCTTCTATGAATTTCTTTTACAATTGCTTCTCTTCTTTTTTCTTTGAAAGTAGCTAGGTCATCTTTAAGTAGCGAGTCCAATGCTTCCTTCGGTATTAAGTGCGTTTCTAAAATTTTAATTACTCTATCTTGACCATATTTATTAATTAAATCAGTAAAGAATTCTGAAGGTTTTTTATCCGTTTTCCTCTGATTGGATGATATTATAGTTCTATTTAATATCGAATCGACAAACTCTTTACTAAATTGTCTGTAGAATTTTGACCTAGGGAATATGTGGTCTAGTTGTACTTTCTCTACTTCATATTCAGGTGATTGTCCCGTTATAAAGTCCCTGGCTCCTTTGAGTACTATAAGTGAAACCACTCCCCGAAATATGGCTGAGCGTTGCACATGTATGCCGTAATCTACATCTTCTGGCCTAAACTCTTTAATAAAATCAGGTATAGTAGAACTATCTCTAAACCATTTTATCATAATCTTGCTTCGAAATTGTATCGGTTGAATGTTCATATCTGTTACCAAATACAGATACCCAATACCACGCATCGAGTTTACGATAATTTTCCTCATTATCTAACAGATTATCCTTAAGATATCTAATTAAAGCAGCCAGCGGTATAATCATAGTTTCATAGGGAACCCACTTCTTGAAATCTAAAACACCATAACCTGTTCTTTTGTCGAGCAGCCTTCTATATGCAAGTTCTAGCGCTTCGCATGCTTTCTTCCAATCACTCATAAAATTTTCTGGGCTAACATTGAGCATGTTTTTACGAGTTGGGGCTTTGCCTCTCATTAGCATGAGGGTTTTTACAATATAGTCTCCGCTGATTACTTTAGCAAAATCGTATTGTTTCTTAGCATCATTTAGTAATTTTCTTAATTTTATATTATAATTAAATAATCTGGCTACAAGTAAATCAAAAACAGATAAAGGTGTTCCCCTGCTATTGATTCTGTCGAATATTTCGACTATTGTCTCAATCGGTTTCTCATGACCGATATAATATATATTTAATTTATATCTTTTTAATTTATCCGATAAATCCAATGCTATCCCAGCATATTTTTCGTCATCAGTACGTTTTTTAACATATTTATAAAGTTCACTAGCAGGTTTAAACAACTCTCCAAACTCTATAACAGTTGGTTTCTTACACACATCATTCAGTTTTTTGTTATCAGCTTTACTCACAGCTATCACAGCTTCCTCCCATTCACCATTATAAACTTTTTCTAAATCAATAAAGAATAAATGAGGATATTTCCTCCCTTTCAATGGATAATTCGGTTTGTTTTTCGCATAGTAGAGTGATGTAAGCCTCTGCTGGCCGTCGAGCACTATTTCAATAATATCAGAGACGCTCCTTTTAACACCTTTTATTGTCTTAACCTTAAATGGAGAAGTATTTGCCATCATTTTATCAATAAATATCAACGTGCCAATATAGTAATCCGCAATTATCGAGACTAAGAGTTCCCTAACCTGCTCCGGCTCCCATATAAAATCTCTTTGAAATTCGGGGATTACTATTCTGCCTTCCTCAATCTCCTTAAGAACAATATCGAGCTCTATAGTATCATATCGGTCAGGCATCCGATACACCGCCTCTTATTGTCTCGCACCTAGAGTATAAGGTCTTAACCCCTGGACTTTTATGATTGGGAGCATTTACACATTAGCAGGAAGTTCTCCTTAGAAAGTGCAGGAAGAAATACTTTTAACTTATAATAAATATGTACAGAATGACAAAATTAATAAAAATTTTTAATATTTATATGATATTTGATTATTTTCTTAAATTGGGATTGCCGTGGGATATTAGGCCGCTTTCCTCTTCTGGTTATGCATGGGAGATTACTGACCCGCACATGAAGGTTGTTTTCTATAGTTATCTCTCGCAATATAACAGGATAGTTGAGGAGCTTCTGTATGGAAAGCCTAAACCAGACATATGAGAAGTGATGCCGTCTGCTAAGCTATTAGGCGAGATAGAAGTACCAGTACCGCATTTATAATATCGCAATCTAGAACTTCCACATTTTACAGAAGAATCGCTAGTGCTTGTCTTTGTAGATTGGGACCTGTACAGCTATAGTAGAATGAGTTCTGCTCGTAGAGCTGTGAGACAGCACATTGAACCATACCTAGACAAGATAAGAGATGATTATCTAAACCTGTTTATTATTGATGTTAGAAGAGGAGTAGAAGAAGTTCTAGGAGAAATATTGAGTGGCCTGGTTCTTCGGTCTCTCGGTTTTATTGTCGATATAACCGGGAACCCAGGCCATGGCGTCTATCTAGATGCCAGGTTTCTCTTTGCATCTATGACTAGTATGCTGGCAGGGTAGACTCCAGGTTGTGCTCCTGGTACTGCGAGTATCTTGAGCCTGGCATTTAGTGGTGTATGTCCTATATGCGGGCTTACCTCGATTTCCACGGCTTCTGGTGGGTATCTGGGTTTCGAGCCTAACCATCTCAGTGTTATTACTTGATACAGTTAATGTTAGGACGGCTGACTCTCCGGGATAGAGAGCTACCACCTTACTAGACAAGCTAATGGCGACTGGTTGGTTTTCGCTTTTCTGCTTGGCTCTATCCTTAGTTGTTCTATCTTCCTTGAATTCGAACATCGGCTCCACCCGTAAAATATCAGATTGGCTGCAATAGTTATGGTGAGCAGCAATCATTGGAGCGTCTTCAGAGTCTGTAGGTCAGAGAGTACTATAACAGTACTAAGTAGTACTCAGAGAGGCGATTTTAGTACTATAAGGTGCTAATCAGTACTAGGAGGATAAGTTTTAGTACTACTTAGTACCGATAGGGTACTGGGGAGGGGGTTGGTTAAGAGACAGGTGAAGTTCTATTTGGAGCAGGAGCTGTATGATAGGCTTAGGAAGCTGGCGGAAGAGCAGGGTATCACGGTGCCACAGTTGGTCAGGAGTCTAGTACTTGAGTATCTGGGTGAAGCTAGAGACGGTAATCTTGCTTCTAGAGTTAGAGAGCTCGAGGAGAAGTATGAGCAGTTGGCGAAAGAGCTTGGAAGAGTTGAGAAAGACTTAGCACTACTTATGAAGAGGTGCTGTAAGAAATGACCGTTAGCTCAATTGACCCATACTCTCTTCTTGAACCATACAATCCTTGGTGGAGTAACCCAGCATGGTATAAGGAAGACCCACTTCTACAGGCATTTGAAGAGTCAATCCTAAACAAGGAGCCTCGACTCTACTATCATCTCCGCGAGAGAATACATACACGGGGAAAATACGGCATTATAACACTGCGTGGTCCACGGCGAGTGGGTAAAACTACCCTAATCAAATTACTTATTAAACATCTTCTAGTAGAGAGGGGAATTCATCCAAAGAGCATCTTCTATATATCCCTAGACTATGAAGGATTAGAGGATGTTAAGCTCGTTAATCTCCTAGAAGCAATTGCATCCAGCGGCCGCTTTGAGAAGTACGTCTTCCTAGATGAAGCGTCGATGTATCCGGGGTGGGCTCAGGCGCTCAAGAACCTGTATGATATGAACTTGGTGCTAAGAGGTAAGATGAAAATTATTGCGACTGGAAGCCACTCAATGGACTTGGCGGAGGCTGCAAGTAAGCTTAGAGGAAGACAAGGGAGCTTCGCAGAACTCTTCAATGTTGATGGTAACCTTATTCATCTCCCATTGAGGTTCCCAGAGGTTGTCGAGGCTATTAGAGGCGAGATTGACAGATATTTCAATGAGCGAAAACTAAGAACCCCGGGGCTAAGGTTCGAGCTACTTAAGAAACTTGCATCGGGCGAGATACCGGAGATTATCCAGTATATTTATGATAATTATTTTCAACTGCTTCAGACGCTATTCGATGACTACCTAATTCATGGGGGTTATCCACGCGCCATAGACGAATATCATAAAAAGGGAGCTATAAGCGGAGAGTTCTACTCCGACCTAGCTGAGCTCCTAGTAAAGGACTCGGTTAAAGCCGGATTAAACCCTGATAATCTGAAGAGACTACTATTTGCGCTAACGGAGCCAAAGAGGCTATCTAGCACTGTCAGCTTTAGTAAAATCGATGTTATAGGGTTAGATGAGGATGCTAGGCCGAAGCGCAGGTTTGGGCTGGGACGGTATCTTGAATATTTGAGGACTACGTGGACCTTCTTTTTCTCCAACCGAGAACTGGGAGAGAGCGGGAGCTGTGAGCCGAATCCTGAGGTGGAGGTTAAGAATTACGTGTTGGACCCCTTCATATATTACTCGCTCTACAGTTATCTCAGGAATATTCCGAATCCATATGCTGAGTCTAAGGAATTGCTCTCCGATGAGGGATTCAAGGGGCAACTAGTTGAGAGCGTAATAGCCTCCCATCTCCTCCTCTCCCAGCAGCTATTCGAGAGGGTTCCATCAGTCGACTACTCGAGAGTACTGATGTACAGGAAGAAGCCCTATAACGATAGGGAGCGGGAGACAGACTTCATCTTATGCGTAAAGAAACGGGGAGAAAGCTACCGCTTTATAATAGAGTCAAAATTCAGGCGGGCGCCAACGCATGTAATCCCGGAAGAGGGTAAAATAGTTTTAACGAAAGATACTTTGAAAACACGAAACAACATGACATACATTCCAGTATCACTATTCCTACTCATCTTCTAAAATACTAAAATTCGGTAAACAAAACGGATTTCGACGCATCCGCAGGACACTCTATATATCCGCCAGGGCTTGCGTCGAAAAATTGATTGGACATGGTTTCTTTACGGGTATCATGGGTATGGAATTATGTCTGGTAAGTCTAAATCGAGGCCGAGGGGGAGTCATAAGAGTAAGGGTTCTCGTGGGAATAATGGAAAGACCCGGAATTTTAGGAAGATGAGCGAGAGGGCTCGTAAGGGATGGGATACTAGAACTAGAAAAGAAGGTTTCCATCAAATCCTGCACACGTTAGGTCCCCTACTAAGTGAGACCTATGGAACAGTTAAAGCTGGTAAAGATATTGCTATTGGTGCTGTGAAGATAACTGTTCCAAGAACATACAGGAAAAGCAGGTTACTCAAGAAGTTCGATAAAATGTTTTAGTTATTGATACTATAATATGGTGTATGCATAGGGTTCGTAGAATCGTTCTCGTATTTGTATGAGGGCTTGCTTCCATGTTCCTCGTTTCTCTAGGACTGGTTGGAGGTAGTGGTTTACCATTACTTCGAATTGTTTTGGTGGGGCTCTTCCCTGGAATATGTTCACCCATATCTCTTGAGCGCCGTGTTGTATCATCCAGCTCGTGAAGAAGCTCCTCAGCTCGTACAGTCTGAAGACTATTCCTGCCTTGGCCATTGCTTCTCTTATTATGGAGCGTATTCTGGACTCCTTGATTGGTATGAGCTTGTTTTCCCAGTCCTCGACTAGCTCGTCTATCGTAGTATGCCTGTCTCTGGGGCTCCATTGCCGTGTTAGGTTCCTTATCCTAGCGAGGTTATCTTTGATGTATTTTTCACGCCATTCAAGGTATTCTTTCTCTATGTAGTCTCGGGTTGCCTGTGAGAAGAAGCTTATGTATGCTCTTTTGCTCTCCGTTATCTTAGCTGGTATGACTGCTCTTGCCTCTAGGTCTATGTCCTCCAGTGTTAGGTTGAATACCTCGCTGGGGCGAAGCCCTGTCTCTGCCAGTAGTACATAGGCTAGCTTGGCGGCCGGGTTCTCTACGTGTCTGGCTACCTCTCTTATGTCCTCGAGTGAGAGTGGTTCCTCCTTGTCGTGTAGTATCTTCAGGGCTCGTGGGAGTTGCTTTCTTCTCTTGCTGGGTGTCGTGAAGCTATTGTATAGTACTAGGAACTTTCTAGGCTCCTTTGGCCTCACGACTACTTTTAGGAATAGTTTGAGTGCTCTTGCTATGTGTATTGCCCTGTCTATCGACTCTTCGGCCTTCTCCATTATGTAGTCGTCTAGTTTGGAGGCGTCTAGGACGAACTGGTTGTCTCTCAACGCTACTTTGAGGTAGTAGAGCCTGTCTTGGACTGTTTTACGCCTCCTGTTCCTCCTCAGGAATTCCTCGAACTTCTTTAGGTCCTCCTCTGATACCCTGTATTTCCTCTCGTACTCTCCGAGGTCCACGTACCTCATGACCATGTCTATAACGAGGCCTCTCAGCTGTGGGTCCGCCAGCCCCGCCTTTACAACCTGTATTAGGGTGTGGGGCTCTACCTTCTCGATAACATATACTCCGGTGAGCTCTGCTAGCTCCTCAGCTGTAAGATATTCTAGAAGCCTCTCAAGTACACTGTCGGATACTGGGACCCTCCGGTTCTTTATCCTGTTTGCGTATGTTGGATGGATGCCTAGCTCACGGCTCCCTACTCGCTTCTTCCATAGGTACATGAATATCTTGTATCGTGTCTCCTGGTCTATTTTAGAAATGTCTACTAGAGTAGGGTCTACCAAGCCCGGGTACCCAGATGTAGTGATATCTGTTCTGATATAAAATCTGATATGCATGGTGGAGCGTGGCGATATGCATGATAAGACTTGATATGAATAGTTCTCCTCGGATAATATGCAGAATCTAGAAGGGGTATATATGTTTGGTGGGCCCGCGGGGATTTGAACCCCGGACCTCCGCCGTGTGAGGGCGGCGTCCTAACCAGGCTAGACGACGGGCCCTAGTTCACCATTCTCAGCCGATTAAATATGTAAAGATTAAAGTTTTACCTTAAAAGGAAAAGACCTTGTTATGGTTTAATCCTGGTACAAGGGTTTCTTATTTATTGTGTTTGCACCTAGGACAATGTTCAATATCTCAAATCGCACTTTTATTTAAAACAGCTCTAGGTTGACATTATATTGTTCTATAACACTGTACATGAAAAACAATGCACTAGTATGTTATGGAAGATTATGGAAGAATTTATAGAAAGGATAATAGATGCTATTAGAATTAAGTGTTGGAAGGGTTGACTGGGAATATGGAGATCATACCGTTTGCTAGCAAAGAGGCATATTTAGCTGCTTCCATCCACGATTTGGTTCACATTCCTTACTCACCAGCCAGGTCAATGCCTCATATTTTATATACTACCTGCCTAGGTTCACTACTTCACATGGCATATCATATCGAGAAAAACAATTTATGGGATGATTTGTTTGCAATGCTAGTAGGAACGGCTTCAGCTTCTAATAAGAAAGTTGGTCTTATTTTTAATGAGTTAAAAGCTATTAACGTATATAAATGGGATGAGGTCAAGGCAATCCTCTCCGACATAAGCAAGAGGATCAATATTCTATATCAGAAAAAGGAAAATAGAATAATAGATTATATAAAGAGAATATTTGGATTTAAACAGTTCTTTACAAAGCTCTATGTAATCTATGGCTTCAACCCTATGCCAAGTACATCTTTCGGATCTATGCTCTACTCTGATAATGAGAAAGTCATAATTGCGGTATATATCAATGACATCCACAGAGAGAATCACGTGCTAGATCTAATTATTCACGAGTTGTTACACGGGCTTATAAGATTGAACAACATAGAACTAGAGCCTGACGTCGAGGAACTAATAATAGACATCTCGGCTCCAGACGGCTATCTTTCAAAGATAATAGGACTCGTCAACAAAGTCAATACCAGGCCAGAAAAGGTTTTTTATTTTCAACAAAGAGCTGAACAGTATAAGCATCTTTTTGACTTGTTAGTAGAATACTACGAGAAAAAGATATATGATAAAATTGATGTGATTGAATGGGTAAAGATGAACATGAAATAATGTCCAACGCCAATTAGTTCGATTTCTTTAGCTAATTGGAAATGCTCAATTG
The DNA here is from genome assembly GCA_027082825.1 of Acidilobaceae archaeon. GTDB lineage: Archaea > Thermoproteota > Thermoprotei_A > Sulfolobales > Acidilobaceae > JALWTO01. The sequence continues at coordinate 7,971 of JALWTO010000028.1, forward strand.
TTAATCTGGTCATGGATCTCTCCTTCAATTACCTCATGTATTTGGCAACTAATTGAAGCTACATAGACGGGCACTAATGGGCAGTCTTATGCGCTGGATATTTATCGTCGTTGGACATTGAAACGCACGCCTTGATGGTGTCCGTAAAGGCCTTAATGTTCTAGTAGCTAAAGTTGCTGCAGCAGCTTACATGGTTCTGGAGGCATTATTTTTCCCCTTTCCTTATTCTTTTGCGAAGGAAATATAATATGCTGCACTTCTTGCTTCGGTTAGAATAAGGTGTAGTTCTGTTTTTGCAGATGTTCTTACCCAAGTAATGGAGCTAGAGCCATAGGTGGGAAACGGTAAATTGTATATAGCCTCTTTAATGTTGAAATGCAAGGACTCGCCTGGCTAGTATGGTGAAGCCAGTGAAAGGCTCCAAAGAAACCATTGACTATAGTGAAGTTCTTGACTCAGTTAAATGGAGTTCAGTTCATTGGAAGTTATTTGTAATATTTGCAGATAATTACTTCTTTGATGGTATTATGTTTGCAGTAGCACCACTTCTTTTATATTTAGTTACTCCATCTAGTATTGCACCTGTTGTTTTTGCTTTAAACTTGCTAAGTGAAGCCATAGGATCTATAGTTCTGGGAAAACTAGCAGATATCTATGGAAGACTTAAGATCTTTGCATTTTCAATGGCTCTTGAAGCCGGAAGCTTAGCTTTACTTCTTTTTCTCTATAAAAGCGTTATTGCATTAGCTATTCTAACCAGCCTGATGACCTTTGGTATAGGGGGAGAGTTTGGAGCAGCTTATGCTCTAGTTGCCGAATTAAGTCCTGCAAGACATCGAGGAAAAGCTCTTCTCTTGATAACCAATTTCTGGAATTTAGGAAGTGCCGTAATAGCAACTTTAAGTATAGTTTATGCAAAAATGACATCAAATCCTAATACACAGGTCGAATATTTACTTCTTACGGCTCTTGGAACAGCCTTAGGAGCAGGCTTTGCAAGGCTTACCTTACCAGAGTCTCCTAGGTGGTTAGTCCTAAAAGGAAAAATCAATGATGCAAAGAAGATTGTAGAAAAGATCACCAAATATAAAGGAAATTTGAAATTTACAATACAACATAAAGAGGCTGAAATAAGTCTTCTTGAAGCTATAGAGAAGTACTTCTTTAGGTTCTTGGTTTTGATCATAATAACCTTAGCTCAGTATATAACTTATGATATAACAGCTTACTATATACCTTATGCTCCTGGTTTTGTTTTTGGAAAGAAAGTTGTTAGTTATATAGTACTCTATGCTAATATAGGTGCTTCTCTAGGAGCTTTTCTAATATTGCCATTTATAGATAAAAGTAGAAGATGGTCAGCTTCAGCTAGTTTCTTAGGAGGAACTATAACTTCGATAGTTCTTCTGATAACTAACATGGTCAAGAGATTAAACTTTTTCTATTTAGACCTTTTTGCAAACATGATTTTTAGCGAGTGGGCTTGGGGAAGCCTTGGAATACTACAGAGTGAGCTTTTCCCAACAGGTGTCAGGTCTAGCGTCGTTGGTCTTCTCACAGGACTTCAAGGTATTAGCGGAGCACTAATAGTGTATTTTAGTCTTAGGGCAAATGTTTCAATACTTTTTGCTTCAATAATAACTTTATGGTTCCTGGGCTTTTTCGCTTCTCTGGCATGGCACAAAAGAGGAGTTGAATCTGCAAAGATAGGAATCGAAAAATTAGAAATTATTACCAAAAATAAATAACTCAAGTTTTATTTTAATTTCAAAAGTATATTTTTGCTCTTTTACAGTCAAAGGTTCAAGTTAATAATACTTCAGTTGCTTTGAATACCTTAGGGATTGTTTCAAACATTTGGAGCATGGGCTTTCTTCTCTTTGCACTTCAGTCATCCCAGTCAACGGTTCATCGAAACAACATAAGCGTTGTCACAGGCAAAAGACTAATTTCTTAAGGATCCTTGATATCGGTATATGTGCTATCCTTCTCCTCTTTCCATCTCCAAGATATTCTTCTACGACAAGATGGCAATGGATCCTTTCCTTGACTTTCAACAGTATGAATATATGAGGCTGTTTCTGTTGGTGCTGAGGTAATTGCTGTTGCATGTCCGATATGTAAGATAATGCTCAGCTCTGGGGCCACATCTGCAAACGTTGGCATGAATGCTTTTCTTTGCATGGTTTAAAGAAAGAAGGATTTTTTAAACCTAAACCTATAACGATATACCTTGTTTTCTCTCAACAAAAATACATATAGAAAGTGTGCTAGTATACCCAAGTAATCTTGGGGTGTTTAAAGTGGGTCTTAGAACTCCTGAGGAGTACTTAGAAAGCCTCAAGGATGGTAGAGAAATATACTATAGAGGAAAGAAAGTGAGTGATATAACAACTCATGAAGTTCTCAGTGCTGCAGTTAAACATGCTATGGATTTGTTTAAGCTTCAGTTTGACCCTAAATATAAGAAAATGCTGGTTTATAACGATCCAGAATATGGCGAAATTAGCTCATTTTATAAAATTCCTAGAAATTCTTCAGATCTTAAAGACAGATTTAAATTAATATATGAGACTACAAGATATGGAAGAGGCATGTTCAATATAATAAAGGCTATAGGTTCGGATGCTCTCTTTGGCCTTATGATAGTGACTAAGAAAATGGATAAAGAGCTTGGTACGAGTTATTATGAAAGAGTAATGAAATATTACAATTATATTGTTAAGAATGATCTAGCATTGGCTGTAGCACAAACTGATGTTAAAGGAGATAGATCTCTTAGGCCTCATCAGCAATCAGATCCGGATCTCTATCTTAGGATAGTAAAAACTAATGAAAAGGGAATCATTGTTAGAGGCGCTAAGGTTCATACGACGCAGGCTATAGCAGCTAATGAAATAATAGTTCTTCCAACAAGGGCAATGACTGAAAAAGATAAAGAGTATGCGCTAGCCTTTGCTATTCCTGCCAACACTAAGGGCTTAAAACTTATATCAAGACCAATGAAAGCTGTTGAGGAGGCCATAAAGGATCCCAGCTTTATAATGGGTAGAATGAACGTTGAAAACGAAACTCTTACAGTCTTTGATGATGTATTTGTACCCTGGGAAAGAGTTTTCATGGCTGGTGAATGGCCATTTGCAGGACCCTTAGCAATAACCTTTCCTATATTCCACAGATTTACTGCAATATCGTACAGGGCTGCAATGGCAGACCTTTTAATAGGCGTTGCTAAGCTGCTTGCTGAATTTAATGGTGTTGATAATAAATCTCATATAAGAAGAGATGTAGTAGAGGTTATCAAATATAAAGAACTTTTGAGGTCCACAGCCATAGCCTCATGCGACCTATGCATTATAGATAAGCTTACAAAGATAGCAATACCTAACATAATAATAACTAATGTCGGAAAACTTCTTGCAAACGAAAACTATCTAAACGTAGTTAAGCATGTCATAGATGTTGCAGGGGGTCTTGCAGCTACTGCACCTAGTTTAAAAGATTTTGAAAGTCCTGAGATATCTCAGTATCTGGAAAAATACCTAGTTGGAAAGAAAGGCATTACTGCTAAGGAGAGAATAGCTATATTCAACCTCTTGAGAGAACTAATATCATCCTTCGGAGCTCTCTTTGGTGTAGCTATGATGCATGCTGAAGGCTCAATAGAGGCTAGTGTCATCGAGCTATATAGATCTTATAACTATGATTCAAACAAGGAACTAGCCCTTTATGCTTCTGGATTAAAAAAGGAAATATTGCCATCAAATAACCTGTAAATCTTCCAGATACTTAATTTATCTTTTTTATAGCAAATAATCGACATAGACAGAGCTATAAAATTTATCTATACATAAAATTATCTTTAAAATAGAGTTAGAAATAGAAACATTAAAAAACTTAAGGATGACCATGTAAAAGGTTGTGGGTAAAGAACTGATGTCAAAACTACCTAAGGATAATATTAATAAGAAAGAAGCAGAAGAGTTAAAGAGAGCTCTAGAAAGATTTAAGGTTATACTCAGGTTTTCGAATATTGTTCTTAATACAAAAAATGGCAAGAGAATGTTTAATGTTGTGACAAAGACTTGGAATCCTATAACAGGATGCACTCATCTCTGCAGATATTGTTGGGCTTACAAATTTGTTGAAATGAGGCTTAGAAAGACCTCACCTAAGTATAGAAATGGGTTTAAACCCGCACTTCATGAAGAAGAGTTTAATGTCAAGTTTAATGGTGGTTTTGTCTTTGTTGTAGATATGGGAGATATGTTCTGTAATGGGATTCCAGATAGATGGATAAGAAAGATTCTTAATTATATCAAAAAATTCCCAAACACTTTATTTCTCTTACTTACTAAGAACCCTATTAGGTATATGGACTTTTTAAATGAGTTTCCCGAGAATGTAATACTTGGTTCAACAATAGAGACCAACAGAGACAACTTATATGTTAAGGAGAGAATTTCGAGTGCGCCTCTTCCTAGCATTAGATATAAGGCAATGAAGGAGATTAGTTGGCCTATGAAATTTATCTCCATAGAACCTATTTTAGATTTTGACCTAGAGATATTTGTTAAATGGATTAAGGATATAGAACCTTTCTTGATATATGTAGGGTATGACAATTATAACAACAGGCTTCCAGAGCCACCTGTTAATAAAACTCTGAGGTTAATTAGCATTCTGTCTGAATATGCATTGATAATTAAAAGAACCATCAGACCTGCATGGTATGAAAGAGAATCCATAACTAGATATTTTTATTTTTAGATAACTCAAAAGAATTAGTTATTAAGATGTCTTAAGACTGGCTGGTTCTTCTTTAGAGACCCTGGTTTCTACATACGTCTTTACTAGTACTTTTTAAAAAGGTTCTCATTTCAATAAGATATAATACTGAGTTCCTTTCTTTTTAACTCCCCAGTTAATTAATAAGAAGAAATAAAATATATCCAAACCATTCTCAACTAGGCAATTCAATTTGTACGTTTATATTAAGCGTATGAGAAGAGGCCATTGCGTATATTATTATCTTGTCGTAGAAGAATATCTTGGAGATGGAAAGAGGAGAAGGATAGCACATATACCGATATCAAGGATCCTTAAGAAATTTGATATAGAGGTTGACTGGCGCCAGCCCATCAGGTGGTGCGGGGGGTGGGATTCGAACCCACGCAGGCCTACGCCATCGGGTCCTGAGCCCGACCCCTTTGGCCAAGCTCGGGCACCCCCGCACCACTAGGATGTGGATTAAAAAGCCTTTAATTTTTAAGATGTTGTGAAAAAGAAAGGAAGAGATTATTGATTTCCTATCATTCTCTTGAGCTCTTTGATCCTCTCCTCAACACCTCTCAGTTCTTCTTCAAGTTCTTTTTTGTAGTCCTCAAGTGCTCTCAGTTCATCCTCAGGACTCAGTGGTGGTGGTGTATATGGCGGTGGATATGGATAGTAGTATGGATATGGCGGTGGAGGTGGCGGATAATACCAGCCCCAAGAAGGCTGAGGGTTACCTCTTCCCTGACCTTCCTCACCTTCCTGCTGGGCCCACCAAGGCCCTCTTCCTCCTCTATATCTCCAAGGCCACCAAGCAACCATTTTTACCACCAGGGATGCCAGTACCAAGGTGCTCTAGGTGCACTCCAGTAGTAATAATAATGCATTGGTGGGATAGACTGCGGAGGAATCCAGCCACGATACCTTAGATACCATCCGGCTCCTGGTCCATAAATGTATCTACAATAACCTCTTCCCAGATACCATCCAGGTCTTAACCAAGGAGGCAGAAAGTTCCAAGGCCCATTTCCAGGCCAAGGACTTCCCGAGCTCCATTTCCAACCTCCTTTCCACCAGGCCATATTTATCTCACCTCTCATTTTGTGCTATAGCACAAAAAGGATTATAAGCTTTTCTTCTAACTAAGAGATAGTAGAACTTATAACTATAGGTCTTTCCTCGACCACAGCTAACACTATCTTTCTCCTTGCACTGTCCACAGTTCTCCAGAGGGTTCCTCTAGAAATTCCCATTTTTTCTGCAGCCTTCTCCTGAGTTAGACCTTCGATATAAACAAGTCTTAAAGCCTCTACCTCATCAGGTGTCAGTGTCACAGGTTCCTTAGGCGGAAGAGGATTCCCATCGCTAGACTGAGGTACGAAAATTATTCCTCTAGGTCTAAATGAGAGGAACCTAGGCTTTGGAGGCCTTCCAGGTCCTTTCCTCCATTTCCAGCCCCAACCTTTCAACAGTTATTCCACCACTATATTTTATTTAAATCATTAATTATTGTTTCAGCAACCTTTTTTCCAGAAAGTATCATCCCTGTAAATATGGGTCCCATCCTTGGAAGTCCATAGAAGGCTGCAACAGCCATTCCTGCAGCATAAAGCCCTGGAAGTATCCTTCCAGTTCTTTCGACAACAACTTTATCTCCAACCTCACTATAAACAGGTTTGTCTCCTGGGACTTTAATTTTTGACTCAGGAAGTTTTCTTTCTACAACTTTTAGAACATATGCATCGTGGCCTGTGGCATCAACCACAGCCTTTGAATAGAAGAAAAGAGGATCTACATGAAGACTTGAGAGCTCTATTGCTGACCATATTGCAGCAACACCAGTTATTCTTAATGGGTCATTTCTAAATATAATGTCCTCAACATGAATTCCATTTATTATTTTTGCCCCAGCATCTATCGCTTTAGTTGCAAGCTTTGCCATAAATTCAGCTGGATTTACAACCAGAAGATCGTCAACAACCCTGTATTTCATATTAAAGTCTTTAAGTATATCTTCGGCCTCTTTTGATGCGACTATTTTGGGAAAGAGCATCCCTCCACCTCCTATTCCTCCTCCAAAGGTCAACCTTCTTTCAAAGACATAGACCTTTAGTCCCTTCTCGGCTAAATACTTAGCTGCTGTAAGCCCTGAAGGACCAGCACCCACAATTATCACGTCACTATGAGCAGCTGAGGAGAGCTCTTTTGAAGCTGTAGAAACTATGACTCTGGTTATTCTAGTTTCAAAGGGTTCCCCTGACATTTCAAAAGCACCCTGTTCAAGAAAGATCAACCAAGGTATTTAAGATATGAGTGCTTAAAATCTGATAAGAAAAGGATTATTTAGGAGAAATCGAGGGAGCTAGTGGAAATACTTGGTTATGACATTCTACCTTGTCATAGGCTTGGGCAACATTATCCCTTTCAAGTTTTGCTATTTTGGTTCTATGATAAGGGATAGTTTACAGTTTTCGGTTTGCATGCCTTATTTGATTCCCTTCTAAGTTCTTCAATTAATTTCTAAAGGTCTTCAGGGGCTTTTTAGCAATACCTGTTCTTTATCATTAAAGGTTCTTAAAAATATGAATGTTATCTTGTTAATTGTGACGACATGGTTATATTATGTTTATCTTCTGTCGGCTTATACCTTAAACTCACAAAAAGTCATTCTAGGCGCTAAATTAAGTTTAATGGAATTCCTAGTTAGTACATTTAATGAAACATAAGCCTGAGAACTTCTACCACAACTAAGGTATAAATGGTAGAGATAAGGATTGATATTAATAAAGCCCTTTTGTTTTTTCTTACATTCTTCTTGCCAGCTACTATGTCCTCACCACCTATATACATTAAGATGAACCCTATAACATTAGTTATCCAGTAGAATGTTGTGAAAAGTAACGAGAAGTTAGTGTGTATGAAGAAGCTTGTTATCTTTGCTAAGAAAAGCGCCAAAGGTATGTTTAGAATGGCATCATTCCACCAGCTCAGAGGACTCAATAAGTAGCCTACAAACGCCAGGATAGAATCTCTTAGTATTCTTGGATTTCTTAACTTAACGAATATTTCTTTTATACTTTTTATCATACTCATTTTTATTAATCACCTCTTCAAGTATGTTGTCCAAGTCTCTTATAGGGTTCTTTGACATATCAACTCTTAAATTAATTATGTAATCATAGTAGGGAACATAGTTCGTAGGGCCAACAATTATAAGAACACTTGATCTGTCACCTCTATGGTCACCCCCAGCCATATGACCTTCTTTTAGAGCATTAAGAAGCCTCAATCCTAACCATCCAGTTGATTTCTTGAAAGCTTCTATTGCATTTTCACAGACCTCGGGTCCTTTGACCAGGTTTGCTATGCAGACTGCCTCATAAGGTAATATTCTATAACCATTCCACTTAGGGATATTAATTCCGTTATGGACAGCAACGTTACCCTTAAAGTCCATTACAGCTACCTGTCTGAGTTCAGGTTTTTTATCAATTTTAAGAGCCATCTCAAGCGCTTCATTGATGTCACCTCCTTTCTCTAATAGCTGTAGTATTAAGAGACCCAAAGCAGGATTTGTGTAAGCTTGTGTTACAACACCTCCAATAGGATATCTAGCCCAAGGAACACGGGAACCTACGGCTATGCTTCCTGATGCAGTGGCAATACCCAACATATTTTCTCTTTTGTCAAGCGCAATTATTGAATATGTCATTTTTACACCAAGTTAATTCCCAACTAAGGCCAGTAACAGCTTTCTGTCTGTAAATCTTTAATGTCTTTCTATGATTTTGATGAAAACTTATTTTCTTTTCATTATGATACACTTTTCATAGAGTTTTGGTGAGTAGATATTGAAGCCGCTCTTGTAAGTAAAAAGATCTAACGGATCTTTTTAATTTAGATTCTAAAAACAAAGTAAATATAATTGTTTTAATACTAGAGAGCTATTGTCTTCTAGATGGGAAAATGCATTGCCTGAAATTAACCGATTAAAAGTATGGTTACCAATAAGGTCATTAGCTTACCTGAATGTGTATCTCATTAAAGAGAACAACTCATCTTGGTTAATTGACTCAGGAATGCTTTCATCGAAGAGTATACTAAGCCTGGCTAGGGAACTCAGAAGGGCAGGGAAGAGTCTATGTAAGATAGATAATATTGTCTTGACACACTTTCATGTAGACCATTCAACGATGACAGTGCTTTTCTCAGAAACCTCTAATCCTAAGGTATTCATAGGGAAAATAGATTTGGAGATAGCCAAGGGCAAGGTAGATGAATTTATCGATGCAGCTTTGAGTCTTTTTCTTGAACACGGAATGCCTAAGGAAGAGGCAAAAATGATCAGAGAAGGTCATCCAGCAATAAGGCTTCTCGAGGCTTATAAAGATCTTGATAATGTTGAAATGGTACCATTAGATGATGGTGATGTAATTAATATAGCTGGTACCAATTTTAAAGTGATCTGGACACCAGGTCACACACCAGGTCATATAGTACTTTGGAATGAAGAGAGCAAAATAATGTTTGTAGGGGACACCGTGCTTTTGGAGATAACTCCTCACGTCACTATACATTATTGGAGCACAGACCCTCTTGGTGATTATATGAAAAGCCTTAGGAAAATAATTGAATTAAGACCTAAGATAGTCTATCCAGGTCACAGAGATATAATTAAGGACCCTGTTAAAAGAGCTAAAGAGTTAATAGAACATCACGAGAATAGATTACATGAGGTAATTGAAATATTAAGAAGATTTGGCCCTCAAACAGGTTATGAAATCGCCAAGAAAATAAAATGGAGAGTTAGATATAGAGGTTGGGATGAGTATCCCTATCCAGAACGATTCTTTGCAATGGGAGAGGCACTAGCTCACTTAAGGAAACTTGAAGTAGAAGGACTTATAGAACAAAGACAGAGAGGAGACTTTAAGGTGTGGGCTATCAGAAGAACATAACAAATTTGCATGTCTTTTATCTGTATATATTGTTTAGGATTAAATACCAAGTTGGACGCGCTGTTTATGAAATTCCGTTTCTTGGCTGTTATTTATTTAGTCATTAATAACAACAAATTGTTCCCCATTAGGTCATGGATATCCTTAAGGACAAAGGATTCATCTATGTGTTTCTCAACCCTGTACCTATTTCCACAAAATTATACAGATATAACATCCACATCAGAAACTGTTGAATATCCTTCCTGCTATCTTAAAATAAAAGGAACTTATTGCTAAGAAGCATGTGGGTTTATGAGCCTTGGTGCCTGCAGCATTAATAACATTTCTATTGGTTGTATTTTCATCAATAGTTATAATAAGAATAGGGACTGTAGCACTTCAAATGACGGGACTTTCCAGAGAGATTGCTGCCTTTCAGGCACAGTCAGCATTTTCAGGAGTTGGCTTTACTACATCTGAATCAGAATATGTAGTCTCGCATCCTGTGAGAAGGAAGATAATAAGATTGCTGATGTTGTTGGGTAGTGCTGGGATCACATCAGCCATGGCATCACTAGTATTAACATATATAGGTCAGACTGCAAGCCAGATGGTTTGGAACACAGTGTGGATACTTATTGGTCTTACTGGACTTTATGCATTTTCCAGATCTAAGTTTATAGATAGGGTTATGAGTAGAATTATCGCCTGGGCTCTAGTAAAGTGGACTAGAATTAAGGTTCTGGACTATGAACAGGTACTAGGCCTAAGCAGGGGATATTCCATTTCAATACTTAGAGTTAGACCAGGGGGTTGGTTAGATGGAAGGTCTTTAAGAGAATTAAAGCTTGATGAAGAGGGTGTTTTGGTTCTTGGAATTTTTAGGAAAAACAGAGATAAAGAAATATATATAGGAGCTCCAAAAGGAGACCTTGTTTTAAGAGCTGGAGATAGATTAATTTGCTATGGACCAGAGGATGTCTTGGAGACAATTCCTGAAAGGCTTAAGGGACCTTTAGGTGATGTAGAACACAAGTTTGCTGTGACTACCCAAAGGATGAGAGAATTAAGGGAAGAAGAGGAGATTAAGAGTCAGTGAGAATTAAAGTATCAGGTCGCTAAAATTTTTCTTAAAAGGATAATATAACCTGTATGACCTACCATCTGTGTTGAAGGTCTTATAGCACCACGTTTAACCTCTATCTTCCTTCTTAGAATTTCCGTCGATTCTTGAATTATGAAGAGCTTATTTTCAACAACTTCGTTGTATATTTTTTCTAGTTGATTAAACGTAGGAACAAAGACCACAACTGGGGCACCGCCTTTAAGGTTTTGATGAAGAGCTTTCAGTGCGTTCCAAGGATCTGGCATATCTAAAAATAAGGCATCTACATTTTTTTCACCTATTCCATCTCTGATATCACCAAATCTAAGT
>JALWTO010000029.1 GCA_027082825.1 Acidilobaceae archaeon
CCTTAGAGTATATTGTTGCTGGTATGTATCTTGTAACTGTTAGTGGTGCACCCTTTGGAGGCAATATTTCAACTGTGATCATACCATAGGGCCCAACACAACCCTTGAATAAGAATGTTGGCTTTGTTGAATTTGTTGCATTAAACTTAAATGGTAGATAAACTATTAACCATGCCTTCTCTCCAGCAGTTAATAGCTTTAGGTTGCCGTCATAGTCATTTGCATAAATAACAGCCTTTGCACTCTGATTTATCCAATAGGTAGTATTTGAAGTACTATTTTCCGAAAGAGCATTGGTAATCGACAGATTCATGAGACTACCAAGGTTGTTGGTATTAAGTGGATTAACATTACTGGCATTAAGCAAGCCTCCATATACATAACTCTTTCCTCCTGGAAGCCTTATGATAACTGTAACGTTTGTATGGCTCAGATCAACGCTATTCCATCCTGGTGCAACTCTCAGTGGTATGGCAACAGAGGAGATATCATTGCAAGAGTAAGTGTTGTTTGCAAAAAGCCATTCTGAACCATTATAATAGTATAGTGCAAGGCTTCCATTAGTATATCCTATCACATCTCCATCTACCTCTAAGGCTGTCGACGCTTGAGCTAATCCTTTGCTCATGGCCTCCTTGCTCTTTTGGCTTGCAGTCATACCCATGTTTAACGCAACGAATGCTACTGCTGCAGCAACGATCACGAATGCTATCAATATTATTGCAGCCTCAATACCTACAATACCCCTTCTTCTCTTATGCATCATACTTCCCCCCTTTTAGCTAGCCTAGATCAATAGCTCCTATCTGATATATTGTTGCTGGTATGTATCTTGTAACTGTTAGTGGTGCACCCTTTGGAGGCAATATTTCAACTGTGATCATACCATAGGGCCCAACATAATAATCATTGTCTGGTAAGTAAACAGTTAGCCATGCCTTCTCTCCAACGGTAAGTAGATCAGGATTTCCATCGTAGTCTGTAACATTTATCACGGCAACTGGATTACCAGGATTTGGATTTTTAGCCAAAATCGATGTTATATTTTCTCCGCTCAGTTTTTTAATATTACTGGCATTAAGCAAGCCTGTGAATGTGTAACTCTTTCCTCCTGGAAGCCTTATGATAACTGTAACGTTTGTATGGCTCAGATCAACGCTATTCCATCCTGGTGCAACTCTCAGTGGTATGGCAACAGAGGAGATATTCTGTGCATCAGGACTATATCCTATCACATCTCCATCTACCTCTAAGGCTGTCGACGCTTGAGCTAATCCTTTGCTCATGGCCTCCTTGCTCTTTTGGCTTGCAGTCATACCCATGTTTAACGCAACGAATGCTACTGCTGCAGCAACGATCACGAATGCTATCAATATTATTGCAGCCTCAATACCTACAATACCCCTTCTTCTCTTATGCATACTTTCACCTACCTTTGTTTTTGTCATGGTGTTATAATGTACATGAAAGCTTGATAACCCCTTGTAATGAAAGGCTTTTGTTTTTCCGTTCTAGAATCTTGGATTGTCCATTTTGTTTAATCAATATCTTACCAAAAATTTATATATTGAAAGAAAATAAGTCTTTAAGTCCCTTGATGTCTTCAAGACTTTATTCTTTTCAACAATCTTATTTCTTCTCTCAGACATAGTTATACCACAGAGGGTCCATGTGGCCTGTTTCCCCCGAAGTTAGGGGGATGCTCTTAGCCTCAGGGCAGTGATGAGGGGCCAAAGCTCCGAAGACCCTCACTCAATTATCTCTCCAGGCTTCACAATACTGAATGGTCTTAGTGCAGTTTTAGGCCCTATAATACCGCCTAACCTTGGAGGCCTTCTGGTAAACTTTACATAAGACTTTAGTCTTTCTGGTATATTTTCAGGTTTTCCAACTTCGACAAGTACATAAGGGCCTATTTTCGCATCCTCTCCAACAACGCTGTTTGATATTAGGCTGCACTCTCCTACGGTTGCCCTATCCATGATCACAGATTTCTCAACCTTTGCCCTATCCATGATCACAGCATCATCATTAACTATACTGGAGATAAGTATCGAGTTTCTTCCAACAATAGAGTTCTTGCCTATATAGGCGGGTCCCTCAATTATTGCCCCGCTTTTTATTATTGCTCCCTTCTCTATAAGGACATTACCCTCTATGATCACATCTCTGGAAATGAAGGCTCCCATTTCTATTCTAGAAGGGATTAGCTTGCTTACAATGTTGATAGATTCTAATATGTCCCAAGGATATCCTATCTCTGTCCACTCCCCATGCCATACTGTAGCTCCAAGAAGGCCTTTGGATGCAAGAGAACTAAGTACCTCATAATAATTCTTATTGGCAAGATCCTCAAGAACATCTATATTACCAACAAGGATCCCTCCAAATACATATCCACCAAATCTTCTGTCTTCAGAAAATGGAGGCTTAAATGTCTCAACTCTTGAACCCCTTAGCTTAATGAAGCCATAGGTCTCGAGACCAGAAATCACGGGAACTGCTGAGACTACAGCTGGATATCCACTGCTTGAATAGAACTCTAGCACTGATCTTGCCATTCCTTTTGGTGCAGAGAGAAATCCAACAAATGAAAAGATAATTTCAGAGTGTTTGGATTCTTTGACCTTTTTAAGGGCTATATTAAAAGCCGACTCTAAAGATCCTTCAGTTTCTTGCTCAACAATATATACATTTTCTAAGGCCCAAGGCATGCCTTTGCTCCAGTTTGGAGGAACAACAATGACTATCTCGTTAACTCCAGCATTTTTTAGTTCATCAAGGGAATACTCTAACAAGAGCTTCCCAGCTAACCTCAAGAAGGCTTTGGGTTTTCCCTTAGATAGAGGACTTAGTCTCTCTCCCGGTCCTCCAGCTAAAACAACTCCTATCATTAGAGGTCCCTCTACTCCACAGTCACTGTTTTTGCTAGGTTCCTAGGTTTATCTGGATTATATCCTTTGGCTACTGATATATAGTATGAAAGTAGCTGAAAGAAGGGAATGAATATAAATGGTTCTAAAACATCGTTTTTATTTATTGAATTAAGGTCAATTGTCCTTATCCTCTCATTATCGGGAATATCAAGCTCCGTATCTGAGGGCTTAAGAATCCATACATTAGCCTCTCTTGCAGCCATCTCAATGGCATTACCGACAATCTCTGGTGAGTCATTTGTAGCTATAATGAAAACTGGAAAGTCTTTTTCAACAAGGGCTATTGGTCCATGTTTACTCTCTCCTGCAGGATAGGCCTCGGCATGAAGATACGAAATCTCCTTTATCTTTAGTGCTGCCTCTTTTGCAATGTAATGTCCTAGGCCTCTTCCTAATACATAGAGGCTACCTTTATAGTTGTTCATGAGTTTTGCTATGTATTTGGCTAGAGGGTCGCTTATCTCTATAGATTCTTGAATGTAACTATCAGCCCTGCTTAAGATCTCGCTAAGCCTTTTGTAATTTTCTTTGCTCAATAATCCCAAACCTCTTCCTACCTCTATTACAAGGAGCTCTAATGCCAATACCTGCGAGGTATAGGTTTTTGTTGCAGCAACTCCTATCTCAGGTCCGGCCCTTATGTAAAGGGTCATGTCTGACTCTCTGTCAAGAGCACTTCCTACTACATTGGTTAGGGTAATGATTTTTGCACCCTTTCTCTTGAAGGTTCTAACAGCTTCTAGAGTGTCGAAGGTTTCTCCGCTCTGGCTTATAGCTAAGACAATGTCTCCATCGTTTATAGCGGATTCCAATACTTTAAACTCACTTGATATGAGAGGTATGGCCATCTTCTTTGTTAACTTTGACATAAAATATGTGAAGATAAGTCCAGCATGATAACTCGTTCCAGCCCCAACAACTATTATTCTCTTTGATGAGGTAAAAACTTCTGCAACTTTCTTAAGAGAGGGATCCTCGGCTAGGCCATTATAGGTATCAGACAATGCTTGAGGTTGTTCATATATTTCCTTTATCATAAAGTGAGGATAACCACCTTTTGATGCAAGCTCAGGGCTCCATTCTATAAGTTTTATTCTGTTTTTTAACGCTTCAGCATCAATCTTATAGAAGGATCCTTCACTTCCAAATCTATAAATGGAAACCTCATCTGGCTCTATATAACCAAATTCTCCGTCATTGAGCATTATAAATTTCCTTGTGATATCTAGGAGAGCTGGTATATCACTTGCTATTGCGGAGCCTCCGTCAAACATACCAAGTATTAGCGGGCTTTTCATTTTTGCAAAATATATCCTTTTGGGCTCATTTTTGTAAAGTATTGCTAGGGCATAGCTTCCCTCCAATTTTTTCAACGCTTCTACCATAGACTCAAGAAGACTCTTACCATGCCTTAGACCATCCTCTATTATATGGGCTATAAGCTCTGTATCAGTTTCACTCAGTAATCTATGTTCCTTTTCCAAATAATCTCTAAGGCTGGCATAATTTCTTATTACACCATTATGAACAAGAGCTATCTCATCCCTACAATCTGTATGGGGATGAGCGTTGCTATCGGTTGGAGGACCATGAGTGGCCCATCTTGTATGGCCTATCGCAGTTCTCCCCCTGAGCTCATCCAGACCTAATCTTTTTCTGACATTGGCTAGATCTCCTGCACCCTTCCTGACAACAAGCCTTCTATTGTCTGTTATCACAGCAATGCCAACACTATCGTAGCCTCTATATTCAAGCATTGCAAGGCCTTTCAAAACATCTTTAACTGAATCACCAGTCTTTTTTGTTAACCCTATTATGCCGCACAAGGTTTCGCACTCCCTTTTTAGCTTGTATTCAGAAAGGTTATAGGAATGTTTTTCAGTTTATATTTTAGGGATGAGGAAACCACGGGACAGAGCACATTGCTATGAAGAAACCTGTCTCAACTGACATAATTTATGTAAAAATTATTTGAAGTATCTTCTGGAGGATAGAAACTTGGTTAAGGCCGTTTTGGATCTTTTATGACTATGAGATATACTAATGATGTGTATATGCTTGGCCTCATTTTCGCAAATATATCCTTTTGGGCTCATTATCTCTTTAGGATTATGCTATGGTGTCTGTTTCATAGATAATCCTGGTTCCAGTAGCTTGTTATCAGTTTTAAGTCATTAAGAACAATGAGGAAGACTATCTTCAAGTCTATATAAATAATTTATTCCATTATTCTTAGTCACGGCATTCTTTTACATACTTTGTTCTATTATAGCTGAATGTTATTTCTTCATCATATTTTTCATGGAAAAATTCCAAGGATCCTTCTTCCCCTCCTCGCCTCTGCTGGAGATAAGTTCAGGAGCTTGATACATAAGCAGGATATCCGAGAGGTTTGAAAGGATCCTTGTCTGAATTACAGAGAGCCAGAAACCTAATGTGACTACAGTTAGTATGCTATCCTTTGCTCTCACTCTTCTATCGGCAACAATTCTTAATGATAATAATGCTCCTAGAACTACAGGGTAAAGAGCTATAGATATAGCTGAGACAAGAACATCCTTCAGGCCAACACTTCCTCCCTCTTTTATGAGGTTCCAAGAAAGTCTTGCCAACAGAAGGATCCTTAGTTCAATGAGAGCGCCTATTAGATATAGTGCAATAAATATAGAAGCCAGTACTCTTCCTTCAAAAGGTGTGAGTCTATATTTTAAAACAATGAATATAAGCCATGCCGTAACTGAGGCCGACATTAATAGAGGGGGTAGCCATGAATGCGAATTCTTTACAACCTCTCCAGTTTTCCACATTCTCTCTGTAACACTCATGTCCATTACCTCACGGTTTCCTAAGGCTCTACAACAGCCTCTATGCCAAGTCTTCTCTGTATATACTTGGCTGTAAGATATGCATCTCTACCTCTATAACCATCTACAATTACTTTTTTGGGTCTTGCCTCCATTATATATTCTATAACTTCCTTAAATGTTGCATGATCACTGAAAGAAACGTTAAATACGTTTTCTGAAAGCTGGACCACAACATCTCTAAACTCCCTGCCAGTAAGCTTTATATGAGTTCCAGATCTCTTTCTAAAAGTCTTAAACAAAGAAGACCTAGTGAAAACTATTGCGGGCTCATCTTTGACGAACTCAGAGAGAGGCAAGAGATTTCCAACATTGATCCCATAAAATTTTGATGCAACCTTCATTAGCTTTATCGTAAGTGAGTCAGCAACAAAAGTGTCTTTGATCCCTCTCGCTCTCAATTCGACCATAATTTCTTGAAGTTTCCCATTAAAACCATAGATCCATACAGGTCCCCTGCTCTTTCTATCCTCAATTATCCTTACAAGGCTATTGACTGCTTCCCAATCGGTCCACTTTCTATCTCTAAGAGGGCTGCCATACGTTGCATCTATAACAAGTACATCAAGGTTTTTCATAGGAGTTGTTCCAGGCATCTTGAAGTCCCCAGTATAACCGACTCTAAATTCTTTTCCTTCAATAAGAACCTGAGCACTACCAGCTATGTGTCTTGCCTTAAGGAGGGTTAAGGTTTCTTTGTCAACAGTTACAGACTTTTTGTATTTCAATGGAAGCCTTTTCTCCTTAGGGATTTTATATCCTAGGATCTCAAGCATGTCTAAGGTAGTTGGAGTAGCTATTATGTACAAACTTCTCTTTAAATTATAACTGAGTCCAGTAAGATGGTCTTGATGTATATGTGTGACCACTCTTATTAGTCTTTCTGCAGGTCCATCAACAACAACGTTATAACCTAAGAGTATTCCTCCTTTGGAATTTATTTTAGCCTCAATCATCTTGTTGATTACCTCTCATAACATTCTTTCGGTCTTTTCTTTTCAGACTCCAGACATTCAAAAAGAAACTTAGCACATTTACAGCTTTTTCCTTCATGTCCTCCAATAAAAGTTCTTGCTATATCTGTACCTAAAAGCTATAAAAGAGAATATTGCAGCAAGCAAAATTCCTAGAGTAGAATAAAGCATTATCTTTTTTAAGTTTCTTGAAACAAGAGGAGAACCACATACGAGTCCACTTGCCGAGGATAGCATTGCCTTCCCCCCTATATTGCCGCTAAAGATCATGTATGCAGGCAGATAACTTCCTTTAGGCATAAGAATACTTATGTTCTCTCCATCTAGATGATATTCACTTTTAAAATAGGCTATGCACTTCATCATAGAGCTGGTGCTTTCTGAATAATAAGGAATTACCAGCTTATTGGACAAAGGAGATCCTTTCTCTGAACTGAATTCTATTGCTTCCCTTAGTATATAAAGAAACTGCTCCAGTTGAGGTTTTATTATGTCATAAAGTCCTGAAATAGACGGAGATATGTAATTTACATTTAGCCTAAGCCTAAGTTTACTACCTTCACCATAATATACTATTAAAGTAGCATAGGCTTCCCATTTTACTGTTCCAGCACCATAAATTTTAGATGTTCCACTTAGTGAAACGGTATATGTAACTTCTGTTGAACCCTGAGCATAGGCAAACCTAGTGCCTCCACTGGCCAATAACAGAATTAGAAGGAACAAGATAAAGAGCCTTTTTTTATTCTCTTTTATGCTAAAGGTTATTACCAATTTGCACTTTACCTGCCTTACTCCTTTGCTCTATACCTCTCTATGGCATTAATTATTCTCTTTTTTGCTTCCTCGGCTCCTTTCCATCCAGTAACTTTCACCCACTTTTCAGGTTCTAACTCCTTGTAATGTTCAAAGAAGTGTCTTATCTTATTCTTAAGATCATCTGGTATAGAGTTCACGTCATTCCAGTTCTTATAGTAAGGATCAAGCTTTGGCTTAGGAACTGCAATAATCTTTGAGTCAGGTCCATTCTCATCTTCCATTTCGAGAAGCCCTATAGGAACGACCTCTATAAGTGAGCCTGGAACAACTGATTCACGGCTTATCACCATAACGTCAACTGGATCTCCGTCCTCTTCCAGAGTTCCTGGTACAAATCCATAGTTGAATGGATATACCATGCTTGTATAGAGAAATCTATCAACCTCTATTATACAGGCCTTTTTGTTGAACTCATATTTAACCGAGCTGCCCATTGGTATCTCAATTATTGCATTTATGACATTGGGCGCATCTTTTCCAGGACCAACCTTTTCTAAACAAGCCATATTATCACCAAAAGAAACTGATGTCAGCTAGGTTTATAAAGCATGGGTTATCTCTTACAACCTGCGACGACCCTATGGGGAGGAGGATGAAACATGTCTAAGCCATTTTATGTGAGGTTTGAGGTTCCTGAAGATCTTGCGGATAAAGCGTATGAGGCAGTAAGAAAGGCCAGAGAAACTGGAAAAGTAAAGAAGGGAACAAATGAGACAACTAAAGCATGTGAAAGGGGACAGGCTAAATTAGTAGTAATAGCTGAAGATGTAGATCCTCCAGAGATAGTTGCTCATCTACCTCTGCTATGTGATGAAAAGAAAATACCCTATGTCTATGTTCCAAGCAAGAAAAAGCTTGGAGAGGCTGCAGGGATAGAAGTACAGGCTGCTAGTGCTGCAATCTTAGATCCCGGTGAGGCCTCAAGTTTGATAAACGAAATTGCAGAAAAAGTTAAGGAGTTAAGAGCAAAAGCAGGCATCTAAAGATCTTTTTATTTTTCTTAAAAGCTAAAAAGGAAAGCCTTCTTAAGGGCCCTCAGTTTCATAACCCAAAGGGGTGGAGCTAGAGCTTGTCAGAGGAAACTTCATTTAAGTACATAGTGAGAATCGCCGGTACGGACATAGATGGAAAGCTGAAACTGCCTTTTGGTTTGGCCAAAATCAAAGGCATCGGTATAATTACAGCTTTTGCTATACTAAGATTTTTGGGGATAAACGAAAATAAACTTGTTGGTTATCTAACTGAGGACGAAATAAAGAAACTTGAGGATGCTGTTACGGACATAAGAAAGCTTGGTTTACCTTCATGGCTATATAACAGAAGAAGAGACTATGAAAGTGGAGAGGATCTCCACTATATTGGTGCCGATCTAATATTTGCTGCAAGAAGAGACATAGAGAGGGAAATAAAAATGGGAAGCTGGAGAGGTGTTAGACATAAACTAGGTCTGAAGGTTAGGGGGCAGAGAACTAGGACTACTGGAAGACTTGGAATGACCGTAGGTGTTAGAAAGAAACAGAGGTGATAGTTAATGGGAGACCCAATGAAGTCTAGAAAGAAGTGGGAAGGACCAAAACACCCTTGGGGGAAAGAAAGGCTTCTTAGAGAAATAGAACTTGTAGGACGCTATGGACTTAAGAACAAAAAAGAGCTATGGATTGCCTCC
The DNA here is from genome assembly GCA_027082825.1 of Acidilobaceae archaeon. GTDB lineage: Archaea > Thermoproteota > Thermoprotei_A > Sulfolobales > Acidilobaceae > JALWTO01. Next base: position 9,260 of record JALWTO010000029.1, read on the forward strand.
TCGCTTGCTAGGAAACTCAGACACCAAGCCAGAAGTCTTCTAGGGTTACTACCAGAGGTTAGAGCAGAAAGAGAACAAACTCTATTGAAAAGGCTTTATAGACTAGGTCTTGTTGGTGAAAATGCAAGTTTGGATGATGTGTTAGGCCTCACAGCTGAGCATATACTTGAAAGAAGGCTTCAGACAATAGTTTACAAGAAAGGTCTTGCCAGGACAATCCATCAGGCTAGGCAGCTCATAGTTCATGGACACATAGCAATAGGGGGTAGAAGAATAACATCACCAGGCCATCTTGTAGCAAGAGAAGAAGAGAATTTAATAGAGTATGCTCCCGGAAGTCCGTTTAAGGAGAAAGCAGAGAAAGAAACTTCAGAAACAGGGTGATGATTATTGGCAATGTTCCAGAGAGAGCTGAAGTGGGGAGTTGTTCACATATATAGTAGTTTTAATAACACTATAGTCCATATAACTGATCTTACTGGTGCTGAGACCGTCGCTAGAATTACAGGAGGTATGGTTGTTAGGGCAGACAGAGAAAAGCCTAGTCCCTATGCTGCCATGATGGCAGCAAGCAGAGCAGCTCAGAGAGCCATGGAAAGAGGTGTAGTCGCTGTTCACATAAAGGTTAGAGCACCTGGAGGTCATGGACCAAAAACACCAGGTCCTGGGGCACAGGCAGCTATCAGGGCCATAGCTAGGGCTGGATTTATCATTGGAAGGATAGAGGACGTAACTCCGATACCACATGATACTACCAGAAGGCCTGGTGGCAGAAGAGGAAGAAGAGTCTGATGTTCTGAGGGATGAATTAATGGCAAAAAAGATTTCTATAATAAAACTTGATGATAGGAACATAAAAATGGTTGTTGATGGATTTCCAGTGGCATTTGTGAATTCTGTTAGAAGAGCTGTTCTATCAGATGTCCCAACATTGGCTATTGATTTTGCATTTTTCTATGATAACACATCAAGTGTTTATGACGAAATAATTGCGCATAGACTAGGACTTACAGTTCTCAAAAGTGATGATGCCATAAAGAAGTACAAAAGTCCCGAAGAGTGTTCAGACGCCGATGAGACTGATACTTCCTGTTATGTTGAGATAATAATAAGGAAGGAGATCAGCGAGGATTCAGAGAAAGGAGAGTATGTCAAGGCATCTGATATGGAAATTCCAGATCCTAATGTAAGTCCAGCATATCCAGAAACTCCAATAGTTTACTTGGCTCCGGGCCAGAGAGTACATATCGTTGCTTATGCAAGGCTTGGAAGAGGAAGAGAACATGGAAAGTGGAGTCCAGCATCAGTCTCTGTCCTCAGAAATGTTCCTGTACTTTCAATAGTGAATAAGGGTAAGATAGATGAGAATTGTGTTAAGTGTCTTGAGGCATATCCTGAGGTTCTGAAGTCTGTCAGAAGAAGTAGAAGTAAGTCAATCGAGCTTTCTAATCTAGAAAAGACAGGTGGTCTAAGATATTGTATTGAAAATGTTTGTAAGGATGCTCTGAGGTTAGAGTATTCAGAAAACAAGTTTATATTAGAGGTTGAAGGCACTGGAGCCCTTAGGCCAGAGAGTATAGTTTATGAGGCGTTGAAGGCACTAGAGCTCAGGGCTAAGGTACTAAAAGAGGTGGGGGTGTCAAGAAAGTGAAAAGGACAGGACCAACTAACTATCTTGTCATTAGGTTAGCAAGGGAGCTAAAAAAAGCTGGTAACCAAAACAATGCCAAGATCTGGCATAAGGTATCTAAGCTCATATTAGAGCCTAGAAGAAAGAGAATCGAAGTCAATTTAAGTAAAATAAATAGATATTCAGAGGAAGGAGACACAATACTAGTTCCGGGTAAGGTGTTGGCAGCTGGGAACTTGAGCAAGCCTGTAGTTGTAGCAGCTCTTTCATTCTCAAAGATGGCAATACTTAAGATAAAGGCCGCTGGAGGTGAAGCAATTACTCTGGAGCAACTCTTGAAGAAGAATCCTAAGGGTAGCAAGGTGAAAATAATAGCTTGAGGTGAAGCAATGTGACAGAAGACAATAAAGGTAAACTTATAATTATAGATGGTTCTGGTCATATACTTGGTAGGCTTGCCAGTTTTATTGCCAAGAAGCTGCTTGATGGTAACAAAGTTGTTGTTCTTAATGTTGAGAAAGTCGTTGTAAGTGGCGATCCCACAAAGGTTGTTCAGTTCTATAAAAGAACTGTCCTAGGAGTTAAATCTCATTATAGTCATAGATTAAGACCAAAAAGACCTAGGAGTCCTATAAGACTCTTTAAGGTGACCGTATGGGGGATGTTGCCTAAAAATAACAAAAAAGGAAGAGAGGCACTAAAAAGACTTAGGGTGTATGTAGGAGCTCCGAAAGAATTTATCAACTCAGAAGCAATAAAAGTTCCAGAGGCATCTGCCTCTAGACTTGGTAGGTCATCTGTTACATTGGAGAGAATAGCCAAGGAGCTTGGCTGGAGAGGTGTTGTAACTTGAGTCTTTCAGGTAGAATAGTAATAGCAACTGGTAAGAGAAAAACCGCTATAGCTAGGGCTTTAATAAAGCCTGGAAAGGGCAGGGTCAGAGTAAATAATATACCTATAGAGCTTTACCCTATAGAGATGGTCAGAATAAAAATGATGGAACCTATCCTTCTTGCTGGCGAGAAAGTAAGAAACTTAATTGATATAAGTGTTAATGTCCACGGAGGAGGTATAATGTCTCAAGCAGATGCTACAAGGATGGCTATAGCAAGAGGGTTAATAGCATTCTTTAACTGCGGCAGCGAAAGTGGGGATTGTAAGAAAATGAAATCTATAGCTGAAAAACTGGAGAATGTGTTCATTGAATATGACAAGACTATGTTAACAGGAGACCCTAGAAGAACAGAACCAGAGAAGTACATGAGATATAGTGCAAGAAGAAGATGGCAGAAGTCATATAGGTGATCAGAAAATGTTGCCACCTGTCAGATGCTTTACTTGCGGTGCGCCCCTAGGTCATTTGTGGGAGGAGTTCCAGAGAAGAGTGAAAGATGGCGAAGATCCAACAAAGGTCCTTGATGATCTTGGTGTAAAAAGGTATTGTTGCAGAAGGACATTGCTCACAACAATAACATATATGGAAGAGATAAGTATGTACCACGCATTAAGAGTCAGAAGGTTTAGGGCTATGGGAGGTGCAAGGACATGAGCCAGATCTCTAAAGGAGAGCTTTTGGTCCCCTTAGAAGTCTATAGAAAAGCTGGCGTTATGTTTGGCACACAGATATGCACAAAATACATGAGAAAGTTCACATATAAAATTCTCCCTGAGGGATACTATCTACTTGATATAAACAAGACTGATGAAAGATTGAGAGTAGCCTCGAGGTTCCTGGCTTCATTTGATCCAGAGAAGATAGCTGTAACTGCTGTGAGACTTTATGCACAAAAGCCAGCAGCCATGATGTGCAAATATATAGGATGCAAAACCATTACTGGAAGAATAATTCCTGGTATCTTTACAAATCCTCATTTAGAACACTATATAGAACCTGATGTCATTCTAGTTAGTGATCCTAGAACCGACAAGCAGGCTCTCATAGAAGCCTCAAAGATAGGTGTTCCTGTAGTTGCACTTGCTGATACTGACAATAAGATAGAATATATAGACCTTGTAATACCAGCTAATAACAAAGGTAGAAGAAGTCTTGCATTACTCTTCTGGATCCTGACAAGAGAGGTATTAAGAAATAGGGGTATTTTAGGTCCAGCCGAGGATCTAGATGTAAGTTATGAAACTTTCATGTCTGGAAGAGTTAGAAGAAGGTAGAGACAAAAAAATTATTTATATTATATGGAGAAACTCATCAAGGTTAAGTCTCTTTAACGTCTCCTCGGTTGGTATACCGTTCTTCCATCCTCTGATCTCATAGTATTTCGGAAGATAAGTTTCAAGAGCCTCCTTAGCCCTTTTACCCTTGGCAGGACCATCGGATAAGGGTTCTTCAAGAAGTCTCTTTGGTAAATAGTCTTTATATCCATGGCCTTCTCTTACAGCGAAGAGCCTTTCTAGGTTATATATCCTCTCTCCTACCTTGAGCAATTCCTCCTTAGTTATATTGTCCCAGCCAGTAACAGACTTTACAATACCGACATAGTCATCTATATCGGTAGCAAATGTATTAAACTTACAGACAACTAAAGAGTCTATAACAGAGAAGTAATCCTGCTGATATTTTACTAAATCAACCTTTTCCATGTCTATTGCCAAAGGATCCGTCTTTTTAGGAACTCCCAAAACATCAAAGCTTACAGCATAAGATCTCAGGTGACAGCCTCCTCTGTTAGCCGTAGCATAGGCTAATGCCATGCTATTAATTGCTCTAGGATCGTAAGCTGGTAGCTCTAAACCTCTTATGTGTATTGCTGAGTCTGGTGAACCAAATTCCTCGGCAAGTTTGGCTGCACCTTCAGTTGCAATATCTCCTATACCATGCCTATACGCCATTCTCCAAACCAGTTGCATCATAGCATCCATATTACCCCATGTAGGCTCTATATCTTCAAGAAGGTTAAGGAGCCTCATTGCTTTATCCTTAGGCAACTCACCTTTCTTAGCCTTCTCATAAAGCTCCATAAGGGTTGACATTACGTTTCCAAGGCTTATTGTGTCAAAGCCTAGATCGTTAGCCAGATAATTCAGTTTTATTATAGACTCTAAGTTTCCGTTAAAGAGATTAGAGCCAAAGGCCCATATGGTCTCATACTCTGGTCCCTCGGACCTTGGTGTCATATAAGGGCCAGTATGAACTGCCGAAACTCTAGCACATTGAATAGAACAACCCCAACAACCCTTATTTGTCAGCAGATATTTTTCAGCAAGATATTCTCCGCTTATCTCAAACGCTTTCTCATAAGTTCCCATAGTCCAGTTCTTGGTGGGAAGGCCTCCAACAGAGTTAACAATGTTAACTAGAACAGCAGTTCCAAATTTACCTAAAGATTCACTTATTGGATGTTCAACTATTTTCTTTGTTAGTTTCTTGGATTCATCTAAGAATCCCTTCATATTAGATATAGGGACCTTTCTTTTACCTTTTACAAATATGGCCTTCAACTTTTTATAGCCTAAAACTGAGGCAAGACCTGTCCTTGCTGCTGCCCTGTATTTGTCATTAATTATTGCTGCTATCTTTGATAGATTTTCTCCAGCAGGACCTATGCTTAATATGCTACCTATAAACTCATTTAGAGTATTCATCTCCTCTCTAATGTACTTCTCTGTATGAACAGCTCCTTTGCCCCAGAGCTTCTTTGCAGGATAGAATTGGACTTCCCCATCAATGATACTTATCCATACTGGCTCATCACTATTATCCTCTATAACCAAACCGTCATAGCCTGAAAATCTGAGCCAGGGGCCAAACTGCCCTCCTGAATTTGACTCACCCAAAATTCCTGTCAATGGACTTTTTCCTATGACATGGTATCTTCCAGTCTGAAAGGCTCCCGTACCAGTTAGAGGCCCTGTCAGTATGAATATTTTATTGTCCCTGCTCAAGGGGTTTATTTTTGGAGGTATTTCCTTGAGTGCTAAGTAAGCGCCTAAACCCCTTCCTCCCAGATACTTTCTTAAGATATTGTCCTTTATGGTCTCTTCTCTAGCCTTCCATGAAGAGAGGTTTATCCTAAGGAGCTTGAATTCCAAGGATTTACCACCTGTATCAATTAATTATATCTCTATACTGAGTAATAAGATTTAGCATCTCTTGAATTAGAATAATTACTTTAGTCCAACTCTCTGAGCAGCTCTCACCATCTCAAGTGCTGCAACTGGATATCTCATTATTGAACTTACACTCCCTTTTTCTAGTGCTAGCTTTCTCCTGACGATTGCTGAAACAGGGTTTATCTTTCCTTGAATTACATTAAGCCAGTCATCAAATGTTGCGGTTAATACAAATGGGGCGTCTGCCTTTGATGAGTCATCAAACCACTTAACTCCTCTACAAGTTCCGTTGTTGAGATCGACTAAGAAGCCTGGAGAACCACTAGAAAACTGTGATTTGAGCTCCTTAGGAAGATCCTTAACCTTGAAAAGTATTGGCCAGATCCATCCTCTTGCAGAATTCCTATATGTCTCTGATTTATTCAACTCCTCACAGAATTTCTCAGCCCACTCCTTACTTGGAAACTTAGGCATAACATCCGCACACCTCCAAAACATTATTTGTTTTAAAAATATTTAGTACTTTTGTGGGACTCAATAAATAATTTCAATAAATAGACTCTAATAAAGACTCCAGCTCTTCAGGCGTTGGAATTCTCGGATTAAAAGCCAAAGTAGGATCATGCAGAGCCTCTTCTGCAACAAATTTCTTTACCTTGTCAAATTTGTTTTTCTCAATTTCCATACCTCTAAGCCTTTGTGGGAAGTCTATTTTGGAATAGAATAACCTTATATGCTCACTAAGCTTTTCCTTCTTCTCCAACTTTAGGGTTAGCTCGAGGAAATCCTTAATATAATCATATTTTTCTTTGGCCCTAGAATCATTGTAGTTGAAATCTATGACATATGGAAGAAGTAGGCCGACGGCTGTTCCATGATGTAACCCGAGCATAGCTCCAAGAGGATGGCCTAATGCATGGGCTAGTCCTAGTCCTGAGTTTGAAAAAGCCATTCCAGCCATTGTCGCAGCTATATGGAGGTTGGCTCTAGCCTCTAGGTTGCTAGGATCCTTTAGGACAATAGGAAGATACCTGAGCACTCCTTCAACAACCTTCAGTGAAAGAGCGTCTGTAAAGGGATTAGAGTTCGTTGAAACAAAGGATTCAATTGCATGAGTCATGGCATCAAGAGCTGTGCCAATAGTAAGAGTTTTAGGCATGCCAGCAGGTATTTTTGGATCCAGAATCACTATATATGGTACCAGCTCTGAATTAGCAACATCTATCTTGATCTTTCTCTTATTTTCATCTTTTGTAAGAACCATTGCATAACTTGCATCACTTCCAGTGCCACTAGTTGTTGGAATGGCTATGATTATAGGTCTTCTAAACTCCATTCCTATAGGGTTGAAAGGTGCAATATCCTCAACATCCAAATCCGGTCTTAAAGATTTCACTACTCCTGCTTTAGCAGAATCTATAACACTTCCTCCTCCAACTGCTATAACTACATCAGCTCCTACTTGTTTTATAACTTTAGCTACCTTGTCTCCTATATCTATTGGAGGTTCAGGCTCTACATCATCGAAAACTTGATAACTTGTTGAGCTTACAGCATCTGTTATTTTCCTAAAGAAATCCATTCCCCTTATTACCTTGTCTGTTACAATAACCATTTTCTTTATGTTCAAGATATTTATCAGCTGTTGGAGTACAGATTCCACTGGTTCGTCATAAAAGATTCTTCTAGGAATAGAGATTTCTGTCAAGACAAGCACCTCAGAAAGATTATATGAAATTTCGCATATATAAATGCATCATTAAGGATATAGAGTAGCAACGTTCATATCTATTTTCTTGTCTCTTAACGTCTGTTCGTTATTAAAATTCTATAGAATCAAACCAGTGCATTTATTATAAGTCCAATCAGTAGAAGAAGACCAAAGTTTTGAAGAAACTTCGCCGTCCTTGGATCAGCATCTGGAGGAGATTCTTTCTCAAACATCTTATAGAGAGAGCGTGCCTGAGGAAGCACTGCGAACGTTACCAAAGACTCAAAGGGGAGGATCCTTAGAGGTATGTAAATAGTGACAAGAATGTATGATGAAATTATAAGGAGTTTATAAATGATCACGGCCCTGTTTCTTCCTAGACGTACAGCAAGGGTATAAGCTCCGTTTTTTCTGTCAACGTCTATATCTCTTATGTTATTGGCCAAGAGAACTGCTGAGACTAATATTCCTAAAGGTATCGAAGCTATAACAGGCTTCCAACTTAATGTTCCGCTAGCAACATAATAAGCACCTAAGGTCATTAAAGGCCCCCATGTAAAAAATGTTCCCAGTTCTCCCAAACCTTTGTATTTGTACTTAACTGGAGGGCCAGTGTAGAAAAATGCAAGAAGGGCACCAAGAGCACCTAATAATATTGCCCAAGGTCTTCCAGTAACTCCTATATAGACTCCCAGAGCTAGTCCTATGAGAGCTGATATGTTAGCCAAGTTCATTACCTGAGATTGGGTCATGAATCCTGAGACTAATGGATGTGGTCTGTAAATGGCTGTTCCGGCATCAGGACTATCAAATCCATATTTATAGTCATAATAGTCGTTCCAAACATTTACAGCAGCATGTAGAAAAATGACTCCGACTATGGCCATGATTGAAAGTAACCAAGAGACCTTCAAACCATTAAACATAGCCAACAAAATTCCATAGGACATTATTATGGTTGTCATTAAAAAGCTCCATGGTCTTGTAGCAATAAAGATCTCCTTCATACTAGGCATAATACACCCCTGATAGGTGGTGTAAATTTAAGGGTTTAAATAGGCTTTGCTTAATTTTATTAAGAAAATGAAGTCTTTAATCTTCTTTCAACAATAGAAGAATATCTCTCCAAGGACTCCAAGCCTGTCTTGCTTATCTTTGTATTAAGATCAATCCTAAGAGGAGTGATTGAAACACACCCTTCTACATAAACAGCATAAACATCCGAGCCCTTTTCAGGATTTATTGGAAGTGGATGAAGCCAGTAATAAGGCCTCCCTCTTGTGTCTAACCTCATCTCAAAGGCAGGTCTCCACCTTCTTCTAGCTGCCCTAGTTATCCTGACGCATGGTTTTAATGTATCTGATGACGGAAAGTTCACTGATATAAAATCCACATTCTCTGGCATACCACCTTCAATAATCAGCTTTGCCAGTGTGCCAGCAACTGTCTTGACAGCTCTCGCAATCTTATTGCTCTTGAATTCCTCCCAAAGTCTTACATCGGCTGAGAATGCTAGTGCAGGGATATCCATTAAGGCTGCTTCCATTGCAACAGCTATTGTACCACTATATACTATATGCTGAATTGTTAAGTTTTCACCAACGTTGACTCCTGAAACAACTAAGTCTGGCTGGAATCCATGGGCTGCAATTGCCAGATGGAGCCCATCAACAGGAGATCCATCAATAACATTTACCTCATATTCTTCAAAGCTTATTTTGTCTAGTCTAAGAGGTTTGTTAAATGAGACACTATGGCCTACAGCACTTCTAGGCCATAATGTCGAATAAATTCTTACTTCTCCAAGACTTTTTACGGATTCGTAGAGAAGATAAAGACCTTTGGAAAGATAGCTATCATCATTAGTTACCAGTATTTTTGCCAAATACCCACCCTATCTTTAATAGGAGAGGAGAAACTGTTATATTTATCCATATCGCTTATAATAAATCATTGCTTAATGATATTGATACTAAGGACAATACTTAATATACAGTTCTAACAAGTTGACATTTTAGGGTAGCAAGGTGAATAGATTAATTCTTGCTATTACAGGGATGCCTGGTTCTGGAAAGACTACAGTATCCTCTATTTTGACTAAGGCTCTTAGCTGTCCCATAATTTTTATGGGAAGCGTAGTAAGGGATGAAGTGAAGAGACGAGGGCTCCCCCTAGAGTCTGAAATAATTGAAAAAGTTGCCAAAGAACTTAGAAAAGAGAAAGGGCCGAATGCTGTAGCACTAATGGTATTGGACAAGGTAAACACTCTGTTCAGCTCTGGTGAAAAATGTGTTACCGTAGATGGTGTTAGGTCTATTGACGAAGTTAAAATTTTTTCGAGAATTGGAAATGTTTGCATAATTGGTGTTCATGCCTGTCCTTCAAAAAGACTTGAAAGACTTCTTTTCAGAGGTAGAAAGGGGGATGTGAGGGATGAAAAAGAGTTCACTATAAGAGATAAATATAATCTCGACTTGGGCATAGGTAATGTTATAGCTCTCTCCGATTTCATGATAGTTAATGAGGCCAGCCTTGCAGAGTTGGAAGAGAAGGTTAAGAAGCTTGCAGGTGAGTTGTTAAATGGAGCATGGAGAAGTTGTGGTAGAGGTAGAGGTTAGACCTACAGAAGACCCCCAGAAGATCGAGACCGTTATAAGAACGTTCTTTAAACCTGATATTATTGATTGGGAGGAGATAGGAAACTCAAAAATCTTAATAGCCAAGTCAAGGTCATTAAAGTCTTTAGAAAGGTTCCACAGGCTTCTGAGAATACAAAGGATTCTCGATGCGGCAAGAAATGTCTTCAAAAGGATGTCAAGAAATGGTGTTTTGACATTTTACCTTCATAAACAGGCTCTGGCCGTCGGTAAGATAAGTTTCGTTAGTGGGGACCAAGAGTCTCCTTTAGGAGCGGTTAAAGTTACGATAAGATATAGCGACATCCACGAAGTTATAGACTGGTTGTCACCCCCTACACAGCGTGGAAGGCCTATCTGGGAAAAAGGGGTTCCTAAAGAATGAGGTGATATAGGTCGAGAAGAAAGGTTTTGGTATTCTTCATAATAGGATTTGTTTCATTATTTGCTGATATGACCTATGAAGGTGCCAGATCTGTAATAGGCCCGTATATGGAAATACTTGGAGCTTCGGCACTGGCCGTTAGCTTAGTAGCTCTTGGGGAGTTCATCGGATATCTCATGAGACTTGTTTCAGGCCTTGTTGTAGGGAAGCTCAGGTCCTCAAAGGTTCTTTGGGGGCTTACTATTGGTGGTTATATAATTAATTTGACGGTAGTTCCTCTTCTTGCTATTGCTGGAAAATGGCAGGCTGCTCTAATTCTTATTATATTGGAGAGAAGTGGAAAGGGTCTTCGAACACCAGCAAGAGATGTTGTCCTTGCTGAGACATCTGATGAGATGGGTATGGGGAAAGGCTTCGGCATACATGAACTTTTAGATCAAATAGGTGCAATAGCTGGTCCTCTGATAGTTTCGTTTTTTATAGAGGCTCATGGATATAAGACTGCCTTTGAGATTCTAGCGGTTCCTGCTGTGATATCCATAAGCCTAATAATTAGCGCTTCTATGCTTTATCCACATGTAAAAAGCGTTGAAAAGAAGCTTAAAAAAGGGAAAATATTAAGCTTTAGATTTGTCTTAACTATGCTAGCAATATCGTTATTGTCTATAGGCTTTCTTCACTGGAGTATAATATCTTATTACATTGAGGATCTTAGATTAGTTTCAGATTATATGATTCCTCTTCTTTATGCAATAGCTATGGGAACCGATGCTATCATAGCAATTCCTTTAGGAATTCTTTATGATAAATACGGAGTTAGGTCATTAGTTGTGGGGCCCTTCCTTGCAGCTTCAATACCTCTGTTGCTTGCACTTAGAGGCTATCCTTGTCTTATAGCTGTTGCTTCTCTTTGGGGAATTGTCATGAGTGTCTACGAGACTGTAATAAAGGCATTGGTTGCAGATTCAGTAGAACCAGAGAACAGAGCTTATGCTTTTGGAATCTACAACTTCATCTTTGGAATCTCTTGGATGGCAGGAAACATAATGGCTGGGATCCTTTATACCAAGAGCTTATTCCCAATAAAACTAATAATGCCAATCATAGCACTCATATCACTCTTGCCCCTAGCAATTGTGGTTATCAATGACATAAACCAAAGGACAAAGAATTAGACTTTTCTTTTTATACTTATTTTTGCATAGGCTCTGAGATTATGATGAAGCCTATTGCTGATCGAAAGCTAAAGTAGGCAGAAGGGCAGTTTCTGAATATTCAAGGAGATGGTCTAATTAATGTTGTGCCAGAATAGGAGTTCAAACTTCTCGGATATCCTGCTTATGTATCAAGCTCCTGAACTTATCTCCAGCAGAGGCGAGGAGGGGAAGAAGGATTCTTGGAATTCTTATAACCAGGTCTGGATCTAATATTATCTTAGCCTTAAATCCACAATCTTGACAGACAAAGAGTCCAACCTTCATCTCCTTGTCTGTAAATACTCCTAAAGAAACAGGATTCTCACTACCACACTTTGGACATACTAGTTTATTCCTAGAGATTATCCATGTATATCCACAGAAGGGACATATCATTCTATAACTTCCATCGGGCCACTTGACAATAATATCACTTTCATTTCCACAAATAGGACACTTGTAATCCCTTATCTCTCTCACTCCATGTATCTCTTCATGAGCTCTGGCATATGTTCTGGCTATGGCCTGGATTATAAGTATAATTATCCTTGTTCCATTAGTATCTGATCTTCCAGCAAGCAGATTATTAAAAGCCTCTTCAGGTTTTTCGACGTTATTTCTTATCTTCAACTCATCAGCGAACTTATAGTAAAATTCTTTAACAACCTTTTCAGAAACTTCTGAGGCCAGGTCCTCAGGTTTAAGGTCTTTTCTAACAGCCTCTTTTGCCTTAGGAAACAATTCTCTTATAATTTTAAGTTGATTCTTCTCAATAGTAACAGCTTTTTCAAAAGGGATATCCAACTTTAACATTCTTCTTATTCTATTTAGACCATCTTTAAAGTCGTCAAGTTCATTAGTATGGTCCAATATCAGAGCCCAAAACGGTTAGGGAGCAAAAGAACTATTATCTATTTATATGGATACGTTCTCATATTCTCTAGCCAGGAGAATAGACAGAGGCACAACGACATTGAACAAGAGAAGGATAGGATTTCTTGAAGCCTTTACTATAGGAGTAGGTGGGATGATAGGTGGTGGAATATTTGCGGTATTAGGACTCAGCGTTTCATTGACTAGATATGCGGCTCCTCTAGCCTTCCTGATCTCAGGTCTTGTGGCTTTATTGACTGGATATAGTTATGCAAAGCTCTCAACAAGATATCCAAGCAGAGGAGGTACCATAGAGTTCTTAGTGAAGGCTTTTGGAACCGGCATACTGGCTGGTGGACTAAACATTCTACTCTTCATAAGCTATACAGTAATGATAGCTCTTTATGCATTTGCTTTTGGTCATTATACAGCAGCAGGCTTTGGGTTAAATGAGCATTTGGCTCAATTTTTTTCGCTCTTGGTGATAATAGTTTTTGTTGTTGTTAATGCATTTGGAGCCTTTGTAAGTGGTAAGGTTGAAGATATGCTGGTTATGGTCAAGCTTGGAATATTGATTTTGGTTGCAGGCACAGGGTTTCTTTTTGTGAAATTTTTGAGGCTATCTCCATCAAACTGGCCTGGTATGGGAGATATAATTGCTGGAGGAATGATAATATTTTTGGCATATGAGGGTTTTGAGTTAATATCAAACGCTGCTCAGGATGTTTATGATCACAGGGTCATACCGAAGGCTCTTTATGCTTCAATATTGACAACTCTCTCGGTTTACATTTTAATAGCCATAGTTACAGTTGGGGTATTACCTTTAAGTGAGGTTATAAAGGCAAAGGACTATGCGCTTGCAATAGTCGCTAAACCTGCATTAGGCAACATAGGTTTTTGGTTAGTTGTAATAGGGGCATTGCTCTCAACCTCAAGTGCAATAAATGCCACACTTTATGGTACTGCAGGCATAACATATTTGATATCAAAAATGGGCTATTTACCAAAGGAACTAGGAAAGCATCTCTGGAAAGAGGCAACCGAGGGCTTAATAATTATAGCAATAATATCCTCAATTTTTGTGCTGAAAGCACCTCTAGAGATAATTTCGGCTGCTGGGAGTGCGGGCTTTCTAACAATATTTATGGCGGTAAATGTCTCTGCCTTCAGGCTTAGGAATGAGATAAAGGCAAATGGGGTCATAACTATTGTTGCGACAGTACTTTCAGCAATTGCATTAATCTTTCTGCTTTACAATCAAATAGTCACAACACCTATTGGTGTATTAACGTTCCTTGTGTTGTTTTTATCAAGCTTTCTCGTAGAATATCTTATAAGAAGGATTAGCGGAAGGGAGTTAAGACATCACGTGGATGAGAGGCTTGAAAATAGAGAAGGGCTTCTAAGGGGTTGGAAGGAGTGGTTACCCACTATAATTAAGGAGTTAGAGGCTTCACTTAAAAAGGCAGAAATATACCTTATAGGGAGCTATGCTAGAGGAGAGTTAGGTCATGACATAGATTTGTTAATTGTTGAGAAGGGCAGTAGAAGAAACATCAAGGAGATCTTGGATGTATTGGAAGATATATTAAGAAGAAAGGGTCTATATGTTTCACATCCCCTTCACATACATTATATAGAAGAGAAGGACTTGAAGGAATATAAGAGAAGGAGCAAAAAATTGGTGAAACTTACATCAGATAGGAGGAACAATTTATAGATCCTTTCTCTAATTCTCTTTTTGGAGGGCGGCGGTCGTCTAGCCTGGACTAGGACGCCGGCCTGCCAAGCCGGAGGTCCCGGGTTCAAATCCCGGCCGCCGCACCACGCCAACATTATGGAGAGGTCGTTCTTACTTATCAGTTCTTCTACCAGGGGGTATTCTCACAGATATTGTATCATACATCTCGGTTATATGCTCGGCAAAGCCTGCTTCTCTACTTGGAACACATCCATTTTGTTCCTAGAGGATTACGCTCTAGGAACTTCTACCTCAATCATAAGGACTTAGGCATTCTATGAACCCATAGGTGATTCATATTGAGACCTCCCTTTAACCTTCGTTTCAACAGGTTATAGATGTATTTATGTTCCTTTAAAACTCAGGAGAAACCAACAATATTAACTAGGGGACATCAGACTTTGGCCCTCATGAGGATCGTACAACATGGGCTGGAACAACTTTTTTTGTTATCTATATACATGGTTCATAGAGGTCAATGGACATCAGTGATACCATCTCCATAAAAGCTTAAATAATTTTTTAAATAGTTTCTATTCTCTGAGCTTTTGAGAAACTTTTGTTTGATGTAGTATTTTAAGGGGAGTTAGGTATAAATTAGATTATGCTTAGATATTGTGAGTTCTAGATATTATCAGGTTTAGTCATCGCAGAAACCTTCCAGACAAGAGGAAAACTTAATAGTGTAGTTAAGAGGCTTTGGGGTCCCTGGATAGATCTGGGTTAGAATGTATTGTTAATGATTGAGATAGGTTAAAAAGCTCAAGGGAGCTATTAGAGAGCACGAAGCAATAAGCTATGGTTTAGTACATAAGATATCAACCTTAGCATCTAGAGATGGGTATATGAAAAATGTTTGGAATAGGCTCTGCGATTGAGAACAAAAGTCCTACGAGAAGGGCACATCCCTAGGTAGGTATAACGGCATGCAAATATCTAGACTAAACCGTAAAACACTAAAAACGTGGTGAACAGAAATGAGGGTTCTTCATATTTGGAACACTGCTGGTGTAGCGAGTATTATGGCTAGGTACCAGAAGAGGCTACTGGGATGGAATACTTGGGTTGTCATGAGAAAGGTATTCGATAGGTTTGGACTAACTACATATGGTGAGGTAATTGATGCTGGTGCTAAAATGTTTACGGCTAGAGCATTGTGGATGGCTAGGAAGTTCGATATCATACATGTTCATACCTTTGATAAAATTGTACCTTTACTGAAGATGCTCTATCCTAGGAAAAAGGTAATTCTGCATTACCACGGTACTGACATAAGGAATAGATGGAGAGAGAAGGAGAGATATTGGAGGAGATCTGATATTGTTCTAGTCTCAACGTTCGATCTATTGAGTGGTGCACCGAGTCACGTAATTTATCTGCCCAATCCCGTAGATATGGAGCTATTTAGACCTATGCCTGAGCTTAGGAGACAGAGGACAGCATTGCATATCATTAAGCGTGAACAGGACGAAGATATAGACTGGGTTAGGAAAGTTGCAAGAAAGTTAGATCTAGAGCTCACAGTTATTGATCGCATTAAGAATCCAATTCCTCATTCAGACTTACCGAAGGTGCTTAACAAGTTTGAATATTATATTGATCAGAACTATATTCCCGCACTCTCTAAAACAGCTCTTGAAGCTCTTGCATGTAAGCTTAAGGTAGTCAGGTGGGATGAGAAGATAATAGAAGGTTTGCCGGAGGAGCACAACCCAGAAAATGTTGTTCTAGAATTGAAGAAGATAATCGAGTCACTTCTATGGTAACCCTTGGATGAGTGGTATGGAATCAGACCTGAAACAAATAACCCTTCAGGTAATTTTGTTCAATTCTCCTTAAGGCAACAGATATGACTAGCATAGGTGCAAAGCATGAAGTATAAAATAACTTAAGCGAGCTTCAGCGCAGAAAAAACTATGCCATGGAATGATTGTAAAAATTTCTAATTTTAACTTTTCTAAGTAGAGATCCTTTCTGAAGGAACCTAACTACTTCTTTCTTCATTCTAGCTAAGACTTCTTCGTCGGGTTTATCATGAGCAAAAGACTTTATTTCTGTGAACTCCCATTTATTTACATTAAAAATAGCCTTGTAGGTTTTATAATAAATGGCTACACGATAGTTATCATAAAGGCGCTGGATGTTTCTCCATTCATCAGGTTCAAGATAAGATCTTATAGTGGCGGTGTGAATACCATAGGACTCAGCGAATGCCATCTTCTTATAGAGTGAAGGTAATTTCCTAGGCTCACCTCTTAGGATCAACTTCACAAGTCTCTTTAAGTCCACAAGACTTAGCCATTTCTCATCAATCTCGTTAACAGGGTCTACTGGCTCAAAGCTTTCTGGATATCTTATGAGAAGCGGTACTAGGAGTAGCTCGTCATAAAGAAACGTTCCATGGCCTATTTTTCCATATTCACCAAGCATCTGGCCGTGGTCACTTGTCACAATGAAGAGGGTCTTAGACAAAACATTCTTTGCCTCAAGATTCTCAATTAGCTTCAAGATCTTCTCTGTCACATATCTGACCTGTCTTACATATCCTGTTTTCCACACTGATAACGTTTCATAGTCTAAAGAGTTACCTCTTAGACTATCAATCGTCATCAAGGCGGCATTTTCACTAGGAGTATAAGGTTCATGTACCTCCATCAGGTTAGCAAAAACAAACTTTGGATTTCCATTATTATGACCGGTAAGTATTTCCTCAAGCTTTCTAAGTAGTACAGAAGCACCTTTATTATATGGATAGCGTTTAACCTTAAAGGAATAAATGCGTAGCATCTTATCAATAAGGAGTTTAATGGCAGTTGTTATATGACCTTTCTTAGTTATATGTAATAATAGTCTAAGGCGAGAGACTTCATAGCCCAATTTTCGTCTAGTAAATTTAACTAGATCTACCTCCTTAGGACTGAGGAGATTGAACGGTAATGGAAAATGTTCTATTACTCTGTCAAACCCCTTAAGTCCATATCTCGGGTGAACAAGAGGGTTTGCGGTAAGCAAGTAAAGTTTTGAACATTCTTTTTTAAGCATTTTATTTAATAGGTTCTCTCCACGAAACATAACATATGGCATCTTTATGTCTGAGGTTTCATGTGCACCATGAGTTATAGGATATAGACCTGTAAATATTGAGGCATGAGTAGGGATAGTCCAGGGAGATGGGGCTATGACATTGGCATATGAGACAAAGTTGTATTTCTTTAGTGTCGTTTCAAGATTATTGGCATAATCTTTTCTTAATGTATCAACAACTATGATTACAATGTTGAACCTCAAGGTTTAGACACCACTATATTATTAGCAGGATAAAGGGAGCATATAAAGTTGCTATTCTAATTAATCTCATTATCTTTTAGTCAGATATAACGAAGTTCGCTTTAGATTCTTATTATCTGTTACAAGGGATCTGGATATTTCGACGATGGTCTTTTATCTGTAGTCTTAGGCTTCTCTCCTGGCCTAGAAGGCTAGTGAAGAGATCATTAACAAGGAATAGAGGCATCTTCTAGGTGTACTTATGCCCTCCGTGCAGTATATTCCTTGATGGCAATATGGCCTAAAGCTCTTGCTTAAAAGAGCTATAGAAATTCTTAAGTGTCAAATAACGCCTGTGACAGTATCTTTTCGTTAAGGAGTTATAAGGCTTTAGAAGTTTTCTAATCTTTAATGTTAAATTTCTCATACCTCTTCGGTTGTAAAGACTTGTGATCATAAAAATATACTGTTGTTGCATTTATAAGACTATATTAAGATATTTCTTATTAAATTATGTTGTATGATAATGATTTATTATGGATCAAGATTCGTATTTCAAAAGGCATCTAAATTACTAAAATATTGACAGAGAAACTTGGCTGTTTTATCTGACATGTCATATCTGCTGTTCTGTTTTTGCAAATATTGCATGTGCTCTTATCATCCTTTAGTTTTCTGTTTAATATTTAGAATATTTTATATTATGATATCTTATTTTTATAGAGAGATTTATTATTTTACTCTAATTGAAATAATCTTGTTTTTATTAAAATCAGGAGAGATTAAGGACAACTATGAAAGAATATTAGGGCCACATAATTTTTGAGAGACTTATTGGTTTATAGAATAATAGAGTTTAGGGGAATTTCCCAGAAGCCAGTAATCAAATCCTAGCTTTAAGGCTTTTTCAGGTTTGATCATGTTTCTTGCATCAACTATTATCTTTGTTCTAACATCTTCAGATATTCTTTCCAGATCTAGTTCCTGAAATTCTTTATGATCAGTTACAATTACGATAGCATCTATATCTTTATAATCATTTTTCCACTTTAGGTTTAATTCTTCAACATCACTAGGATCATAATAAGGATCATATACAAACACATTGGCTTCCCAATTATCCTTTAGTTCCTTTGCTATGTCTAATGCTGGGCTAAGATAATGTCCCTTTGTGTTTCCTCTAAAGGCTAAGCCCAATACTAATATGTTAGAACCTTTAACGCTTCTGCCCCTATGATTTAGTGCTTTAACAACAAGCTCTACAACACGATGAGGCATGTTATTGTTTATTTCTCTGGCCAGCCTAATAAGTTCTAGTTTTGTTCTCTTAGCAGTATTTATTAAAAACCATGGGTATACTGGAATGCAGTGTCCTCCTACACCTGCTCCCGGTTTATGAATGTGACTGTAAGGTTGCGTGTTTGCTGCATTAATGATCTCATATACGTCTAGTTCCTGTTCTTCAGCCCAAAGAGCCAGTTGGTTGGCTAAAGCTATATTTACATCTCTATAAACACCCTCAAAAACCTTGACCGCTTCGGCAGTCTTTATGTTACTAACAGCTATTACTCCCTTTTTGTTAATAGTTTCATAAAGCCCGACTACTGCCTCCAAAGTTTTTGGGCTATCTGCCCCCACGATTTTGGGATATTCACTTGTAATGTCCCTAATTATTCTTCCAACCATAGTCCTCTCAGGTGCATGTGCTAATCCATATTCTCCAAGTTTTATCTCACTTTTATCAAATATGGAAGCTAGGCTCTCAGTTGTTCCAGGGGGTAACGTAGTTTCAGTAATTATAATGTCTCCTCTTTCAAGTCCTTCTGTAATTTTTTTAGCTACATCTAACAAAGGATCCATTTTTATATTTCCATCTTTATCTGCTACAACAGGTACAACTATTATCATAACATCAGATCTCTTGGCGGCCTCTATTCCATTAGTAGTAGCCTCTAACCTTTTTGTTCTGAATCCTTTTTCAATTAGTCCAGAAAGGCCTGGTTCATCTTCATATGGATTAATTCCCTTATTTATCTTATCAACAGTATCATCTTTTATATCAACACCTATAACATGAGCTCCATGATAGCTGAATATTGCTGCCAGAGGTAATCCTATTCTCCCAAGCCCATACACTGCTATAGTTACCTTACCATTCTCTATGACTTCTTTAACCTTCTTTCTGCTTAAACCTAATATCTTCAATCATACTCACCACATAATACGAACTATGGTTTTTTTCCTGTAGCTTTCTACTGCCGCTATAGCAGCTTTCAGAACTCTTAATCCGTCATCTCCAGTAACTCTGGGTTTTTCTATTCCTAGGACACAATTTATAAAATGAATGAGTTCTAACCTTAAGGGCTCCTCTTTTTGTATTCTAGTCTCTTTGATATACCTATCATTATAGATTATAAGATTTTGATTGATGTAATCTAGTTGCGCTATACCTTTCGTTCCAACTACATTGAGCGTTCTTGTTTTATATGGCGTAAGCCTATTTGTCTCAATAACTCCGTCTATCTCATCGTTGAAGTTCAACAGTATTATAGCATAATCCTCAGCTTTAGAGATCTGTTTTATATTCTTTGCTCTTGAGTAAACTTCCGTCGGAAATTTATTAATGAGATATGACATAATATCTATATCATGAACGGCTAGATCTATTATTACACCAACATCTTTCACTCTCTGGCCAAATGGACCTACCCTCTTTGCACTCATGGTTATTATATCTCCTAGCTCTCTATCCTCTACAATTTCTTTTAATGTGTTGACTGCAGGGTTAAACCTCTCTATATGACCTACTAATAGAATAAGATTATTTTTTCTGGCGATTTCCACAATATCTTTGGCTTTTTTCAGAGTATCTGCTATAGGTTTTTCTACTAGAATATGAACATTATTTTTAAGAAAGAAAAACGCGATATCTCTATGTAGGCTTGTTGGTACAGCTATGCTTACTGCGTCTATATTAAGCTTCAACAGATCTCTAGGATCAGTAAAAGCCTTTACCTTAAACCTTTCTGCAACCTTCCTAACTCTTTCTTTATCTATATCAACAACCCCAACGAATTTAACTAAGCCTTGTCTTGAAAGTTCATAATATACCCGTGCATGATTATAACCCATATTACCTACTCCTACAACTCCAACACGTATGGACTTCAACTCAGGATCTCCCTCAAGGAGTTAATTATGTAGTTTATATCCTCAGAAGAAAGGGCTGGATGAACTGGGAGACTAAGCACACTTTTTGTAGCTGTTTCTGCATTAGGACATTCAAACTTGTCAAGACCTAGCTTTGCATAGAGAGGTTGCTTGTGTATAGGTATTGGGTAGTGAATAGCAGTCATTATCCCCCTTTCATTAAGCCTTTTTGCAAGATCGTCTCGAGATATTGAAGCTTCTTCTGTAACTCTTATAACATATTGATGGTAGACATGTTTGGCTCTTGGATCCTCATAGGGAGGAATTATACCTTTTATTTTCTTAATTCCCTCGGTTAGCTTTCTGGCATTACTATGCCGTATTTCATTGAGTTTATCCAACTTTCTTAACTGAGCCCTTCCTATAGCAGCAGCTATATTTGTCATCCTATAATTATACCCTAGCTCTACATGATAGTACTTTCTTTCTTGGCCATGGTTTCTTATTAGCTTGGCTTTCCTCGCTATATTATTATCATCTGTAACAACCATTCCTCCCTCTCCCGTAGTCATATTTTTTGTTGGATAGAAGCTGAAGATGGCTACATTTCCAAAGCTACCTACTTTTTTACCTAAAAATTCTGAGCCATGAGCTTGTGCTGCATCTTCTATAAGGAAAAGTCTATGATCTTCAGCTATTTCCTTGAATGCTTTCATATCTGCTGGTTGTCCAAAAAGATGCACAACAATTATTGCTTTGGTTCTCGGGGTTATCTTTTCAATAACTTTGTCTGGATCTAAATTAAAAGTCTTTAAATCTATGTCTGCAAAGACAGGTCTAGCCTTTTGATAAAGTATTGCATTGGCAGTAGCGATGAAGCTGAAAGGAGTTGTTATTATTTCATCTCCCTCCTTTATGCCTAATGCCTTCAACGCTGTATCAAGGGCAACCGTTCCGTTAGCTACTGCGGCAGCATGCTTTACACCAATATATTCAGCGAACTCCTTTTCGAATAATTCTACTTCTTCTCCATGGGCTAACATTCCAGATTTTAGAACTCTTATTACTGCATCTATTTCATCATCTTCTATGGAAGGCCTGGCTATAGGTATATATCTTCCATTATTTCTGCTCAAAGCCTAGCACCTCTTCCTAGACTCTAACAGGTATCTTTCATAATGTTTTCTGGGAATAAAGACTTCTCTACCGCAGTGTTTACATTTAAATACAATTCCATCCTCAGTTTCCTTTACAATTTTCTTAAGAGGCCTTCCGCAATAACATACAAAGCCTACAAGCCTAGCGGGATTTCCTACAACCAGGCTATGAGGAGGAACGTCCTTTGTCACAACCGCACCTGCACCAACCATGGCATATTCTCCGATGGTTACACCACAAACAATGGTGGCATTGGCTCCTATGCTTGCACCTCTTTTAACAATGGTAGGAATTACCTTCCAATCTTTATTGTAGCTCCTAGGATATAGGTCGTTAGTAAAAGTAGCGTGAGGTCCTAGGAAAACATCGTCTTCTATTTTTACGCCCCTATAAATACTTACAAAATTTTGGATTTTAACATTGTTTCCTATTTCAACATCGACATCAATATAAACACCTTTACCTATATTACAATTTTCTCCTATGCGAGCCCCGCTACGAACATGAACAAAATGCCATATTCGTGTACCTTTACCTATAACAGCACCATCTTCAACGATTGCTGTAGGATGGATGAAATATTCTTTTCCTTTGTGGATTCTTGGCAAAGCCAAAGGATATCGCCATATGATCTCTTGAGGAACAGAATTATTAAGCTAACTATTAAATACATCTTTTTTTACGTTTAGCAACGGAATATAAGTCTGTTATTTAAATAATATCCTTTGAAACTAATTTAAATGGTTTTGGTGGTACTATTATGAAAAATGGCAGAACTATTGTTATTACGGCAGCTGGAGGAGGTCATACAGGTAGAGCATTAGCCTTAGGAACTATTCTTAAGAGAAAAGAGCCTAGCATAGAAATATACTTTGTTATATCTCGTAATGATATATGGAGTAGATCTAAGATAAAAGGACTTGGAAAGATGATCGAAATTAGTAAGGTGAGAACTGTTAATGAAAATGTTCTTAGAGCCATAGCTAAATTTCCGCGAAGTTTCATTGAAGCAGTAAATTATATGCCTAAAGATATTTGTATTTTTGTAAGTATGGGAGCCTCAATAAGTGTTCCAGCAGCTTTTGCGGCTAAGTTATTGGGTGCAAAGATATATAACGTCGAAACACTTGTAAGATTTACTAAACCAAGCCTTACTGCTAAGGTTCTTAGTCCTATTAGTAATGAGATAGTTCTGCATTGGGGTGAACAGATAAATATTCATCCCAAGGGAATAGTTTATGGCCCAATATACTCAGAACCTCGTTATGAACCTAGAGATGATGGCTATATTTTTGTTACCGTAGGAACCCATGGTTATCCAGAACTTCTTTTAGCAATATCAAAATTGAATTCAGATAATGTTGTTGTGCAGACTGGTCCTTTTCAGACAAGCTATTTAAAAGCAAAACATAAAAATTGGATAGTTTTCGATTTCGATCCCAATTTTGATAGATGGCTTGCTAGAGCACATATAGTTATTAGTCATTTTGGTGACACGGCCGTCGAAGCTGCACTAACTTATAGAAAACCAGTAATTATTGTGTATAATCCTGCTTGGAAAACAGCTGCTGGTCTCCAAGATGCTGTTTTTCTGGCAAAAAATCTCAATGCTATATTGTTTAAAAAACCTCCTGAAAAAGAAAAACTAGAAAGAGCTCTTCGAGAGGCCGAAAATTTACAGCCACCTTATTATCTTAATGGAGCTAAAAAGCTTGCAGACAATATACTTAGTTATTGTTACTAGATTCTAATAAGAAATATAATTCATGAAAGGTTAACGATAATTTCCTTTAAATCAACTAATAAAGCTAAGTAAATATATTAGACTCAAGTAAAACCCTATAACGATAGAGATAAATTAGTGCAGTTGAGATGACAACCATCAGGGAGTATTTATTGAAAAAAAGTGTGACGATAGCTGTATTTTCATATGAACTCTGGAGGCATCCTCGTGCTATAAAAATAGCAAAAACCCTTACAAAGCAAGGCTTCAAAATAAAACTTTGGGGTTCAAGAAAACCAATCAAAAAAGGCCCAAGACTTATAAGAGGCTTTCTAAATTATATATTTGCTATGTTTGAGGTTATGGCTATTAAAGCAAATATATTATGGATCGAGAATGTACCAGATATTATTTTTTTGTTTCTTTTTCTTTTAAAAGGAGATAAAAAAATAATATATGACAGAAGAAGTCCTTGGGCAAAAGAGGTAAAGGCGGAGTTTAAGAGTAATATATTATATAAGATCTCAGAGGTGGTTGAAAGATATATAATTAAAAAAGCCAGTAAGATTGTCGTTGCTTCCTCTCCTATGCGTCTAGAATATCCTTCTTTGAAAGATGCTGTAGTAATACCTAACTTTCCAGAAAAAACCTTTACAAAGAATGATAATAAGGAAAATATAGAATCTATAGAGGGAAAGAAGATCTTTCTGTATGTAGGTAAGATAAGTATTGTGGAGGGGGCAGCAATACTTATTGATGTTGCAAAGAAATTATGCAATAGGTATAATAATGTCGCCGAACTTTGGATTGTAGGTGATGGACCAGTAGGAACCTTTGTGAATAGTATCGCAAAAAAATGCAGAAATATAAAATTTTTTGGGTGGGTAAAGAGAGAATATGTACCAAGATATATAAAATTGGCGGATTACGGATTAGTTCCTAGAAATAAAAATATGTTGAGTGTCTTTTTTAATCATGAGGGAATACATAAGATAGGAGAATATATATCTTATAAAAAACCTGTTATGGCTTGTGGTGTGGCACCTTCGCCATACTATCTTAATGTAAATCCTTCAGATTGTTCAAAAGTCATAGAAGAGCTTATAAAAGGTAATGTTAAAGTAAAAGAACCGCCAAATATCCCTTCGTGGGAAGAATATTCTGAGAAAAAAGTAGCAGAGATAATTAATGAGATTTTTAAAATGTAGTAATATTATTTATATGTTTAGTTTTTATACATCATTATCAAGATCTTTTATTATATCTATTATTTTCTCTCCAGCTTTTCCATTGCCCAACAAGCCTGTGACATAGTGATCTGGTTCAAAATTCTTTACGGCATCAACTACTTTTTCTGGATTAGCATCAACAAGCTTCACCCAACCATATTCGACAAGCTCTATCCACTCAGTTCTGTCTCTAAGCACTATGCTTGGAACCCTAAGCAAGTACGCTTCTCTCTGAACACCACCAGAATCTGTTATCACTTTGTATGAGTGTTTAACTAGCTTTATAAAATCTATATATCCCAGTGGTTTTATTATTTTTATATTTTTGGATGAAGAAAGAAGTTTGTAAAAACCAAATTTTTTTAGAGCGCTTCGAGTTCTGGGATGCAATGGAAGAACAATCATGCATTCTATTTTGGTTAATGCTTTTACAATATTTAGTAAACGAGCTGGATCATCAGTATTTTCTGCTCTATGTACAGTTGCAACCAAATAATTTTTATTCTCTAAACCAAGCCTAGCGAGTATATCCGATTTCCTTTCTATTGTGGATAGCCATCTTTTGAGAACATCTACATGAACATCTCCGGTCAAAAAGATTTTTCCATAGACATTCTCTTTCTTAAGATTTTCTATAGCGTTTCTTGTTGGGGCAAATAATAAATATGACACATGGTCAGTTATTTTTCTATTAATTTCTTCTATCATGTTTGGATCATATGATCTTAGACCAGCTTCAACGTGAGCTACCTTTAGCCTAGCTTCAACAGCAGCTAGTGCGCCTCCTAAAGCGGAGTTCGTGTCTCCATACACAAGCACAATATCAGGCTTTTCTTTTATCAATACTTTTTCCAACCGTTTTATCATTTCACCTATTTGATAGCCATAGGAACCGCTTCCGACCCCAAGATAGTAATCTGGTTCCTGTATGTTTAGGTGCTCAAAAAATACTTTAGATAGCTCATAATCATAGTGTTGACCCGTGTGGATTACTATATGTTCGAATTTTTTTGAAAGAATGTCATTAACTGAGGCAAGCTTAATGAAATTAGGCCTTGCACCAACTACTGAAACTATTTTTTTCATTTGCCTGGTTCCCCATGTTTAAAACTCTAACTTTTACTTTAATATAAGATCTTTTTTCTGTTTTGATATTAACGTAGGTCTCTTTGCTATATTTCTACTACCTTCTTTATAATAAAATTATTATATGAAGTATCCTTCTATACCAGGGAATTTGGTGCGGCTTATGAACTCGGAGGCAGTGATGCAGAGGAAAAAGCTGAGCCTCCGAGCTATAGTCGAGATAAACAATGGCATGCTTTTTGCAAATGTTGGAGATATAGCTGAAACGTTCATAACAGCATTTTATGTTCCCTATCTGATGGCCTATCGTGTGATAACGGATCTTTTACCAGGTCTTGCGTCCTTGAGAGGAGGACTTATGAGCAGCATGGCTGCAAGGATATCCACATCTCTCTACTTAGGTTCTCTCAAGGCCAAAGCCAAAGATATTGCCTCTAGGGAGCTTCCAAGGGTTCTCCCCCTTTCCCTTCTCATGAGCATTTACATTCTTCTCCTTGTTTATCCAGGGACAAGTTTTGGATTTTGGAAGGGACTTGCAATATCTCTCTTGGCATCGATAATAGCCTTCTCTGTTCTTTTTTCGTTTACAACGTTTTTCTCGATATTTGGATTTAAGAAAGGGATAAACTTGGATAATATAATGGCTCCAGTTATAACTGTTGCAGGAGACATAATAACGATACCCTCTTTAGTCTACTCTACCCTTTTAATTTATAGGCTGAGGCATGGAGTTGAGGGAGTTACAAGCCTAACTTTATTGTGGATAAGCCTTACGTTTCTTTTCTATGCAATGAGGTTGAAGAAGGGTTCAAGGGTGATTTTTGAGAGCATTCCGGCTCTAATTCTTTTAGGGATCCTTGAGGCTGGGGCTGGAAGGGCATTAACCCTCTCCGTAAGAATGTTAAAGGCCGCTGGTGTGCTTCAGGGTCTTCCAAGTTTTTTGGAGGATACAGGGGCAATAGCCTCTGTTACAGCATCTAGAATGTCAACAGATATTCATTTATATGGGAGAAAATACGTTAGGGCTTCGTTACCAATTTACCTTGTCGAGGCACTTCTAGGCTCAATTCTTGGTTATGTCGTTCTCTCCATGATTGTCGTTTTTGCTGGAAGGGCTACTAACATTAGTGAGAACATCCTTTTGGTCACCTCAATAATATTAATTGGAGGGATAATAGAGACCATCATTGGAAGCCTTCTTGCTTATCTCGTCACCATTGGGAGCTATAAGTTTGGCTTTGATCCAGATAATGTAAGCATTCCAATACTTACTTCAACGATGGACTTTATGGGAACCTTAATTCTTGCCTATCTCTCGATCTTTCTCTATAGATTAATTCTCTAAGGTCAGAATAGGTAATTTGGGCGAAAAAGCTTGACAAAGGCTTTAGGTGGAATGATTCCTTGTCCTTCAGAAGAGGCTAGGAGGGTTCTTTATGAGAAGGCCTATGTAAATCTGGGAGATATAGAAAGTTATCCTGAGCTCAAAAAAGCATGGAACATTGTTTTGGAGTTCTCATCAAAATACTCTTTAGGGCATCGCTACCCAGGTATAATAACTAGTGGGGCTACGGAGTCTAACATCTTGGCAGTTTATCTGGCTAAACTCTCTGGTTCGAGGAGAGTGCTCTCATTTAAGACAGCACACTACTCTATTGAGAAGGCTGTAAGACTCTTAGGTTTGAAACATGTTAAACTTCCTGTTATAAACGGCTATGAGCCTGACTTATCGTCCTTAGAAAGCAAGGTTAAGGAAGGGGATCTTATAGTTGCAACTCTAGGCAACACATTCACAGGATATCTTGATCCAGTTAATGAAATTAGCAAGGTTGCAAGTGAGGCCAATGCATTTCTTCATGTAGACGCTGCCTTTGCAGGTTCTCTCCTTTCATTCCTAGAGAGGAGACCTCTTGCTCAACTGGATAAGGTTGTCAGAACTCTAGCATTAGATGTCCACAAAATACCCGAAGCGCCAATAGGTGTCGGAGTTCTTTTGGCCTATTCTAAAGAGTACTTGGAAAATGCATGGTTTAAGGCGCCCTACATACCATCAGGGAGGCAGGTTGGTCTTCTTGGTACAAGGGCTGGTGCTCCTCTCCTTGCAGCTAAGGTGATTGTTGAGAAGTTAATGAATGAAAATAATATGAAGAAGCTCTATGAGAGGCTAATGGATGCTACTAAGAAAGTTTATGAAGAGCTTGTTGAAAAGGGGCCTTATGATTCTCCCCATGAACCTCAGGTACCGATATTATGTCTTTGTCATGATGGTTTAAATGCAATATTAAAGAGACTTAAGGATAAAGGCTATAGAGCCTATACCTGCAGGCCTTTATTCAATGGAATAAGGCTTGCTGTGATGCCTCACATTTTAGATGAAATAGATGAAATAGTAAATTTGTTGAAAGAAGTAGCACCTTAAACGTTATATTAATGAAGAACTTTTATTTAAATATCGAGGTAGCGATTGTTGAGGAGGAACAGAACAGTTCTTGTAATAGCGGCTATGTTAGTTTTTGTAATATTTTTTATGTCAATTGGAATTTCAGCAACAAGAACGAGCAAACAAAAATTAGTTAGAAGTAGTAAGAATAATTTAACCGATATTAACTATAACGTTCTAAATAAAAGTCTTCTCATTAAGTTTTATGAGTCACAGTTTATAAAAGAGGCTGGGTTGCTGAGAGCGGCAGTCACTGCGCCATCTGAGAATATATCAATCTACATCTCAAATGATAATTTCCTTGCGGTAAGAGCATTAGAGGTCTTGGACCTCTATAACCTATCTTTAATCATAAATAAGACCTTAAAGGAGGTGTATCCTGGTTACATTAATTGTAGGTTAGGAGTGCTTTTCGGGAAACCAATGCCATCTAAGGTTTATGGAACGGATATCATAACTTTTGGCCAGGTATATTCAAAGGAGTTCAGATCATGTTTTATAATAAAAACTGACATGTGTAATCATTCTAAGATAATGAATGACTGGTATAACTATTCGGATCTGATCGTTTACAGAGCATTAAACTACACGATAAGCTGTAACTTGAGAAAGACAATGGACCTCTTCGTGAAATTGATCAGTATGTGGGACGGTTATGGTTTTGAGGATCAGGTATATAAAAATACTAGTCTTTACCAGGTGTATAAGTGTGCACTCTTCATATACCTTTACAGAACACTTAGGGCAGCAGGCGTTAAGTCTGTTGGAAAATATAACAATATTGCAGAAGAATGTCTTTTTGTAATCAAAGAAGCACAGGATAATGTGACAGGAGGCATTCATACTGATTACAAGGTTGTAAATGGAAAAATAATCTTTCCCTCGGATGTCAACGTTGAAACTACGAGCTTTGTGGTTCTTGCATTATATTCAAATTATCCAATAAGCTTGGGTAAAAGATGTAGATAAATTAGTAAAATGGATAAAAAAGAAATTTAAAGTTAGGGACTTATAGCGTGAAGTATTAAAGGTGCTACAACACCAAATATTATTGTTATTACAGCTCCTGTAACTAAAGCTGCTTCAACTCCTGGGGATATTTCAGGGGTCCTTTCCGTCTCAGCGTTACGAGATAAGATGTCTCTCACAGCAAGTGCATAATATGCTGCACTTATTCCACTGTTTATGAGTGCTATGAGCACTAATGGCACTGAATACTTAACTGCAGCTAAGAACATGTAGAGCTTGCCCCAGAAACCTAGGAATGGTGGTACTCCTAAAAGACTGAAGAGAAGTATTGTTGCAGAGATCGCTGCGATTGGGCTTGCCTTGACAAGTCCTTTAAGTCCTTTGAATTCACTTGTTAGTGAGAAGAGTGGGGTTTTGCTCATAGAATATGCTATTGCGTGAATGGCTATAGCACCCATGGCTAGTGAGGCTATCTTAGGGTTCATTGGAGCAAAGTAGGCTAATGCAGCTAGTGCAGTAAAGATATAGCCTATATGAGCAATACTGCTATAGGACAATAAGAGCTGTAGTTTTCTTGTTGTCAATGCTGCTATATTTCCATAGATCATAGTTACTATTGCCAGGGCTGAGAGGAAGAGTGCCACTTTACTCGATATATCCATGTTTACTGAAATTACGTAAACTAGTCTTGTTATTGCAGCAATGAATGCTAACTTTACGACACCTGCGACCAATGACACTACCTTTCCATCGGCCTTTCCATAAACGCTGGGAAGCCACCAATGGAATGGAACTACTCCAAGTTTAAAGCCTAGGGCAGCTATGACAGCAGCTATTGCGATGGCTGAGATGCCCGAGGCTGTATATGGTTTATAATAGAAGCCCTGCATTCCTATTCCTGTATGAAGTGCAACCCAGAATGCTAAAAATATAGTTGCAATTGCTCCCATCATTATGTACCTTACTGAGGCAGCCTTGCTGTCAGGATCTGGAGGTAATGCTATGATTATGTAACTTGCTACTGAAACGAGTAGCCATGAGGCAAGGAGTACTAATGCATCAGCTGCCCCTGCTAGGTAGAAGAGACCGAAGAGAATTAATGAGAACAAGCTATAGTATGCTGGGTGTGTTGGCCAATCTGTGGCTAGCTCTCCCATAGCGAGCAAAGTTATTGCTGCTGCAATTGCAGCAGCAAAGGTCAGTCCAGCTGTGAACTTATCATGAATAACAAGGCCATGATAAAATACTATGGGTTCCTTGGTTGCTGCCCCAACAAAGAGGGCTCCATAGCTTATTATAGCAATGGCTACAGCTATACCTGCTAATAACGTTGTTATATTCTTTTTCTTTGTTGGAATAACAGGGATTATGAGAGATATTGCAAGTATTGTGTAAAGTGTTCCTTCGACAAAGGCTTCTAAGGTCATTGCCATCACCTCAGCCACTCAAGCACAAATAGTAGAAGTCCTAGTGCGGTCAAGATTAGATACATGGCGTTGTAGTACTCTGGCCTTCCACGATGCAATGCTCTTATTGCTAGACTTGCCACACCTGCAAACACAACAAGGCCTATGTGGTAGAACCAGTCTATGCCGAAATCGACAGCCCAGAGCATGTATGAGACTCCTATGAAACCAACTACAAACAGCAGGTATATTATTGAGTTTATATACCATCTGTCGAAGAGGAAGTTGAATGTTATTCTGGCAGCAACGCTCTTCTTTATTAGCTCTCTGAAGTTGACATGCCATGCTAGGTATAGAGCCGCAACAATGCCTATTGTGGATAGTGCTCCTCCAAGAACCATTGCCACATGTGAGGTCAGATGGATCGCTAGGCTTGCGGGGGAACCTAATGACAAAGTCAGCTCACTAGCCCTCGAAAGTACTCTACCCATATACTTCCAGGCTAATCCAAATGTTAGAGCTGCTAATGCAAGTATTGTATAGGGAACTAACATGAGCGGAGGTGCTTCATGAGGTTTATGTTCAGAAGGTTCATAGGGATGCATATGGAAGACTCTTATTATCAACCTTGTTGTATATGCAGCCGTCAGAATGGCTGTGACAGCACCAAGTATGTAAACCCATGTAAGCCCGGCATCTTCAGCTGCCTTAAGGGTTAGTTCCTTTGAGAAGAACCCGCTTAATGGGGGTATTCCTGCGAGGCTGAGCCCAGCAAGCCATATAGATATTGCTGTTATCTTCATATATTTTGCATAGTCTCCCATTTTATCTATGAACCTGCTATGGGCAACATGAAGGGCCCATCCTGATATCAGGAAGAGTGCAGCCTTGAATATAGCATGGCTCATTAAGTGTGCTAATGAGGCAGCTATACCCGAGGCAAACAGGTATTTATTCGCCTCTGCAATTATTGCCCCAGCTGCTCCTGCTGCTAAGAACATATAGCCTATCTGGCTTGCCGTTGAGAAGGCTAGAATCAATTTGAACTCGTTAGAGACAAGGGCCATTGTTGCAAGGATAAAGGCTGTGACAGCACCAATTCCAGCTACTATAAGGAAATACTCTCTGGTCTGGAGTATTGCCAGGTGACTTCCTGAGAGCAACGCTCCTGTAAATATTATTGGGGCAAATCTCAGCACAAAGTATATTCCTGCTTTAACCATTGTTGCCGCATGTATTAGTGCAGAGACTGGGGTTGGGCCAGTCATTGCTGTCACTAACCACTCGTGGAATGGGAACTGGGCACTTTTTGCAAATGCCCCTAGAGTCAGAAGGATGAGGACTAAGGTGAGCATACCTTTGGCGGCAAGGGCCCCAGACCATCCTCCGGCAGCACTTGCTATTCCTCTTATTGACAACGTTCCTGTTAGATGATAGATAACAGCCATGCCGATGAGCATTCCTATATCTCCAAACCTAGTGAACATTATTGCTCTTAAGCCACTATGGCTAGGCTCAAAGTACATTGGCAATCCTAAGGCCTTTCTCCCAGGAACACCAACCCAGTATTCCTCCTCATCTGTATACCAATGTCCTATAAGTGCATAGCTTGCTAGGCCAGTACCCTCCCAGCCTATAAAGAGCATTAAGAGATTCTCAGCGCTAACTACAAGGAGCATGCTTCCTACGAAGAATGAGAAGAAGAAGAAGTATCTTGGATAGCCCCAGTCGCCTTTCATGTATTCAATACTGTAGACTCCAATAAGAAAGCTTAGCCATGAAACCAGCATTGTCATTATTGCAGAGAGACCATCAATATATGTTGAGACATTAACGTTTATCCAAGGTATCCAGTGATGAACATCCAACACAGGCTTTCCGGATTCTAGTACATGAACTCCCACAATCGTTGCTAAGAGTGCTGCTATGAATAGTGATGTTGCTGTTGTTATTGAATAAGGTAACTCTTTCTTAACTCCAGATATGTAAAGTATCGCCATCAATATAGCTCCAAAGTACGGGAAAAGCCATATCAAACTGGCTAAGAAAGGCTCCACTCACAATCACCCCCCAAGAGACATGAGCTTGTATGTGGCTGCCTTGAGGTCTCCTATGATGGGTCCGCTAGCAAAGAATACAATGAGTCCAATGGCCACAACTAGAAGTATTGTTATCAGGAGGATACTTCTCATCTCTTTCTTCTCGATCTTACTTCTAAGCTGCCCATAGAAGATTTTTCTCATTGTAACGAAGGAGTATGCTGCAGAGACACTCAAAGCGAGTAGGAACGCCACAGATATTAAAAGTAATTGGCCATAGCTTGATGAATATACCTTAGTTGTTCCCAATATTACAAGCCACTCACTCCAAAGGCCAGGAGATGGAGGCATTCCAACTAGGTTCATGAATCCGAAGAGAGCAGCAGCAGCTGTCAGAGGATAAAGTTTTGCCATCCCTCCCATCTTTCTGATATCTCTGAGTCCATGAAGTTCTGTTATGAAGAGTCCTGCAGTCATGAAGAGAATGGCCTTGCCTATGGCATGAACTAGGTAATGCAACATAGCACCAGCAATTCCAAGGGCCGTCATTGATGAGATTCCAAGCAAGAGATATCCCATCTGGCTCACGCTAGAGTATGCTAGGAATCTCTTGAAGTCTGTTTGTCTTAGTGCGACTAGTCCTCCATAGACTATTGTTAAGAATGCCCAAAAGACCAGGTAGTTTCTCCATCCAATTATTACATCAGGAAATGCTGGAACAAGTATCCTTGCCATGGCATATCCTGCTAGGCCTATTAAGTTTGGAGACAAAAGGGCCGAGACTGGTGTAGGGGCTTCTGCATGTGCATAGGGCAACCACATATGCACTCCAAATACTGCCATCTTGATCATAAGACCTAGCATCATCAGGAATGCGACAAACTTCGCTGTTGTGCCTAGGATACCTTCAATGTTACCCAAAGGCTTTAGCTGAGGAACTAACATATAGTCAAAGGTACCTGTCTTAATACCATAATATAAAATGCCAGTTAAGAAGAGAACAGCTCCAATGTGTGTCCAAATAAAGTAGAGCATGCTTATTCTCTTTCTGTCCCCATAACCCCAATAGGCTATGAGAAGGTAAGATGGTATTAAAGTCAATTCTAGAAATATGTAGAATTCAACAAGATTTGTGGAAAGAGCTAAACCTAGCATCGCAGCTGAGAAAGTATTGTAGAGGAAGTAATAAGCTCCCATTCCAGGAACTTTTTCTCCTTCACGTCTCATCTCTTCAATTCTAGTTCTCATATACTTTATGCTGTATACAGCAACTATAGATGTTACTATGGAAACTCCAGCAACTACTGGAGCGGAAAGACCATCAACAGCAAGGGCCACTATTCCTCTATTGCCTAGATGCAGGTACCAGGGATCCAGTACTCCCTGGCTAACTGCTCCAACTGCGTAGAGCACTATTAGTGCAATACCGGGTATTGCTAATGTGAGTGCTGAAAGAACTGCTACAACTTTAATTGCCTTCTTGTTCTCAACTTCACCAAGCCATGCACCTAAGCCTACTATTACTGGAAGCCAGACCGATATCCACCATAGAGGAAATCCTAGCTCCATTTTATACACCCTCTTCCTCCATGGAGCTTGAATCTAACGTCTTGGCGGCTCTGTAGAATGAAACTATTACAGCAACGATGACTATCACCTCTCCGGAAACAACACTAACAATTACAATGCCTGCAAGTGTATCAAGGACAGCTATTTGGGAGAGGAACGTAACTATTGCTAAAAAGATTCCATTAAAGAGCACTTCAATTGAAAGAAGTGTCCTGACTAAGTTTCTGCTTGTAGCTATTCCATATGTTCCTATTGCAGCGACAATAAATGCTATCCCATAGGCTGTCTCGGAAGTCATAAGATTCAGGTTCATTGTCTCTCACCTCTTCTTGCAATGGAGATAGCCTCAACTAGGGTGGCTGCAAGTGCAACAAAGAGCACACCAAGAACAACGAGATATCTTGATAACAAAATCGAGGAGACTGTGGAGAGGGAATGAGGTCCAGGTTTCTGGTACGTTTTTACTAGATCGACAGCAACTGCTGAAGCGGCAAGTCCTAATCCAAAAAGTGTGGCGACAAAGGATCCTCTGAACTCCTCTCTAGTTTCAGTCTCTGTCGTTCCAATCATTGATACTGACAGAATTATGAACATGACAGCAGCACCGACATAGACAGTAATAACAAAAGCGGCGATTACTGGGAATCCCAAAAGACCAATGATTGCAGCATTCAGTATGCCGACAAAAGATAGAGCAATGCTAGAATAGACTAAATCCTTTAGCCTGGTTACGGCTATTGCAGCAATTATCATGAATAGACCAGCAAATCCTATTATATAAGGTGTGTAATTTCCAATGTTCATTGTTTTTCACCCTCCTTTATTCTGACCTTGACAAGACCTCTCTCAGGATCAAAGATATACTTCACTGGAACTGCGCCTTCAGCTGCTGTAGGACTCACTG
This sequence comes from Acidilobaceae archaeon, assembly GCA_027082825.1. Taxonomy (GTDB): domain Archaea; phylum Thermoproteota; class Thermoprotei_A; order Sulfolobales; family Acidilobaceae; genus JALWTO01. The sequence continues at coordinate 44,443 of JALWTO010000029.1, forward strand.
GCTCTTTTTGGAAACTTTCAACATATTGTATCATATCGGCCAAATTGAAATAAACAACATCATGAACAGGGACATGATAAAGAGCCTCAGTAGGACATATATCGACACAAAAACCACAGTATACACAACGTTGATGGTTTATTGTTGGGTATTTGACTATTTTCTTCTTTTCAGGGTTCTTGGGGTTTGGAACCTCGAACTTCACCATCTTCATTGCTCCTGTAGGGCAAACTCTTGCACAAGACTCACATCCTATACATTTATTTTTAATAAGAACAATGAAGCCTCTATATCTCTTGTCAAGGACTATGTATTCCCTAGGATACATTAATGTAAATCTGTTTGGTTCAAAGAAATATTTAAGCCCAAGCACTAAGGCAGAAGCGTTCTTACCTATTGAACTCAGAACCCCTATCTTTGGGGTTTTCTTATGAACGAACTTTGCAGGCATCACTTTCACCTCTTACAATAGATATCCTTCAAGTATTCCAAGTCCAAAACCAGCGATAGCTAGGGCGAAGACGTATTTCCAGCTGATGTGCAATGCTTGATCTATTCTATATCTTCCATAGACTGCTCTTAGGAAGCTCATTAAAGCCATAACCACTACTGCTTTTGCAGAAACTATGAGACTTGGTACCAGATAGCCTGCAATATATCCTGCATTTGGAGGAGGTATATAGGGTCTCCAACCACCTAGAAATGCCAATACTATCAGAACTGACATAGCCCATCTCTTTATGTATGCAGTACCCATGTTTACACCATACATCAAGCCACTATACTCTGTGAAAGGTCCAGCAACAATCTCGTTTTCAGCATCTGATATCTCAAATGGAAACGCAGATGTAGATATAAGGGTTGCAATGAATGCTGCTAGAAGAGCAATAGGGTTGATGAGACCAAGCCATTTTCCTCCTCCTTGGAAGTTAACTATGTTTGTGAAGTCAAAGGAGTGAACCGTTGCAACAACAGAGAATATCCCTATGATTGCAGAGAGCTCATAGGCTGTTATTAAGAAGGACTCTCTCATGCTGCCTATAGTCGAGAACCTGTTGTTAGAAGCCCAGCCCATGGCAACAATAAATATTGGTGAGAGCGTTGTAAGAGCAGCTGCAATAAGGACACTATATCTCATTGCGGACAAGGTCAAAGGCCATGTCCACTTTACTGGAGAAACTGGTATGACTGCTAAGGGAAGCAGTGAAAGTAGAAGAGCGAAGAACGGAGAGGTGATAAAGGGAATTATATCTGCTGTCCTAGGTATTATTATTTCCTGGAACGAATATCTTATTAGATCAGCGAAGAGCTGTAAGTATCCGGCAAGTTTTGGACTTACTTCCAAGGGGCCATATCTCATCTGAACTCTTGCAGCAGCCTTTCTCTCAAACCAAATTATAGATATAACAACGACAAGTGCGGCAACAAGTCCTGGGATTATAACAAATTGATATATTGGAGGCCAAAATATTAACTTAACTATACCCCAAAAGACTGTAGATATCACGTCCCTGGTTAGGGTCCAGATTGAGATATAAGCCATGAAGATCACCTCCCCAATTTATCTATCTGCTTCTGGAGGGAAGTAGTCAAAACTTCCATAGATTGCTGGAAGATCGGCCACTCTATGGCCTGGGATTGCATACTTGAACATGATTGCGTTTCTGTATGATGGAGAAACTATCCTAACTCTGTAAGGCTTATCCTTCCCATCGCTTTCAATATAATAGGTTATTTCGCCTCTTCCTGCTTCAGTTCTGGCAAAAGCCCTTCCCTTTGGAACTCTAAGTATTGCGAATAGGGGCATAAGCTTGACTCTACCCTCGGCTTCAAACACTTTTTTATAGAGAGGAGGCACTTTTGCCCAGAATCTATCATGCATTATTTGTTGTCCTTTTGTCTTATCTAGTTTGTCAGCAACTTGTTCCAGAATTCTAAGACTCTGCTTTATCTCTTCGACCCTTACCCAAGCTCTGGCAAGAGAATCTCCTTCTTCAAAGACAGGTATTTCAAAGTCAAACTCATCATAAGCCTCGTAAGGTTCAACTGCCCTAACGTCATATTCAACCCCTGATGCTCTTAGGTTAGGGCCTACGAGTCCCAAATCTGTAGCAGCTCTCTTGGATACTATGCCTACACCTTCAAGCCTCTTCCTTATAACCGGGTTGTCTAAGAACATCCTTCTATAGTCTTCAAGCCTCTTCCTTAAGTATCGTATGGCTTTCCTTAAATTATCTGTAAAGTTCTGGGGTGCATCTCTTCTCACACCACCAAATATTGGGTAAGTATGAGTTAGTCTTGCACCAGTAAGCTTCTCAGCTAATTCAACTAAGATCTCTCTATCACCAAATCCCCACATGTACATTGTTGAGTGGCCTAGGAAAACTCCAAATATGCCAAAGCCATAAAGATGACTTGCAATTCTATTTATTTCACATAATGCAACTCTCAGGTATTTGGCTCTTTCAGGAGCTTCTAAACCTAAAAGCTTTTCAACAGCCTCCACATAGGGTAAAGTCGCATTACATGCATCTAATATTGCCATCCTTTCGACCAAAGGAATTATCTTGATATATGCTCTACCTTCAGAGAGTTTTTCCATGGTTCTGTGTACATAACCCAGATCAGGGTCAGCTTCAACAATTACATCTCCATCAACTTTAATTATTATTCTCATATGTCCACTTCCAGGATGTTGGGGTCCTATATAGACTACAAACTTCTCCTTTCCAAGCTTCTTGATTTCCATTCCAGGGAGATATCTGCTCTCTCCAATCTCCCAGGAGCTCATATTAAGCCTAGGAACTTCACTTGACTGCATATCAATAATCACCCCTTCTTTTCAGATACCTTGCTTGATACATTCTCCTTCTTGGGGAGCTCTCTGTAAATGCCTTCCTCTTTAACAACAAAGTCCTTTCTCATGGGTTTCAACTCAGCTACAGGGGGTGCCAGGAGAATAGGCCTTAGATCTGGATGATCTTTAAAGATTATCCCAAAACCTTCATAGGCTTCTCTTTCCTGGAACTCTGCACTTAGCCAGATATCTGTTAGCGATGGCACCAGAGGCTTATCTCGTGGAACTGTAGTGACTAGTTCAACTACATATTTGGCCAAATCTTTGTTCAGATAACTAGACACATGGTAACCTACTTCAAATACTCCATCTTTCATTCTGTCAACAACAGTCACGCTTTTAACATGGTCAAATCCAATCTCCTTGAGTTTCTTTGCAGTCTCTCTAACCTTGTCTATATGGGTTTCAATAAGTATGAAGCCTTTATGGATTTCAACTTTGCTTATGAGATCTCCTAGGTTTTCCTTAAGTTTTTCTGAGAAGTTCTTTAACTGATCATTTGAGGACATGGCTAACCCCACCACCAAGAACAAGGATCTTCTTTTAGTTTAGGTGTTGGTTTCGATCGTGCCATTCCTCTCAATATAGTTTTGCTTGCTTCTCCTTTCTTGACAATCCTTTGCAACTCAACTATGGCTCTTGCTAATGCTTCAGGTCTTGGTGGACATCCAGGAACATAGACATCAACAGGTATTATTTTCCAGGGCCTAACAATATTATAGCTATTGTAGAACAAACCTCCATCAAGTGCACACGTTCCCATAGCTATGGCAAACTTGGGATGAGGCATCTGTTCCCAGCTCACCCTGAGTGCACATGCCATTTTCCTTGTGATGGTGCCTTCAATAACTATTAGGTTTGTCTGTCGAGGGCTGAGCCATGGAAGAGCTCCATATCTCTCTGCATCAAACCTAGGACCCCAGGTTGCAGCGAATTCACAACCACAACAGCTTGTGGTAAGGTCTATTGGCCATAGACTGAAGGTTGTTCCCCAGTCAATTATCTTATCTAACTTAAGGCCTTTGATCAGAAGTTCTCTTGCCCTTTCTGCGCTCTCATCCAAGTTACCTACATAAACTTTCTTATTTCCATCAGAGTCATCCAAAAACATCACCTCCTTAACTAAGGAACCACTTCTTCACATTCTTAGCTTCTCTAATAGCATAGTAGAGCAGAGGAGTGTAGACTGCTATGAATATAAGGTAAAGCTTTCCTAAGGCTCCTGAAAGACTCTTTGGAGCAGCAAGGGACAGAGCAAAGAGTACTACAGCAGGTTCGATGGCAAGAAAGATTATTAGATACCCAAGGTACTGCATGGGAAGTCTTTTTCTTGGTGAGTCCCTCCTCCTAGGAGGATTACCAGCTTCATATCTTTCATATCTAAGCTTCTCAACCTCGATGACATCAAGTTTTGGAGTAACTATGAGTCTAATGAAAAGGACTGTGCCTATCAGCAGTAGGAGTATTATTAGTGGTATGACGAACAGCGATGATAACTCCTTAATCAGAGGCTGGTACAGCGTCTCTAACATACTCACCGCCGTTGATAATTCTGGCTTGACTTTCGGTATTTAGCTTTGTTTGTTTAAACATAATGAACTAATGTAGTTTGTTTTTTATAGGAACTGATAACTCTATAGAAAAACTAACAGGAAAAATTTTTGCAAAAATAATTTATAAAATTAAATATAATTATTATTGTAGGAGAATAGTTCTAAAGGTTAAAGACCTATAAGGTCTTTAACTTCAGGAGGTCTCGGAGGTAGGCCTTTTCTATCTCTTATCTTCTTTATGAGATCCTGTAGCATAGAATCTGGTACAGGAGCCCATCTGCTAAACTCTGTTCCCCAGAAAGCTCTTCCAGCAGTTGCACTTCTCAGCTCCCCGGCAAGGTCAAATGATTCGGCAACAGGCATTTCAGCTATAACCCTTGCTATCATACCAAGATTAAGAACCTCTAATATTTTTCCACGTCTTCTAGCAAGGACAGCGGCAATGTTACTTACATACTCCATTGGTGTTCTAATGTCAAGTTTCTGAATTGGCTCGAGAAGTGTTGGCTTGGCTGTTAACATTCCTGCCCATATAGCGTTTCTTACAGCAGGATATATCTGACCAGGACCTCTATGGACAGGATCTTCATGAATAATTGCATCATGGAGAATAACCTTAACCCCCCTGACAGGCTCAGCAGCTAGGGGTCCTTCTCTCATTGCGATTCTAAATGCAGCCAATATGGTATCCTTAACTTCTCTGAGATGTTGAACTCCTGTTGTCTTGTCGACAAAAACATTTATGTTTTCATCGATTGACCATATTTTACGTGCCTCGTCGTATTCCCAACTTGCCTTGTCTCTTAACATCTTTGCTCTTTCCCTGAAGTCCTGTTCCTCATACACGTCACCCTTCTGTATCAGTTCTATGGTCTCTTCATTGAGAGGTTCGACACTTATGTAGAATTTGTTGTGTTTGTTAGGACTTTTGCCTTCAAAGACCTCACTTGGACCCCTAATTGCTTCTCTATAGACCACTATAGGCTGACTAGATTTTACTTCGATGCCATATTTCTCCTTCATCAGCGTGAGTGCTATTTCAAGATGAAGAGGACCCATTCCTGATAGTAGATATTCTCCTGTTTCCTCATTAATCTTTACTACAAGGTTTGGATCCTCTATACTCATCTTTCTGAGAGCATCAATCATCTTTGGAAGTTCTTGAATAGACTTAGGCTCTACTGCTATAGTCACAACTGGTTCACTTATATACCTGAGCTGTTCAAATGGAGCAGATTCATTGACATAATTAGGATCTATTAAAGTTTCTCCAGCCCTAACATCTTCAACGCCCATTATAGCTCCAATGTTTCCCGCGGGTATGGCCTTTGTAACCTCTCTGAAGGGTCCCATATAGAGACTTACTTGGAGGATCCTTGCCTTTTTGTTTCCCATGATTAAATACACATCCTTTCCTGATTCTAGAGTCCCTGAGAATACCCTACCAGTTGCAACAAGTCCTGCCTTTTCTACTCTGACATCATTAACATAGAAGACTAGAGGCCCGTTGGGATCAACGTTCATCATGGCCTTTCCTATATCGTTATCGGTATTTCCCTTCCAGATCTTAGGGATTCTATATCTCTGGGCCTCCTTAGGATTTGGGACAAACCTAACTACCATATCGAGTAGTGCCTCATGGAGTGGCATGAGCTTTGCCAGTTCTGCAACCTTTTCCTTGCTCTCAGTCTTGTAGGCATCTATTATCTCCTTAAATGTTATACCCTTCTTCTTAACCATCGGGATACTTATTCCCCATTTGTCCTTGGCACTGCCAAAGGCTATAGTACCTTCTGATGGATTTAACATCCATCTCTTCTTAAATTCTGGCTCTGCATAGAGGTCTATAAGATTGTTGACACCTCTTATTATCTCTGCAAATCTATCTTGGATCTGCTGAGGTGAAAGCTTAAGTTCTTTGATGAGCCTGTCAACCTTGTTTATAAACAAAAGAGGCCTAACCCTTTCCTCAAGTGCCTGTCTTATTACGGTCTCTGTTTGGGTCATAACACCCTCAACAGCATCAACCACGACTATGGCCCCATCAAGAACTCTAAGGCTTCTTGTCACCTTGCCAGAAAAGTCTACGTGGCCTGGTGTATCTATAAGGTTAATGACATAGGGTTTACCTTCGTATTCGTGGTAAAGGCTTATGTTTGCAGACTTGACAGTTATTCCTCTCTGTTTTTCCACAGAGAGATAGTCAAGAACCAAGGCTTCTCCAGCTATTCTGTGTGAAATTATTCCAGCGGCAGCTAACAAGGAGTCGCTTGTAGTAGTTTTTCCGTGGTCTACATGTGCTATTATTCCTATATTTCTTACCTGTTCTAGATTACTCATTATCTTCTCTATTTCAGACACCATTTTTACTCTTGCGCCCAATGTAACCCCCAACTCTTCGGAATAGTGTAGCCCTTTTAACGATTTAGAGGGGTTAAAGATCTTGGGTGGACGTAAATTTCCACCAATTAATGGGCATTTCATAGGAAGTGAAGTTTAGCTAACTCTTTAAGGACAATCTCAAGCAATATTTGTGATGTCATTAATCGATGCTTAGGATCCAAGGCAAACTAGGCTCTCCACATAAATTTCCAAGAGCTTTATATCTCTTCCAGTCACATGAAATGTTGGTCTCTTTTCTTTTCTCTCTTCTACTCTTACGGACATACTTATTCACCCAATCTTATATTAGATGTCGAGGGCTTATAAAATACAGCCATGAATACTTCTCGACAATAGACTAATATTGCTATTTCCCTAAAGTAAATAAATCTGTAGGTGAAAACTTTCACATTAGAGGGTAATACTGGGAATACAGTGGCGGTGCTTAACTCTTGTCTAGTAAGAGTAATTTTGAAAAAAGCTGGGGGAGGGGTTCATACAGATTAGCTTGTCCTAACTGTGGGGGGACAATAACAGAGGATAGATTGGTAAAAGGGCTTCCTTGCGAAAGATGTTTAGCTAATCCTCCAAAGAACCCTACAGTGAAGAATGTTTACATGGAGTTGAAAAGGGAAGGGAAATTAAAGGATCCTTATAAAAGGCTTTATGAGCTTGAGAGGATGTTTAATGAATTCATTTCATTCTTTGAGGAGGCTGTAGGCTCAAAGCCATGGGGAGCTCAAAAAGCTTGGTTAAAAAGGCTTGTTAGAGGCGATAGTTTTTCCATAATAGCTCCTACTGGGGTTGGAAAGACAACTTTTGGTCTTGTGGCTGCTCTTTTCTATGCATGTAAAAATGAATTAAAGTCATATATAGTGTTACCAACAACTACATTAGTAGTTCAGGCTCTTGATAGAATTGAGATGTTTAGAGAGAGGTTGCCAAAAGTATGTTCTAATGTAAAGATTATTGCTGTGCACTCTAAGATGGGAGTTAAGGCAAGAAGAGATGTTATAAATAGGATAAGCAATGGGGATTTTGATGTACTCATTTCAACATCAGCTTTTATGAGAAAGAGAGCAGATGAGCTTAAGAACATGAATTTTAAATTCGTCTTTGCAGATGATGTTGATGCAGTTCTCAGAAGCGGAAAAAGTGTAGATGCTATATTGAAGGTTGTTGGTTTCTCCAATGATGATATAGAAGATGGTCTAGAACTTCTTAGGATTTTAAGAGAACAGGCATCCATAGTTTCATCGTTGCAGAGGGTTTCTGGAGAAAGGGCTGAGAAGTTAAGGAAAAGATTAATAGATCTTGAGCTTAAGGCCAGAAATTTAAGAAAAGAGATCTTTGAAAAAAGGAAAAGAGTAGCAAGGCTTGTAGTTAGTAGTGCTACTGGAAGGCCCAGAGGTCCTAGAGTGAGGCTCTTCAAAACCCTTCTAAACTTCGAGGCTGGAGGGAGAAGTGATATAGGACTTAGGAACGTCATAGATACCTATGTTAAGCCTAAGAGATCTATTGAAGAAGAGGTAATTGAGATTGTAAGAAAACTAGGAAAGGGAGTTCTTGTCTTTGTTCCAGTAGATAAGGGAGTAGAGGGTGCCGAGAATCTTGCAGAAAGGCTTAGGAAAGCGGGCATCTCTGCTGAGACATATCATGCAAAAAGACCGATAAGGATCCTTGAGGATTTTTCTAAGGGTAATATACCCGTTCTTGTGGGGATCGCAAACTACTATGGAACCCTCGTGAGAGGAATAGATCTACCGAAGGTAGTTAAGTATGCTGTCTTTGCTGGTGTGCCCAGACATAAGTTTGGGATGGACATAGGAGAGCCACATCCTGCAAGGCTTCTAAGGTTACTTTCATTGCTCAGCGAGATCGATGTCAAGGAAATAGCAGAAGAGGCAAAAGTGCATCTTGCGAACATGAGGAGATTGCTAAGGAGATTAAGTCCTGCTGCACTTCAGGTTATAGCTGGAAGGGTCTTAGAGGGTGAAGTTGAAGGACTTGGGTCTCCAGCTAGGGTTGTATGGGAAGCCTATAACTTTCTTAGAAATGCTCTTTCTGATAGAGAGGTTTGGGAGAGGCTCTCTAAAAGAGAGGATGTTGCCGTTATTGAAGATAAGGGTAGGCTTTATGTACTAATTCCTGATCCTGCCACCTACGTTCAGGCATCTGGAAGAACCAGCAGGCTGTATGCTGGAGGCATAACTAAAGGTCTCAGCATCGTTATTGTTGATGATGAGAGAGTTTTTAGAGGTCTCGTGGAAAGAGTCAGATGGATAACAGAAGCTAAATGGACTTCACTTGAAGAACTCGATCTAGGCAATTTGATAAAGGAAATAGAAGAGGACAGAAGAAAAGTGGGAATGATCCTTTCTGGCAGATTTGAGGAGAAGGATTTGGTTAAGACAGCTCTTCTCGTTGTTGAGTCACCAAACAAGGCTAGGACTATTGCAAACTTCTTTGGCCAACCAAGTATCAGAATACTTCCTGGAGGCTTAAGGGCTTATGAGGTTGCAACTGGTGATTACATTTTAACTATAGCAGCAAGTGGAGGTCATGTATATGACCTTGTCGAAGATAAGATAAGGGATGTAGACATGCCAGAGAGTATGAGGCCTTATAGTAAGGGAAACGTTTTTGGAGTTCTTATACTTAATGAAAATGGAAAAAGCAGTTATCATCCTGTTTACACAAGTATCAAGAGATGTCTTGTCTGTGGCCATCAATTTACGTCAGATACGGATAGATGCCCAAGGTGTGGAAGTTCACTAATAAGGGACTCAAAAAATGTGGTTGATGATCTCAGGAGGCTTGCCTGGGAGGTTGATGTAGTTCTTATAGGTACCGACCCTGATACTGAGGGAGAGAAGATAGGTTGGGATATAGCCCTTTTGTTAAAACCATATTCAAGATCAATAATGAGGCTTGAGTTTCATGAAGTGACTAGAAGAGCCATAAGCGAAGCCTTAAGGAATTTAAGGGACTTTAACCAAAAACTCGTTGATGCTCAGATAGTCAGAAGAATAGAGGATCGATGGATAGGCTTTACGTTAAGTCCTTGGCTCTGGTGCGATTTCTGGCCGAATTACTACTGTAGGGGGGATGTTGTCAAGGTTGCTGGAAGGGATAGGGAGAGATGCGAGTCATCGAAATATTTCTATAATCTCAGTGCTGGGAGAGTTCAGACGCCGACATTGGGCTGGATTGTAAAAAGAACTGAAGATGCTAGAGAAAAAGTCTATCTCTTTAGTCTTCAGATAGAGTCAGCAAGAATAACATTTAGAGAAGATGACGAGTCATTAATAGTTGATCCAAGCGGAATTAAGGACCTTAAAGAGCTTGCTGGAAAGAAAAGACAGGGAGAGTTTACAGTTAAGGTTAAAGTTGAAAGAATGGGAGAGAAAAGAGACATTCTGAATCCTTTACCTCCATATACTACTGATGATTTAATAGTTGATGCAAACAGATATCTGGGTCTTGGAGCTCCAGAGACTATGGCCTTAGCCCAGAACCTATTCGAATGGGGTTTGATAACATATCATAGAACAGACTCAACTAGGGTTAGTGAGAGAGGTATCCAGGTCGCCAAGGAGTGGCTTGAGCAGAAGTTTGGTAAAAAGGCAAGGGAATTATTCAGACCTAGAACATGGGGTAAGGGAGGAGCACATGAGGCTATAAGACCTGTAAGACCTCTTGATGCGGACACCATTTTGAGGCTCATCGAAGAAGGACTTTTGGAGATTCCAGGGGAGCTGACTAGAAGACATCTTAGACTTTATGATCTAATATTTAGAAGGTTCATGGCAAGTCAGATGAGTGGGGCTAGTGTCAATAAGGTGACATATAGGGTTATTATAGAACCCTATAGCCAGAATCTAGTTGTTCTTGAGGTTAGGGACAGGATAATTAGTATAGGTTCAGGGCCTGGAAGGGCTCAAGAAGGTGATATAGAGGCAGGTTTTCTGAATGTGTGGAGTAGGTTTTTCTGGATAGAAGGGCCTTTGCCAGAGGGAGCCTTTGAGGCTAATATGGTGTTTAGGAGGATCAGCAAAACACCTCTTTATACTCAAGGAGAGATAGTCGGAGAAATGAAAAAGAAAGGTATAGGAAGGCCAAGCACTTACGCTAAGATAATAGACACTTTATTCAAGAGGGCATATATAACTAAAGTCAAGGTTGAGAGAAGGCAGGAAAGGGTTGTCGCAACTTCAAGAGGAAAAGCTGTGTATAAGTACTTGACTGAGTACCTGAAAGAGGCTGATGAAGACATTTATGGAAGTCTTGCAGAAAGATTAAGAAGGATACCGACACTGATATCAGAGGAAAGGACAAGAATTCTTGAGGAAGCCATGGATGGCATAGAGGAGGGTAGAAAGACTAGAGTTTCCGTGTTAAATGAGATATATGGTGAGGTAGCAGAGCTTGCATATGCTGTGATAGAGGCTATTGAGAATGTGACCAAGGAGAACCTAAAGCCTCATGAAAGAGAATTGGTCAGAAGGTTCGGAGAGTGCATAAAGAACTTTCTGAATAGAGGAGGTGCTTGAGAGTGGATATAAGGCTTGCAATAGTGCATATGAGGTTAAGACTAGGTTATAGAAGGGTTAACATGAGAAAGCTTAACAAAGCCTTCATGGAGGCAAGAGATGTTAAGGGAGCCGAGATAATCTTAGTGCCAGCCTATCCTCTCTTAGGCCCAGTAATTGGTTATTATCCTGAGCAAAAGGCAAGACATTACATGAAGTCTTATGCTGAGAGGCTTGGTGGTCCTAAGGAGTCACACACAATATCTGTTCTCTCAAAGTTAGCTGGTAGTTATGGTGTTGAGGTCATAGGAGGACCTCTAATTGAGAGAGCAGGTCCTAGGCTTTATTTGACAGCGTTCCACATAGACAATAATGGCTTTCTCAAAGGAAAATATAGAAAGGTCATGGTTACAAAAGCTGAAAAAGATATGGGAATAAGTTCTGGAAAGATGGCAACAGTCTTTCAGGCGGAGAGTGGACTTAAGATAGGTGTATTCATGGATGAGGATCTTTTCAGTCCAGAGGTGTTCAGATATATACAGTTTGAGGACCCTATGATAATTGTCGGAACAATGTTACCTTATGACTCTGATTATATAAAATCCGAAATGCTTAAGGGTTTTGAGAGTATAAAGACAATGAACCTAGACGCTGTTAAATCTCTTCTCTGGTCTAGAGCTCTTGAATCAGGGCTTCCGATAGTTCTTATTGGAGGGGCTGTTGAATCCCCAACTTTTGGAGTGGACGTCGCTTTTATGCCGTCTATAGTTACAGATCCTGAGATAGGAATAACTGACAGGTTAGTGAAGGGCTACGATGATCTTGAAGAAGTTTTCATTGTTGAGGTGGATCCAAAGATTAGTAGGGCAAGAAAATGTGAAGATTCATGTATGAACGTTTTCAAGAATCTGTGTTTAAAAGAGCTTAGAAGAAAAAGAGGATTGAGGAGAACTTAAGCTACAGGTCCTATAACCTCCTTCCCAACGATTCTGTTTATCCTTTCTACTTCCTTATCTACAAGCTTCTGAATCTTCTCTATCTCCTCTTCAGTTAGGTGTCTGAATCTACCTTGGGGTTTGAGATACTCCTTGATGGGCTTTCTTCTTTTTACTGGATATGTCACTCTGAACTCTCCATGGTCTATTTCATAAAGAATCCACATACCTGTCTCGACAGCAAGTCTAGCAAGCTTTATACCGAGGGATGAGTCGAAACGCCATCCTGTGGTGCATGGTATCAGTATGTGGACAAAGGTTGGTCCCTCTTCTGTATAATCAAGACCTTTTTTGAACTTGTTTGCTAGATCTATTGGATAAGCAGGACTTGCGGTGGCCACATAAGGAACTCTATGAGCAGCAACTATGGAATCTATATCCTTCTTAGGTCTCCACTCACCTCTCCAGACCTTTCCAGCTGGTGTCGTTGTAGTCCAAGCTCCATATGGAGTGGCACCACTTCTCTGGATTCCTGTGTTCATATAAGCCTCATTATCATAGAGGACATACATAACCTTATGGCCTCTTTCAAGCATTCCACTTAATGCTTGGAATCCTATGTCTACAGTACCTCCATCACCGCCTATTGCTATGACCTTAATGTCCTTCTCAAGCACTCCCTTCTTTTTTAATATTTTCAGTGCAGCTTCAACTCCAGAGGCCACGGCACCAGCGTTCTCGAAAGCAACATGTATCCATGGATTCCTCCAGCTGGTGTAGGGGTATGGTGTCGATGAGACCTCAAGGCATCCAGTGGCATTGACAAATATTGTATCCTTGCCAGCGATTTTTGTTAAAAGTCTCATCACCGGTCCTATTGTACAACCAGCACACAGTCTATGTCCGCTTACAAACCTCTCCTCTCTGGGAAACTCAAAAAGACTCTTGTATAACTTGCTCATGTTCTCACCCCATAGAAAATGGTTTTGTCAAATTTCTTTGTCCTGGATTCCCAGGCCAACTTGACTAGGTTTTCAAAGTCTGAGTCAATCATCCTTCTCTGTCCAATTCCAGCAACCACACTTGTCAGATTTAAGTTAAGGTCCTCTCTTGATATTAGCGAGGAAAACTCCATTGCCAGAGGTCCTTGTAGTGGCGCTCCATAGCTTATTGCTCTGTCTATAACTAAAATGGCATTAACCTTATCGAGAATATTCTTAAAGTCCTCAACAGGGAAAGGCCTGTAAAGCCTTAACCTAAGAAGGCCTACTTTATAGCCTTTCTCCCACATCCTTGGTAAAATGGTCTTCAAAGTCGTTGCATAGCTTGTCTTTGCAACTATAAGTGCTTCTGCGTCATCACACATAAAGCATTCATAAATTCCATATCCTCTTCCAAAGGTCTTTTTAAACTCTTCATCTATTTCTCTTGCCTTAACCAGTGCTTTCTCCATGGCTATAACCTGTTGATACTTAATTTCATAGAACCAGTTTGGATCTGCAATGGGACCCATTGTAACGGGCTTGTCAGGATCTAACCTGTAGGAGAAAGGTCTCTTTGGAGCAAACTTCAAAACATCATCCCTCTCCTCGGTTATAACAGGCTCTATTGTATGGCTCATGACATAGCCATCATATGAGACCATGACAGGCAGTAGTATCTCAGAATCCTCGGCAAGCTTGAATGCCTGTATTATTGTATCATAAGCTTCCTGTGCGCTTGAGACGAAATATATTATCCAGCTTGAGTCTCTAGCATTCATAACATCGCTATGATCATTCCAGATGCTTATAGGAGCTGAGAGTGCTCTCATGGCAACACTCATAACTATTGGTGTTCTCATTCCACTGGCTATGTGTAAGATCTCATGCATAAGTGCAAGACCTTGGCTTGCTGTTGCTGTGAAAGTTCTTGCACCAGTTGCAGCAGCTCCTATGGCTGCTGAGAGTGCACTGTGTTCGCTCTCTACATGGATCATCTCAGCATCTAGTTCTCCATTTGCTATGAAGTCAGCTATTTTCTCAACAACAGTTGTCTGAGGGGTTATAGGGTAAGCGGAAACAACATCGACATCAAGATCTTTGGTCGCATATGCGATAGCAGAGTTAGTTGAGAGAGGTTTAGGTCTCTTAACCTCTTTAACTATCCCAAGCGATGCCATAACCATCACCTCTTCTTTTCATATTCAGGAACCATCTCTATCGCATTTACTGGGCATTCCTCTGCACAAATACCACAACCCTTGCAGTAATCATAATTTACTTTATAACTTATCTTGTATTTTCTTCCCTTTTTGTTTGTATACTCTTCTTCCACCTCGATTATAGCAGCATCAGGACAGTAGATCCAGCAGAGCCTACATCTGACGCACTTCTCTTGATCAATTACAGGCTTCAGTACTCTCCAATCTCCAGTCTTATATTCAAGACTATTTCCAGGTTTAGTTATTATACCTCCTATGACTAGTTCAGAAGCCCCTGGAAGTTCTGAAGACAAAACACATCACCTCCAAGCATAAGGTTACTCAAGATCTTCAACCTTTGTGGATTCATATGCATCTTTCACTGCAGATGCATTGGCCTCTCCTATTCTTCCTGGGAATCTTTCCTTGACTAGGTTCGTAACGGTGTCAAGCTTTACTATTCCAGTTGCCTTTATCAACGATCCAAGTATTGCAGTGTTCACTATTGGCACTCTAAGCCACTTAAGAGCTATTGATGTTGCATCAACAGTAGCAACCCTTAATCCTAACCCTTCCTTAAGCTTCAGCTTTTCGGCAAGGTCTTTAGGATCCTCTGGGGCATTTGCTACAACACAACCGTTTTCCTTAAGTCCCTCAACATAACTAGGGGTTATCAGGGAAGGATCTAATATTACGACTATATTAGGGCTCACTATAGGGGTCCTAGCCATTTCTGATTCATCGGTTATCCTTGTATAAGCCCTTACAGGAGCCCCCCTTCTCTCGGCACCAAACTCTGGAAATGCCAGGGCATTCTTTCCTTCAAGGATTGCTGCAGCAGCAACTATTTCGCTTGCGGTAACAGCACCTTGACCTCCTCTTCCATGCCATCTTATCTCTATTCTCAAGCTCTCAGCCTCGCCACACTCTTTTCAAGTCTAGCAGTAAGGGTTTATCAAAAATAACTTTATTTTATAAGAAAAACGTATTAGAGACTGTTTGGAGGAGGGGTTTTTGAGGGAGGCTAAGTTGGAGAAAATAGAGAAGGCTATCTCTGTCAAAGTGTCAAATCTTGAGGACCTAGTTAGACTTGCCTCAACTCTAGCCTCAAGGCTCATAGTAATGCCTATATATAGGTTTAAGGATAGTGGGAAGGTGTTTTACTTTATTCAAGCCTCATATAAGGATTATTATAAACAATATGGGCTTCCAGTTCTTTATTATTATTCCAGATCTGAAACTGATGATGTAGATGATTCTAAGGCAAAGTATGTTGTTGCAAAAACTGACGAGACGGGGGAAAGGATTGAGATAACAGATAGGGTGAGACCTGGTTATACTGCAATACCTATTGTGAACCTTGCTAGAAAACCTGTATTTTTTGGTGAGGAGAAAGGTGCCTGATAATGAGAAAAAGATTCCCAATAATAACAAGGTCAAGGTGTATTGTAGTTGGCAATAAGGGAATCCTGGTTCAGAAAGATGATGAAGGTATATATGGCCTTCCAGGAGGAAGGCTTGAGTTTAACGAGACACTACCTCTATGTGTTGTAAGGGAGTTGAAGGAAGAGGCGGGGATAGATGTAATACCTCAAAGGATTGTTTACATAGTTGAGTACAGGGGAGTTAAAAAAGGCAAGTATAAGCATGAGATCCTTTACTTTTTTAGATGTGATTACAAAGGGTATCTTAAACCTAAAAGCAGAACTTTGAGTTTTGGTTGGAGAGATCCTTCAGATCTTCCCAAAGAACATTTCTGGCCTGAACCATTGGCAGATGTCTTGGCAAAGGATTATCCCGACTTCAATAAGGTAAGGTTTATTGTATATATTGACGGAAAGCTTAGCTACCTGAACACATTTAAGGTGAAGTTTGAGTAATACTTAAGTCCTACATTGGTGTTATTCTGTAAGGGCACATATAAAAGCCTTACTCATAATTCTAGATTACGGAGCTATAGGGGTGAGTAGTTATTGAGAAATAGAAGAGGGCTTTCACCTGTAGTATCAGTACTTTTGCTAATATTGATAGCGGTTGCAGCTGCAGTGATAATTTATTCATGGTTCAGTGG
>JALWTO010000030.1 GCA_027082825.1 Acidilobaceae archaeon
ACCCTACAGAGGGCCTACGATGACCTAGGACGGGAAACAGAAACCTTGCAACTCCTTTTCTGGCCATTAAACTCCATATATGATTTTTCCTGATTTTTCTTTGCTGAGTTCCTTCAAAGCTCAAATTCTCTTGGCTATTCTCAAAGCCTCCTTCATACCCTCTAAGTCACCAGGAACTGAAATAAGAACTGAGCCCACAAGAGTACTATATTTTTCTATTACTTCTTTGAGATCAGAAATTTTAAATCTTGGTGCACCCGGAAGGCTACTTGCTAAAAGCTTGAAATTTTTAGATGTTTCAACTAAAATATATGGTATAAGTTTAGATCCCAACTTTTCAGCTTCACTAATATAGGGCCTCAAATCTCTAGGTCCCCTAGAATTGAGAACTAAGTAGAAGTCTGCCCCTGACCTTAGCCTCCTAATGATTTCCTTTGGATCTCTTCTAACACTTAGTAGAAGACCTGCTTCTGCATTAGGATTTTCCTCCCTAAGATCTTTAATTGTCTCTTCAGGACTTCTTGAATTACATCTCTCTGTTTCTACAGGATCTCCTCTAAGCAGCACAACTCTTTTTATATTCCCTATCCTCGTTGCTCCAAGTATATTTCTTAGACCTATTCTGTTATGATCTTGAACTCTAACATGAGCTATTGCTGGAACGCCAAAATCTTTCTGAACTACTATAGAAACTGCCAGACTTAAGGCCCTAGATTTTCCTAGAGGGGCTTCTGGAACATCGACCCAATCAGCAAAGTCCTTAACTGTATTAATAAACCTGATCAGCTTTTCATATGCTCTTGTTGGCTCTATCTCTGCAATGACTTCCATTCCTCCCACCTTCTGGATCTCTTAAAAACATTGTTTCTTTTTTTCTCGGAAACAAATAAAAGAAAAACTTTAACAAAGCTTAGGTCTGTACCTTCCTAATTCTTCTTCTAGTTATAAACCCGCCTAAAATTCCTCCAGCCGCTCCACAACCCACATTACATACTGAGGATATTAACGCTAAAATACCTCCAGTAAAACCTCCCATTAATGCACCTAGAAAACCAAATGTTAAACTTCCTAATATTAGAAAAGCCACAGCAATTATAATACTTGCCAAGAGCCCCGAAAGAGCTCCTGCCAACATGCCCTTAAACGCATCCTCTTTAGCAAGATATCCAGCTAAAATTCCTGCCAAAAACTGCCCTACAAAAGGAGCTAATGCCCCAAAAACTGGCATTAAAAGACCTCCTATTATTACTGCAATCAACATTCCCAAACGTGTTCTACCCAAACTCAGAAGAGAGCCATAAGTTTTTAAATTACCTTGATCTATGAACTTATATTGATGATGAGCTGGGATTACGCAATCACCGCCCCCTAATGATCTTAATGATTTAACAGCCGAGCGCTGAATATAAACAAAATAAATATTGCCTTTCCTTTAGAAGGATTTATGTTATAAAAAGAATGAAGTTGAGATATAAAGTAAGACTTTACGAGAACAATGACAACTCCAGAAGTTTCCCAGCAAGAATTCTTGTAGTATCAAACACTTTAAACCTCTCAACTCCCGAGAAGGCAAGAGGTAACTCGGTACACGATAAAGCTATAGCTTCAGCGCCCTTTTCCAAGAGTTTTTCAGCTACATTAATAATGTACCTTTTAGATTCTGGATTAACAATTCCTTTGGCCAATTCCTTCATTATTATTTCATTTATCCTCTCTATCTCCTCAATTTCTGGGGTCACTACATCAATTCCAAGCTTCCTAAGCCTACCCTTATAGAAGTCTTCAGTTAACGTAACTTTAGTGCCTAAAAGCCCTACTTTCTTTATATTGTTCCTTTTGAGCTCATCTGCAAGGGCGTCTATTATGTTTATCATTATTACATTACCTTTTCTAGCTAAATCATCAAAGAACATATGGGGAGTGTTTGCCACTATGGCCACAATTTCGGCTCCGGCCCTCTCAAGGGCAAGCAACGCTTTCTCCAGCATCTCTCTAGCTTTGTTCCTGTCCGTTTTCATATGGTTACTAAACTTGCAAAAGGTTAAGCTATATATTATTACCTCTGGATAGCATTCATCTCTCTTAACCTTTCTGTACTCTTCTATCAGGTATTTGTAAAACAGCAGGGTCGATTCTGGACTAAGGCCTCCTATTACACCTATTCTCTTCATTACATAAGACCTCCTAGCTCAATTCTTCTCCTTATAATGTCTAGAGCTCTCCTGGCGTCCTCCACGGCCCACTCAAGGCCAAGCTCTTTTACAGACTCTGGAAGTGGAACGCCATAATTCTCGTCCCATCCTCTAACTCTGTAATATTCTCTTATTGCCTCTCTCATATCATCCTCGTTGAGAAAGGCCTTAATTCCCTTGAGAGGTCCCTCTGGAACAGGTTCCATCCATCTTCTAGGAATAGTATCTTCTAGGGGAGGAATTAGATGATCTAGTACGTCATATATTCTTGACAGGGTTTCTGCCCTTCTGGGAACCTTGAGAAGATCGTCAAAAGATCTTTTCTCTCCAGTTATAATTTCATAGAATTTGACTATAGCATCCTCAGGGTAAGACACAAACCTACAAATGCCTAATGTGTCGAAGAGAGCATCCTTGTCCCTCTCTCTTGCAAGTCCTGGAACAACTTCCTTCGCCGGACCAGCTGAGGGAGGCTCAGTTGTTGGAGGCCAACCTCTTAGATGACTTGCACCAACGTCTGCAGTTGCATAACTTACTGCAAAGGCCCTCCTTCCTCTAGGATCCCAGGCTGGTGCCTCGAGTCCTTTCACGTGAACAGATATATCCTTACCTCTATCGAGGATCTCAGAGGCCTTTCTAACACCTTCAGCTAAAACAGCTCCTATACCTTTCCTGCGAGCAATCATTTCTACAAGCTTTATGGCAGCCTCTTCATCACCAAAACCCTTAACATTAATTCCTATTTCTTCTGAGCTTATCACTTCCTTTTCAACTAACTCGAAAAACCATCCTATTATGTTTCCTGTACTTATGGAATCTATTCCTAACTCATCAACTAAATAATTAAGGTAAAGGACGGCATCTGTATTGAAGATTCCCGTAGCAGCCCCAAGCATTGCCAGATTTTCATACTCAGTCTTGACCTCGAACTCTTTGTCTTTATATTTGGCCCTAACATACCTAGCGCACTTTATTGGACATTTAGCTCCATGAATAAACCATGGGGCATCAACTTCTCTCTCCTTAATTGGCTTTCCTGAAAGTTTCTCGGCCAAATCTTCAGATATCCAAGGTCTGCTGAAATTATAGCCAGGACTCATAGTGACAGAAGCGCTGTATTTAAGTGCATTAGTAGTCCCATAAACTCTTAAATACTCAAGTTCTGAAGCTTTGGACAGTTTTTCTTTCCAGAACCCAGCAAGCTCTTTAAGTTTCTCAGGATCATGAACTGAAACTTCTTTGTCACCATAAACTGCGACAGCCTTTAACATCTTAGAGCCCATTACAGCCCCTAATCCACCTCTTCCAGCCGCTCTGAAAATGTCGAACGATATATGAGCTATCTTGACAAGGTTCTCACCAGCAGGACCTATAGACGCTACACTAACCTTATCAAAGGTTTTCTTTTTGATGTTTTCAACTACTTCCTTGTTGTTCTTTCCCCATAATTTAGATGCATTCCTGATCTCGACATTACCATTATTTACGTATATGTAAACGGGATCTTTGCTTCTACCTCTAATAATAAGAGTTATGAAACCGGCTCTTCTTAAATAAGGTCCAAAGTAATCTCCAGCATGGCTGTCATGGATTAAGTTTGTGAGAGGACTTTTAGAGACAACGCTCACCTTGCTGGCTCCAGGAACTAAACCGCTAAAAAGTCCTGCTGAAAAAATTATAATGTTCGAAGGCGATAGGGGGTCTGTACCAGGAGGTACATTTTTATAGAAAAGATAAGTACCTAGAGATTTTCCTCCGAGGAAAAGTCTACCCTCCTCTTCCCACTTCAAAGTTTCTTCCTTTACTTTCTCCTTTGAAAGATCAATGTCTAGAACTTTGAGCTCATTGATCTTTTCCAAAATCATCACCTTTCTTCAAGCTTAAGTGCGTCTTAATTAATTCTAAACAGTTCCCTCGACATTAAGATCTGTGCACAGATTAATACTTTAGCTTACTGGGAATGAGTAAAAGAGAGCTCCAGCCGCAGGGAAAAGGTCATCACTCCCCCTAGGTGTTGGCTCATCATCGCCAAACTTCAATTTTCTTCGGAGCCCTAATATTTATTATTTCCTTATCACGGGGGTTTTCACCCTTTCCTTAGAATGATGACCACAACCTTTTCTCCATGATATTTCTCGACGATGCTTTTATATTCCTTTTAGAGCAACACAGTGTTTCGTTGATGGCTCTGGCTTTCTAGATACCATCAGCCAATGACCTAGGGAAACGGTTTATGGTGTCCAAAAATAATAGGATTGAAGGTAAAGCTTTAATAAGTCGAAACTCAGCCGAGTAAAACTGCCTGGCCCGGCCATAGCGGCTGGGTAACACCCGGACTCATATCGAACCCGGAAGTTAAGCCAGCCGCGTTAGGAGTGCCAGTGGGGTCCGAGAGGCCCTGCAGGCCTCCTAAGCTGGGACCGGGCACTTCTTTAGATTCCTCGGTTTCAATTTTCTTGATAGTTCTTAACTTATGATAATGTTTTAGATGTGCGAGAAATAGTTATTGATTAAACATCAAAGATTTTGAGAACTGTAGATAAAAACGACAAGACTAGGGAAGCTTAGGTAGATAGAGTTACTGTTAGAGCTTTCAGCATTATAAACAATAAGGGGAGTACAGCTAAACCACTTCTTGGCAGTTAAGATGTATTGGTTAGGAGTGATAGCCTCTTGGAAGCTGGCTTCTGTCACTATAATGAACTGTATAATATTTTGGGCTAAGACCCTTTAATATTACATCAAACGCTTTCCAGGGATCGGTGCGTTCACCACAAGTATAAACATCGACCGTTGCATATCTGTATTCTCTCCATGTATGTACAGCTATATGACTTTCAGCAACTAAGGCGATAACACTAACACCACCTCTCTCTCCTTCTATGTTCCAGCTTCTTATATCTATCAAGGTAGCATTAGCTTTCTCAACAGCTTTAAGGACAAGTTTTTTGAGATAACTTTCGTTGTCGGCTAAGGCTGCATCTACTTCATATAGATTTCCATAGACATGCTTTCCTATTATTCTATCTTGGTTGGACATCCCAATACCCCACTAATCTCCTGTCCGGGCTATTCCTTTCCAGAGCTTTTAAACATTTGATCACGATTACAACTGATCATTTCTTTAATACTTTTAGGAATAAGAGCTTATTAAGTTCATTCATTTTATGAACAACGGTTTTAAGGGCACTCACTTTTAGGTTATCAGGAAAAATCAGGCGTTTAATCTAGATTTTGGACAACTTTCATACTTATGTCTCAAGAAGCACGAATCTTAGAACCTGGCGATAAGGGATTAAAGAGTCCGTAAAAATTCATAAACTGTAATTATATATATGGTTGTTCTGAAGGATTTATATCGCCATATTGTTTTAGACATAATTTTATTTGATGGTGTAAAGAAAAGAGCAGAGAGCAGACATTGTCACTGAAGCCATTCCTTAGGTTGCTAAATGTTTGAATTAAACTTAAATATTATTTTTATTTTTGAAGTAACCTAACAAGGGGCGAACTCCTTGGTTGAGATAGCACTTGTTGTTACGAGTGATAAAGTCTTTAGAGGCGAAAAGAAAGATTTAGTTACGCCTTTAGCAAAAAAGTTTCTGGAAGAAAATGGTCATTTACTAGTATATTCAACAGTGGTTCCTAATAACTTGTTAAAAATAAGAGAAGAAGTTCTGAAAGCTTGCGAAAGAGCTAGGATTGTGTTAGTAACTGGGGGAACAGGAATTTCTCCTAGAGATATGAGTATTGAGGCTGTCAAATGTTTGTCCACAAAGGAACTTCCAGGATTTGGCGAAATGCATAGGTACCTTAGCTATAAAAGAGTAAAAGAAAAAGCTCTTTTAAGTAGAGCTACAGCCTTTGTTATAGAAAGTAAATGTTTCGTTGCTCTTTCCCCAGGAAATCCTGATGCTGTTGAAGTCTCCTTAGATATATTAAACAGCATAGCTTCTCATGTTGAGGACCAACTCTTAGGAAAACCTTTAAGAGGTTAAAGAATAACGCACTATCCTAAAATGGTGCTAATCATGACCAGGATCGCACTTCTATCAGGAGGTAAAGATTCTCTCTATGCTGCATCAAAGCTCTGGCCCCCAGATCTTGGTTTGATATTAGTATATGAGTTTCCGGTTCCAAGTCCTCATTTGCTAAATTTAGAAAAGAGTATCGAGACGATCCTTCTTACTGGTCTAGACGTAGTTATAGTTAAGCTCGATAAAGGAAAGGAAAGAGAGCAGACCGTTAGAATTCTTAATAAGCTTGAGGTTAGTGAGATCATAGCTGGAGACGTATATGTAGAAGACCACTTGAAATACATGGAGGGAATAGCAAAAGACGTTGGAGCATCTCTTAAAGAACCTCTTTGGGGAAAAGACCCTGAAGAGTTAGTCTATGAAATTGTTAATAAATGGGGCATTGAAGCCCTCATAACTGGCATTAAGGACTGTATGAGGAGATGGGTAGGAAAGATTCTCTCGAAGAGTGAGATAAATAGTTTTATTTCTAGTGCCAAGGATTGCAAGTATGATCCATTAGGGGAGAGAGGCGAATATCACACCCTAGTTTTAAAAAGTCCTCTGCACAAATCTCCTCTAGCTTATGAAATAGTAAAAGAGATAGAGACTAAGGATTTTGATGAAAGAAATTATTACATAATCAAGGTAATTTAGCTGAACCTTTAGGCCTTTTTCTCCTGGAAGCACTTTAGTGGAGTTCTAAACCAAACAGTAGTCTGCGGGAATGGTATCTCAATACCTGCCTTATCCAGAGCAATTTTTATTTTCTCTAGGATCTTAGTTTTTGCCTCGAACCACTTTGGGGTTGGAGCCCAAAATCTAACTTTAAGTATAACACCACTGTCTCCTAGATTCTCTACATAAACTTGGGGAGAAGGATCAACCAGAGCAAGAGGTTCATCCTCTATGGCCTTTATTATAACGTTTTTTGCCTTCTCTATATCGTCTTCATATCCAATTGAAACTAGATATTCGACTCTTCTTGCAACCAAGCCTGAAAGGTTTTTTATATTAGATTCGAAAAGAGTTCCATTAGGTATCCTATAGGTAACGCCATCCCAGCCTAGGATTCTGGTTGAAAGCATAGTTATATCCGTCACTATCCCACTTATTCTAGTTCCCTCAATTTCAATGGGATCTCCTACCGAAAATGGTTTGTCAATGTAAAGAAAGAACCCGCTAAGAACGTTAGAAAAAACTCTCTGACTTGCAAAGCCAACTATTATTCCAGCAAATCCTCCAGCTACAAGAAGGCTGCTTAAGTTTATCCCATAAGTTTCCAGTGCAACAATTATTCCTATGCTTATTATTGTATAATAGATAGTGTTGTATAAAGGTTTAGCTATGTTTGGGGGAACGTTTTTCTTGAGATGGTCATGAATAATTTTTCCAAAGAGCTTTGCCATGATATAGAAGGCTATAAATAATGAAAATGCTATAAGAAACTTTATAGGCTTAATACTTTCTATTATTGAGTTTGGATCCAAATCAGCCACCCTTGTTAAATCCATTTATCATTTCAAATCTATGTGGCTCTGAAAGGATCCTTTTCCCATTTCTTGATATAAGAATGTGATCTTCCGGACAACTAGGGGGCAAAACCTCAACCAAGGCCCTTTCACTTCCCTTGATGTATACCTTGATCTTTGGACCAAGGACCCTTTGGTCATTCTCTCTAAAACAAATTAAAAAAGCTTCTGAGGCAAAAACTATTCTTGAAATCGCTGCTGTTTCTTCTGATTGATTTTTGATGATAACGTTAAGAATAGCTACACCACCTTCATCTTTTATTGTACTAAGATACCTGGTTAGGATCCCATCCTGGACACTACCATAGACAGCCATTTTAGGAACTTCTAAAGAGAATATATCAATAACTTTGGTTAAATCTCTGGGATCTGTAGCAATTGCAAAGTCTAAAGGAACCCGTATTTCCAATTTTGTATCAAACCTGCTAGAAATTGCCAGTTCCTTATCAAACTCTATCATAACATGTTTGTAAAGGCCTTTTTCTGGGAGAGAATCCGGCGGGTGCGGTATGAGAAAGAGGTCATCGCTTTTAACTATTATCTCACTTATTATGTTTCCATTCTTTATTCTCTTATACTGGATCGTATCATCAGCTCCAGCTTTAGCAATTATTATATTATCTCTAATTATAACCTGTCCTTTTTTTAAAAGAGAGCCATATACCATAGACTTTCTGGCACCCTCAAGAACATTATTACTATAGAAGGATTAAAAGAGAAAAGTCCTTTAAGAAACGTAGTGATTTCCTATAAAGCAAATTTTGAATAAGGAATTAAAAGAAACAATATTTTCTATATTGAATATATTTTAAACTTGCCAGGAGCTTTTTTCCTTAGTCTTGAGGCGAGAAAAAGGTGCCCAGGCCTGATGATAGAGATATTAATAAAAAATGTTCGACTTGTCACTACTGGAGACCTCATCTATTGTATCCTTGGATAGGCTATTGTACTCTTCATTCAAAGCTTACCCTTGAGGATGACTCCTGCAACAACTGGAGATCAATAAAATACAAGGAAAGTGACCGTGAGTTCTATTGGTGCTTAACGTGTAGAAGAACCGTATATAAGGAAGAGCTCCCAACTCTTCTGAGGGCCGGGCACCGTATTTACATATGGGTATATGTAGACCCTGATATGAGAGAGGAGATAGTTGTATCTTCCCTAGAGTAAGGTGTTAAGAGTTGAACGGAAATAGAGTTGACTTAGGGCTGATAATCGGAGGACCTCAGGGAGGAGGTATAGAATCTGCAGGACAGATAACTGTTAGGACTTTGATGTCAAAGGGATATGACGTTTATGGTACCCGAGAGTATCATAGTAACATAACAGGTGCTCATAGCTACTTCAATCTAAGGGCTCGCTCCGATATTGCTAGAAGTGTCAAGCTACCAGTAGACTTTCTTATTGCGCTTGATGCTGAAAGCGTCTTCACCCATATAAATGATGTCAAGAAAAAAGGATTTTTTGTTTATGATAGTGGAACCTCCAGCACAAAGATAGATAAAATTGCTCCAATGCCAAAACCGCTCAAGGTCAGAGTCAAGGAGAAACTTTCAAAACTAGGACTAGGTGATACTGTAGCTGACGCAGTGAGGTACATCGAAAACAAGGATGTCAAGGTTGTTGGGGTTCCTATAAGGGAACTTCTTAAAGAAACAGCTAAAAGAAGTGGGCTTTCTGTGGTCTCAGTTGCTAGAGTTGCCAACACTATAGGTCTTGCAGCTGCTTTTGCTCTAATAGGTATTGAAAGAGAACATATAGAGAAGGCAATAACTCTATATTTTGCTGGAAAGGAGAAGGCAATAAAGCCCAATATAGTTGCTGTCGAAACCACTTACGATTATATTAAGGATAATTTCAAACTAGGGAATCCCTTGCCTAATGGTCCTTATCAGGGTAAATTAAGAATGGTTATTAATGGAAACGATGTAGTTGCCATGGGCAAAATAGCTGGAGGACTTACGCTTCAAACCTATTACCCAATAACTCCAGCTGCTGATGAAGCTCTTTATCTAGAGAGTTATAGAACTGTTGAACCAACAGATGAAGCTAAGGAAAAATTAGGGCTAGATAAAGTAGGGACTCTTGTAATCCAGACAGAAGATGAGATCTCTGCAATAGGCATGGCTATAGGAGCAGCACTGGCAGGAGCTAGGGTTGCAACAACCACAAGTGGTCCTGGTTTTAGCCTAATGAATGAAATGGTTAGTATGGCTGTTATAATGGAAGTACCACTTGTGGTAACCATATGGCAGAGAGCAGGTCCTAGTACAGGAATGGCTACAAGAAATGGGCAGCAAGATCTACTTATAAGCCTCTTCTCTGGTCATGGCGATACACCGAAGATAGTACTAAGCAGTGGTGATCATGTCGAAGCATTCTATGATTCTATTAGAGCACTTAACTGGGCAGAGAAATTCCAGACACCTGTAATCCATTTAGTTGACAAAATGCTTTCAGGATCGCTTAAGAGTATAGATCCCCCTGATCCAACAAAGATTAAGATAGAAAGAGGTAAGTTCCTTAGAGAAGTAGATGGAAAGTACAATAGATTTACGATAACAGAAGATGGGATAAGTCCAAGAGCTCCATTAGGAGTTGCCAAGCAGATGATATCTAGCCTTGTTCACAATGAATATGGAATGGTCACCGAAGACCCTCTGCTTAGAAACCAGATGACAGAGAAAATGTTAAAGAAAATTGAAAGCATTGAAAAGGAAATATCAGAAAGCGAAAGATATTCCGTCTATGGAGATCCAGACTCAGATATATTACTAATAAGCTGGGGCACCAATAAAGGTCCCATACTCGATGCCATAGAGAAACTAGCAGGCGATGGTATAAAGGTTAAGTTCTTCCAGATTAGGACATTTAAGCCATTCCCAGCAAAGGCTCTTACAGAGGCTATGGATAGCTCGAAGGTCATTATAGGTGTTGAATCAAATATCCTTGAACAAATGAGAATGATCACCAGGATGAATATACTCAGAGACATACCTCACATGATTGTAAAATATACAGGAAGAACTATGTATGAACAGGAAATATACTTTGGTGTAAAAGAGATTTTGGAAAAAGGTAGTAGAAAGGTGGTGGTTAGCGATGGTGCGTAACTGGATTGAATATAGAACAGATGCATGGGTTCAATGGTGTCCAGGCTGTGGAAATTATGGAATTCTTACCGCTATTTACAAGGCCTTTGCAGAGTTGGATTTGGATCCAAAAGAAACTGTAGTAGTTTCAGGAATAGGTTGTAGCAGTAGAATACCTTATTATATCAATGTTTCAGGAGTCCATACACTACATGGAAGACCAATACCTGTCGCTACAGGAATAAAATTAGCCAATCCAAGGCTTAATGTTGTAGTTCATTCTGGAGATGGAGACCTTTTAGGAATAGGCATGGCTCATTTTGTTGCTCTGGGAAGAAGAAATGTTGACCTGACAGTCATATTACATGACAATGCTGTCTATGGCCTCACAAAAGGACAGGCAGGACCCACACTTCCTGCATGGCTCAGAACAAAGGCTCTTAGAGCTCCCAACTATCAAGACGCTGTTGAACCTGTGCTAATAGCATTAGCCTCAGGTTATACTTTTATTGCAAGATCATATGCATATCATGCAGAAAAATTGAAGGAGATAATAAAAGAAGCTATTGAACATAAAGGATCCTCTCTTGTCCAGGTGCTCCAGCCTTGTCCAACCTATAACAATATAATGACTCCTAAATGGTATGAAGAGAGAATTTATTATATAAATGAAAAATATCCAGAGTATGACCCAATAGTTAAGGTTCCTGGAGAAAGAGACAAAAAAATAGCTGAAATATTAGATAAATTCTACAAGGATTCAGACAAGATACCATTAGGTATTTTACTGAAAGATATTAGTAAAGATACATTTGAGGATAGGATAGAAAAAATAATACCTGGTTATCTAAAGAATCCACCAGGTCTCAGATATACTGACCTTGACGGTAAATCATTGATAAGACCCAAGGATGTATTCAAGGATAGAATAGTAAAGGCATAAACTTTTCTTAAAAATTTCTTTTATAATTCTTTTTTACTGTTTATCTGTAAAATAATATAAATCGAGTAGGGGTTCTAATAGTGTTGAAAAGAAAGCTTGATGACTATCTTGAAAAAGACTATAATAGAAAAACTCCAAAGGATTACGAAGATCTTAAATCTTCTAATGTTGAACAGATAGCTAAGCTGGCCGCAGAGAAAACAGTTGCTGTTTTGACAAAAGGCCTTTTAGATGAAATGGAGAAACTCAGAGAGGACGTCAATGGGCTCAGAAAAGATATAGAAGATCTTAAAAATGAAATCAGACTTTTAAGAAAAACCTCTAATACAATCAGAAGTGCAAATCAAAAAAGAGGCTATAGAATACCTAGAGAAATCAAGGATAGATTTGAAAAATATGGTTATATCTTGGCTAGTGAGGCCAGAAACGAATTGAATATGAATATATCCTTTTTTAGGAAGATTGTTTCTGAGCTTGAAAACGTGGACGTCATCGAATCCGGTGGTGATATGGCTATTATAAACAAAAATGTCCTAAGAGACTTTAAGGATAGACTTGAAAAGCTAAAGACTTCTGATCCTATTGAGGCTTCAAGAAATCTAGGAAAATATGGTAAACTTTTCCTGGTCCTAAGAAAAGGAGGTTTACTTATATATGACCAAAGATCTGGATGGAGGTTGCTTGAAGTTTGAGTTTGAAAGGAAACAAGGGCGGCTTCTATTTAAGATATATAGATACAGGAACAGTACTCATGGCTATCATAACTGACAAGGAGGTTCTTGGGAAGAAAGCCGAGGATTATCAAAAAAAATTAAGAATCATAGTAAGTGAGGATTTCTATAAAGGAGACCTTGTTGATGAAAACAAAATAATAAGGGCTATGGAAAAAGCAGATATGATTGTCCTAACAGGAGATAGAAGCATAAAACTAGCCATAAAGCTTGGATATGTGAATCCTGGTTCTGTATTGAGAATAGGAAATTTAAGCCAGGCTCAAGTTATGAAAATTAGTTATTAATTACTTTCGGTTAGAAGAGTATTTAAACAATCTTAAATACCTTACCCACTTTTATTACACTTCAATCTTTATAAACCGCTAATTGTATATAGATCACCGAAAGTCCCTTCTCTAGAACCTGGAGGTGTTGTTTATTGCCACTACCAGAAAAGGTTCCTCACAGGCCCGGATATGATATAACACTTAAGTATATCTATAGAAGAGCCTTGCATCTCTTCCCAGATCTTGAGCTAGTTTACAGAACTAAGAAAGGCGTCAGCAAATACACTTTTTCTGAAGCAGCTAAGAGAATGCAGAGTTTAGCTAATGCATTGAAGCAATTAGGAGTAAGCGATCTCGATATCGTTGCTACTTTGGACTGGAATACACATTGGCACTACGAAGGCTATTATGCTATTCCTATGATGGGAGCAGTTCTCCATACAATAAACGTTAGACTCGCACCAGAGGAAATAGTTCATGTCATGTCGAGTGCTGGGGATAAGATTGTTATAACTCACAGTGATTTCTTACCCTTAGTCCAGGCAGTAGCAGATAAAATTAAGACGTTAAAGCATATAATAGTTGTTGATAGTGATGAAGTTCCTCAAAAGATAAAAGAAATACCCACTTATAACTATGAAGATTTGATCAAGGAGTATGGAGGAAAGTATGAGTGGCCAGATATTGATGAGGATAGACCAGCCGCAATGTGCTATACTAGTGGAACTACAGGCCTCCCCAAAGGCACATATCATAGCCATAAAATGCTAACACTACATGCAATAGGTGTATCTCTCCATTTAGTTTCAGCAACAGATGAAAGACTTAGGTTATCTCCCATGGATACGATAATGTCTTTAGTGCCTATGTACCATGTGTATAGCTGGGGGGCACCTTATGGCTTCACACTAATAGGTCTTAAACAAGTTTATCCTGGCAGATTTGTAACTAAGGCTCTTTTAGAACTAATTAATAATGAGAAGGTTAAATACCTAATGGGGGTACCTACAATTCTCTACATGCTTCTCACTGATCCAGATAGCGAAAAGTATGATCTTAAAGGTGTGACCTTTGTCAATGGAGGTGCTGCTTTACCTAAAGGATTGGCATTATTGGCAAAGAAAAGAGGTATGAACGTTGTTGTAGGTTATGGCCTTACAGAAACAGCACCAGTTCTAACCATAGCCTCACCAACATTTAACTATGAAAAGAAATTCCGTACTGAAGATTTAGATGAAATAGAACTAAGAACGGGATTCCCTATTCCACTTGTTGATTTAATGGTTGCTGATGAAAACATGAATCCTGTACCTAAAGATGGAAAGACTATGGGAGAGATCGTTGTTAGGGCGCCGTGGATAACCCCAGAATATTATAGAAATCCCGAGAAGACAGAAAGTGCCTGGAGAGGAGGTTGGTTCCACACAGGAGATATTGCTGTGTGGTTTGAAGATGGAAGTATCCTTATTCAAGATAGAGATAAAGATGTAATAAAAAGTGGAGGAGAATGGATAAGTAGTGTTAGACTTGAAGATGCTATAAGTCAACATCCTGGGGTTGCTGAAGTTGCAGTAATTGCTGCAAAACATCCCAAATGGCAGGAAAGGCCTATAGCTCTAATTGTTCCTAGGTCTGGTTGGGAGAACAAAATAACAACAGAAGAGATCAGAGGTTTTATTATGAAGAAATTTGTTGAGCCTGGTAAAATAGCTAAGTGGTGGCTACCAGATAAAGTTGTCATTGTTGACAGCCTACCAAAAACTAGTGTTGGAAAGATAAACAAGAGAATACTTAGAGAAAAATATAGTAATGTGCTTTTGGAAGAATAATTTTTGGAAGAATAATCAAAGTCATCGAACTAAAATATAAGCTTCCAAAAAGTAAATCTTTCTTTTTAGAGAGTAGTTGCGGATGCTCTTCTGATTAAAAAGGGTTGAACAAGTAAAAGACTAAAGCGTCATTTTGTTATCGATCCAATTAATGTCTTATCTTTCTAAGAAATTCTTCTGGAGGAATAAAGAACTTTATCTTAGCTTTATGATAATCCCTTATTATTGTTCTTGCAGCCTCTTCTATTAGTGGTTCCTTTGACTTTTTGTAAATCCAACCTCTGTTTTTGGCAAGTTTTTCTAATATCAGATACGGATCCTTAGCTGTTATTCTATATGTTTCTTCAAAAGCTTTTGGATTATACTTAAGTATCTTTTCTATAAGGGCTACTGCAGGTGGGACTGGATCTCTAAGCTCTTCGGGAGATTTACCTCTAATTATTGCCTCAGGCCAAGATCCTTCAATAGGTATAGTACCTGGTGTATCAATTAAATAGAAACCTGGCTCAACTTTGTATAACTGATGTATCTTAGTATATCCTGGACTACCAGGAACAGGACTTGTTGATGCACCTTTTCTAGCTCTGAGTGCATTTATTATCGAAGATTTTCCAGTCTTAGGATAACCTACAACTACAGCAACAAAGGGTTTCGATTCGGCAATCCATCTAATAGTCCCTCTTAAGATTCTTGTTCCTAACCTTTTAGTTGCTGACACATAAAGCACGTCATAACCATAGCCCTCAATTATTCTTTTCCATTTCTCAGCGACAAGCCTTGGAACAAGATCTGCTTTATTAAGAACCATAAGTAATTTTTTGTCAAAGGCCTCAACTATCTTCTCAAGCCTTCTGCTTCTAGTTGATATAGGATCTCTAATATCAATAACTTCAACTATAACATCGGCTTTTTTGACTAATTTTGCCAAGAGTCTCCAACTAGCTAGTTGCAACTTTAATCCCTTGGATTAAAGGAGGATCAGAGTTAAAAGAGATACAAAGAAACCTTTCTAATGACTATGACAAACCTTTTTCTAAAGCTAGCAAATTCTCTAAATCATGACATAAGACTTAAAATATCAATCATTCATTATGAATTAATTATTGAACCTTCTAGCTTGACACATTAGTTGATATCTTTTGTCTTGCAATGCCTTCCCATTCACTTACATAATAGTCTGCGTATTTCCTTATTTTAGATTCTGCATAATTAACAAACATGCCTAGTAAAAACCTCACTGGGGCTCCCATTATTCCCCCCAAATAACCCTTTGAAAGTATTCTCTTAGCCCAATATATTGAATGAAGTGCAGATATCTTCATTGCTTCAAGGTGATAGGGTTTCATATGTACTCTCTTGAATCCCTCCTTATCTTTTAACATTCCCATCGGAACAAAGAACATTGGAACTATCAGGCTAGGATAAGGCTTTAGTCTCTCTATAAGTTCGATAGTCTTAATTACATCGTCTTCATTCTCCTCAGGAAGTCCTAGTATATACGTTGCTGCAGGTATTATTTTTGCCTCAGCCATTATAGAAAAAGCATCCTCAACCACATCGGGCCATTTGTCCGTAGGATAGGGGGCTGCCTTTGCAGGCATTATTATTTTTGCAAGCCTTGGAGATCCTGTCTCTATTCCCACCTCGACTCCAAACATTTTTCGTATATCGCCATCCAATATCATTTCTGAAATCTTTGTCACTACTTTTCCATGCTCTTCTGCATACTTTACTGCTGCTAGACTTGCATGACTCCAAGCAAAACCAGCTTCATATTTTTCGAGATATGAAGCTGTCATAGAATGAAGCTTAAGAAGAGGTTCTGCTCTTGGTTTTACTACATCTGCACCATAAAGAAGAACATCTTCGCTATGTAGAATAATGTTCTTGACATTATTGTTTAAATTAACCTTTATCTCGGTCTCTATTTTTTCTAAAGGCATAAATCTTAACGGCCTTAATGTAACGCTGCAGAACTTGCATCCTCTAGGACAACCTCTCATTATTTCAACAAGTCCATTAATACTTGGTGCTCTTATGTTTGGTATCTCTTCTATAGCAGGGCTGTCCTTTGGTGGTATTGTAATTTTTTTGGGAAGGGGTTCTCCATCTAAAATTGCCTGAGCTATTTTCACAATAGCTTTTTCTGCCTCGCCATCGACAAGAGTGTCAACAGGCCATTTACTTAATGCCTCAGGCCATACTTCCCATTGCCAAACCGCTGGTCCTCCGGCAATAACCTTTAGTCCATATTTTCTCTTTGCCTCCCAGATCTCTGGCATGCTTATGAAACTTATAAAGGACTTTCTGTTAACTGGTTCCTTGTCCATTATCAGCCACCATTCATTGCTTGGAGGACCAAAGGCAAAGAAATCATGGTGCCCAATTAACAAAGCCTTAGTTCCATGGGTTACATAATAAGCTACATAATCAGGATCAATTATATATGCCTTGAAACCCGAATCCTGAAGAGCGGCTTCAATTTTCCTTAATCCATAAGGAGCTTGCCAAGGTCTTCCAGCTTTGTCTACCTTCATATTTGGGCATGCTATCCACTTCCAGAGGTTCTCAGGTATTCCTATTGCTGGGCCTGTTGCCATAAATCCCAAAAACTCTCTATTGTGATGATTGCTCAACATGCATCTGTCAACAGAAATAACAAAATCAATGTCAATAGGTTCTCTTGGTTTTCTTCTCTTTACTGCGCTTCTGTTAAACATAAGAGCTCACCCTAATGAAATTATTGTTGATTCGAAAAGCTCTTTCAACATAAGTCCCTCTCGATCATAAAATACTAAGAGGAATTTTTATTTATTTATATGGAAACTGTTGATTGCCAATATTCTTGGGCTAGTAATCAAAATTATTTAGCTTTCGTATTTCAAAATTTTTTGGTGTCCAGAAAAATGACTGAAGAAATTAGACTTCGGGTTGAAGAGGCTCATCAGAGAGATGTTGGACGGAAAATAGCCAGAATAGATAGAAGAACTATGAAAAAACTAAATGTTGAAACTGGAGACTTCATATTAATTGAAGGTCCTCAGGGACAAGCTGTTGCTAGGATCTGGCCTCTCCATCCTGGTGATGAGGGAAGAAATATTGTAAGAATAGACGGTTATATAAGAAATAGTATAGGAGTTGGGATAGGGGATTATGTAAGTGTTAAGAAGATAGAAAAAGTCGAGAAAGCTAGAAAGGTTATTCTTGCACCACTGGAGGAAGCTTTAAGAATCTCTCCAGAGTTCAAAGATGATGTAAAGGATTACATAAAGGGTTGGCCATTAATAAGAAGGGAAATAATAATAATCCCTACATTTATTGGTGGACTACCTCTTGTAGTTACACATACAGAGCCTTCGGATGTAGTCTACGTTACTAACGATACTGAGCTGGTTATTAGAGAGAAACCTATAAGGATGGAAGAAGTCGAAAAAATGAAAAATGTACCTAGAATTACATGGGAAGACATAGGAGACTTAGAAGAGGCCAAGGAGAGGATTAGAGAAATAGTCGAACTTCCAATGAAGCATCCAGAACTGTTTAAACATTTGGGTATAGAACCTCCAAAAGGTATACTTCTATTTGGTCCTCCTGGTGTTGGTAAGACTTTGTTGGCAAAGGCCCTTGCTAACGAAATAGGGGCTTATTTCATTACCATAAACGGACCTGAAATTATGAGCAAGTTTTATGGAGAGAGCGAGCAAAGATTAAGAGAAATATTTAAGGAGGCTGAGGAGAACGCTCCAAGCATAATATTTATTGATGAGATAGATGCAATTG
Organism: Acidilobaceae archaeon; assembly: GCA_027082825.1. Classification (GTDB taxonomy): domain Archaea; phylum Thermoproteota; class Thermoprotei_A; order Sulfolobales; family Acidilobaceae; genus JALWTO01. The sequence continues at coordinate 18,385 of JALWTO010000030.1, forward strand.
CCCCAAAAAGAGAGGAAGTTGTTGGTGAAGTTGAAAAAAGGGTAGTTGCTCAGCTTCTTGCTCTAATGGATGGACTTAAGGAGAGAGGAAGGGTCGTAGTCATAGGAGCTACTAACAGACCAGATGCTTTGGATCCTGCACTCAGAAGACCTGGAAGGTTTGATAGGGAGATAGAAATTAGGCCTCCGGATACGAGAGCTAGACTAGAAATATTGAAGGTCCATACAAGACATATGCCTTTGGATAATGACGTTGATCTAGAGAAGCTTGCCGAAATAACACATGGTTATACTGGTGCAGATCTGGCTGCACTAGCTAAGGA
>JALWTO010000031.1:0-9528 GCA_027082825.1 Acidilobaceae archaeon
TGATGACTATGCAGGACCTCTATTCTATGGAGGAACGAAGTTCAGCGTATTGCAGTGGAATGTGTTTACTAGCATAACTGCAGCACAGCAGTTCCTAAGCAGCTAAAGAAAATTAATCTAATTTTTTAAATATTGTCTGTTTTTTAGTAAGGCCTTGAAGGAAGTTTTTAAAGAAAGCATTGTAGCTCTCTACATTACTAAAATATAAATCTCCTACCAGTAACATATTTAGGCTATTTACTAAGCAAAGGTTTTAAGCTAGACTTAAAACTGAACGGTAAGAAGAAGAGCAGGCAACTAAACTACAGGTTATCCTGGGAGAAGGATTAAATGTAATTAAAGCCGATGCAAGAAAGGCTGTTTCAAATTTAACGATACATTTAAATACTTTTAAACACTAGTAAATACTTGATGTCGTATGGAAAAGCTGTATAAGCTTAGTGAATTTGCTAAGTTGATGGGCGTTAGTCGTAGCGGTATAATAAAATGGATTAAGGAAGGGAAAATTAGAGCTGTTAACATTCACGGTAGATGGTATATACCAGAATCAGAGCTTGAGAGATTAACTAAGGGATTTTATGCTAGTTTCAAGAGGATTGCTATCTATGCTAGAGTTAGTGGCAATATACAAAAAGATGACTTAGAGAGACAAATAACTTCGTTAGAAGATTATGTTAAGAAGCATTTTCCACAAGCTGAGTACATAGTAATTAAGGATATTGCTAGTGGCCTTAAAGAGGATAGAAGAGGATTAAAGAAGCTTATAGAAATGGCTAGGAAGAGGCAGGTAGATGCCATAGTAGTAGCTTACAAGGATAGATTGACAAGATTCGGATTCACCTATCTTGAAGAGCTGTTTAGGGTGTATGGTGTAAGAGTCATAGTTGCTTTTCATGAAGAACCTAAGGACTATTACCAAGAATTGATAGAGGACTTGATTGCTATCGTCACTAGTTTTGCTGGTAGGATCTATGGTAAAAGGAGTCATAAGTATAGGAAGGTGGTGGAAGCAGTTGAACAAGCAATCAAAGACCCTTAAAAGAACCGTTATCCTAGAAGCATGGACTAACAGATTCGGTAGTCGAGCTCTCAAAGAGGTTGAGGAAGCTTATAGAAGTATGCTTCAAGAGATGATGGATTACGCTGTAGAACATAAAGCATCACAGTTGACCTTACATAAGATGTTTTATCGTAAGTTTAGGGAGAAATATCCTTGGTTACCAACTAGGATTATCAAGGGATGCTATAGAGATGCTGTTAGGAGGGCAAAGTCCTTTAGAGAACTTGAAAAGAAGGGTATTGCTAAGACTGATAAACCAGTAGTGAGAAAAGTAACAATAACGTTCTCGGATTCTCAAGACTGGAGACTAAGGAATGGTGTAATAGAGGTTAGAATACATAGAGGGTGGGTTAAGCTACATTATAGAGAACATAAGCAATTGCATAGATACCTCTATAATGGCTGGAGACTTGCGAGTGAGTTAAAGCTTAAACTAGATGGTAGAAAAATATTTGTTTACCTCACGTTTAAGAAAGATTTTGAGATAACATACAATCCACGTAATGTTGTCTCTGTTGATGTTAACGAGAATAATGTTACGTTAGCCTTGTTCAAAGATGGTAAGTTAAACGAGGTATATAGGATTGAAACTAACCTTGGAAGGATAGTTATTGGTTATGCTGAGAGGAGGAAGAGGATAACTAGAGGTAAATCTACTAAGACTAGGAGTGTTAGGAAAGCTCTTAGGGAGCTTAGGGAGAAGGAAAGAAAACAAGACGTAATCTATAAGACCGCTAAAATAATTGAGGAGATTGCAGGGATAAACAATGCTATTGTAATTATAGGTAATGTTCATAGAGGTAAAAGAAAGTTAGCCAACAATGTCAGAAAGAACACGTTAAGACATAGGATTCATCAATGGAGTGTAGCAAGACTAGTAGAAGTCCTCAATAATAAGCCGTTACATGTTGTTGAGGTATCTGAGGCATACTCCTCTTCCATAAACCCATTCTCTAGGGAACGTATTCGTAAATATACTCCCTCGATGATCCGCCTTGTGGTGAGAGGGAGAAAAAGAATAAAAGTAATAAAAGTTCAGCTAAGACTAGCTAGACTATGTAATGGATTAGCTCTAGATAGGGACATCATTGGAGCTATAAACATTGGGTTGAAGTATCTATCCTCAGATGGGAGGGGGATGGCGTTCCCCTCGACTGAGCCCCATGAGGTACGGGTGAAGCTAATGAACCCATACCGAGGGCTAACCCCTCTCACGGAATTAAAAGTATTGAAAACTAACTAAAAGTACCATGAGAGGGGAAACGCTTTCATAACCTGCCCAATATGTTACCTGTCTTAATCTCTTCTCCCGCTCTGATGACTGCCTTGCCGTCATCAGGAGCGGAAGATTGTACGTTGATCTTCCGTAAGGTGGGGCCATATTGACGGGTACCATATGGTCCTTGATGAGCCATCGAAAGGGAAGAGGTGGTTGAGAGGGAAGCCCATGTCCAATGTAATTATAAACACTCAAGTAGCTAAAGTATCCAAGCTAATGGGCATGGGTAACCACATTGATTAAGAGCAGTATTATGGTCTATACATTTTTATTTTGTATAAATGTTATTGCATTTCTTGATATAATTTTTAAGAGAAGCCTTTCTAGGAAGGAAATTTATCCTAAGAGAATCAGATCTATGGATTCTTAAGTTAGAAGCCTTAAGAGGCCACATATAATAAGGCCTTCTCATGTTATTCGTCTTTATTATTGATTTCATAGCAGCTACAACTTTACTTTCAAAATCTTGCTCTCTTCTAACTTCCTTTATCATGTTTATATAGGGCCCTCTCCAGTTAAGGCATGGGGATAAAAAGCCCTCGGGTAGCAATCTTATTCTCCTACAACCAGCACAGAACACAGGGTTGTTATAAGGTCTTACTACCTCGACCTTAAGTTCGTTGTCTAGTATATAAATGGGTCTATTATGGAGATCCCTATGGGTAACTTCTATGGCCCTTTTTCTTAATTCCTTCTCAATATCATCTAAGGGTTTAAAGTACTTCTTAAACATAATGGCTCCAAGACCCACTGGATGAAGCTCTATTAGCTGTAAGATGGCACCGTATTTAAGGGCTAGATCTCCTAGGTCCCAGATTTCATTATCGTTTACATTCTTTAATATGACCGCGTTTATCTTTATCGATGAGAAGTTTGCTTCGCTTGCAGCCTTTAGGCCCTCAAGAACTTTGTTGAGACCATCGACACCAGTTATGAACTTATACCTTTCTCTTTTAAGAGAATGTATTGAGATGTTAATCCTTTCAAGACCTTCAGATCTCAACTTACTTGCAAGTTCTTTCAGAAAGTAGCCATTTGTTGTCATGGAAATTTCGGAGCTGGGGTGGTATTCTTTAAGTACAGAAACTATATTGATGATATCATCTCTTACAAGAGGCTCTCCTCCAGTTAGCTTAAAACTTTCTATGTTTAATCTTTTAGAGGCTTCTGCAACTACGGCATATTCTTCTAGTGTCATATAATTGTATCTTCTCGAGGCTAAGGGTTTAGAAGGAGCCCCAGAGGGATGTCCTTCAACATGACAGAATATACATCTATAATTACACTCGTTAGTAACTGAAATTCTCAAGTTTTTTAGAGATCTTCCATAGCTGTCGTAAAGTTTATGATTTTTCACAACTATCTGCCTCAACTTCTTTCAGATGAATGGCAACTTATTTTCTTAAGTCTTAACTTTTCTCACCGACTCTAACTCCCACTCCTATACTCTTGAAAGCAGGTTCCTTTCCCTTCGGAACATATATTGGAGATCTTCTAGTGCCCGAGTATTTTACTAAGATTCCTTCATCTTCGAGCATCTTTAGGATTTTCCTTGCAAGCCCTATGTTTATTCCATATCTTTGGGCTAACTTAAATGGTGTCATATATTTTGTCTTTACTAACTCCTTCCTAGCTCTTTCAACAAGTTTACCAGCTTCCTCTAAGGTTTCGGCCTTAAGCTCTTCCTTCTTGGAAGACATATTACACACCCTCCTCGGTAGAGGAACTAGCTCCAAGGTTTAAAGTTTAGTGCCCTTCATTAAGCAACAAATCAATAGTTATTATTTAATTTCTTCGTCAATTTATTAAGTTCTGATATCATTGTTCTAACCAAACTCTCCTTCCCTGGATATTCATTAGGTGGCATATAATATACCATAACGTTTTTCAGTCTGAGGGCTGAGGCCTGATTTGCAAGGCTTTTATCGCCTGTAAAAAAGGCCACAAAATTTTCTTCTTTGGCAAGTTTTTCAACAATTTTTAATACATCAAAATCATCTTTTGCTGGATGTCTAAAAAGCCTTTCTCCTATTTTAACTCTAGACTCTAGGCCTCTTCCTAAGATTTCATGAACTTCTATATTTTCGGTCTCTCTGACTATTATGTTTGCAAATCCTCTAAACATCTGATCAAGAACAGCAACAACCTTGGTCTTCTTGGCTTTCTTTTCATGTTTCTCAGGTGATTCTAGAGGCTCTTTGGTCTTAGAGGAGAAGGTTAATGTCCCTATTATTTCTCCCTTAACGACTATTGCCTTGCTCTCTTCTTTGTATCTGAGACTTTCAATAAGCCTGTCTAAATCATCTATCTCAACAACCTCCCCATTATCAGAAATAACGAAAACCTTTATTTTATTGTTTTCCTTCACATTTTTTCACCTCTTCAATAAGTTTATCTACAGCATTATCCTTAAGATTCCATAATCCTTTAGTTCTATATGTTATAACACCTAAGGAAGAGTATAAGTTTATGTCATATTCGCTATCTCCTATAAATACAACTTCACAGGGTTCAACTCCATAGAATTCAATGATCTTATCTAGATGAGGCTTTCCCTTTCTCTCACCAGTTTTAGGATCATGACATAGGATTTTGTCGAAAATCTCTATAAGATAATTATTACTTTTAACAACATTACATTCACTGTTTGTTGAGAGAAGCACTTTAAATCCTTGCTCCTTGAGTAGCCTAATTTTCTTCTTCACATTTCTGTCTAGTTCCATATTTCTTAAGAGGTTCTTTTTGAAATTTTCGAATTCCTTGGCTAGGGATTCTAGCTGTTCAGGATTCTTGACACCAAGTATTTGTAATTGCTCTCTAAAGGGTCTTCCTACCAGTGATAGATAAAGTTCCTTAGCTTTCATCCTGTCGATTTTGATACCTCTTGATATAAGTTCTGAGGCCTTTTCTGCTAGAAGATGCATCGTATTGACAACTGTTCCATCAAAATCTATCAGAACCACCTTTATTTTACAATGATTTTTTCTCCTCAATTCTTTTCCTCCTTCAACCTACAATTAGCCTTTAATTTAAAAAATTAAAATATTTCAAAAAGTTTTCAGTAACAATGGAGGGATTGTTTTGGTAGAAGATTCAATAGAGATACCTCCAGGAAAAAGATCCGATGTGGCCATCTTAGAGGAGAGAGAAGAGATTAGCGGAGTGTTCAAGAGTCTTCGATACAGAAGACCTAGATGGCCATACTGTTCTAAGCCTTGGTGTCCTTCAAGCAGAATATATCTGAAGAACTTAGGACTCTTTGTAGGTCCTTCAACTAAGTTACCCTTAAAGGGCAAAGTCTCTGTCGGCTTGAAACAGGAGACTTTCTCGAAGATTCTGTCTTCATTGGCCTCTTTGGGCCCTGGAGGTATTCATGGAGGATTTAGAACAAGATATCATAAATTTGTCACAAGGCTCTCAATGAAGTTTCTAGGGGAAGAGCCTCCAGGGACATCAGAGATATCTATAGAAAGTGTTGAAAAGGAGATTGTCAGGCTTAAAGATAGAATCCCTATTATTGGGAGTGGCCTTGCTGGTCTTACTGCGGCTTTAAAGCTATCAGAATTTGGAATAAACACTATAGTGGTTGACTTAAACGAAAGTATAGGAGGCTTTTTATCTGGTTTCAAAAAAGTGAAAGCTTTCGATAGCCTTAATGATCTCGTAGAAAAAGCCAGATCGTCAGAAGGTATTCATATAGTAAAAGGAAAGTACATAGGATCTTATGAGGAGGGTAAATATGTGATTACTGACAAGGAAGTTATAGAGATTAGTCCAAAGAGCCCTCTTATATATGCTGGAGGAAGTGAGTCACCACCTCCAATTGCCAAGAATAATGATCTACCAGGGATTATTTCAGCTAGCTATTGTCTTGAGCTTCTGTCCGTAGGATCCTTTAGGCCCAAGAAGGTTGCTGTTATAGGTTCAAATACCTGGGCTACTAAAGTAGCTGAGGAGCTTTCTCTAATGGGAATCAAAACATATTTACTTGTGGCCAGAAAGGATTTCAGTGTCGATGCAAAGAATGTCGATACGATAGAATCTGATCATGTCTCGTTTGAAGGATCTTCTAAGATTGAATATGTTAAAGCAGGATCTAGGAGAGTGGAAGTTGATGTTGTTGTTTCGGGTATAGGAGAATACCCTGTGGCTTCACCTCTCTATGCAGTCGGTTATAGACCTTGTCTTAATAAAAGAGATGTTTTGGTTCCTTTCTTAGATCTCAATTCGATAAAGGATAAGGACTTTATTATTCCAGCAGGATCCTGCCTTGGAATAAGTTCAGTAAAGTTCTCTATTGAGAGTGGAGAGTGTGCCGCTGCAATAGCTGCTGCAGGAGTTGGGAAAATTAACGAAGATGATATCAAGGCTTATTGTAATAACGTTCTTAATCTATTGTCGGATAGCTATAGCTGTTCATCATCACCTAATGAAAGACCTAAAGTATGGATTTCTGGTGATATTGATGGACTTCAGTTTGTAGACATGGATGAGGATATAACACTTAAGGATGTAATTGAAGCCTGGGAAAATGGATATAGAGATATGGAATCAATCAAGAGGGCTACTGGTCTCGGTACAGGCCTAGATCAGGGACTTTTCTCAGCTCATAGTTCTGCTCTAATATTATCGTTCTTGTACAAGATCAGCCCAGAAGCCTTAGGACTTTTCAGAAATAGACCACCTCACTCACTTCCTCAGGTATTAGCTCTCAGTGAACTGAGGTGATGGAAATGCCCCTGATAGAAAACCCTGTCTATAACGGCCCTGTTCCAGACAGAGCTGATATAGTAATCGTTGGTGGAGGAAGTGTAGGGCTAGGAACGGCGTATGGTCTTGCTAAACTAGGATATTCAGGAGAAGTACTTGTATTCGAAAGAAGTTATCTGGGATCAGGGAATGCTACAAGAAACGCTGCAAGGTTTAGATACCATTTCTTTAGTAAGGAGAACAGCAAGTTTGCTAAGGAAGCTATAAGGAGACTAGATGAAATACCGAAACTTAGTGGAGTGAACATTATATTTAACAAAGGAGGTTATCTTTGGTTTGTCTTTAAGGAAAAATATGCTAAGGTATTCAAAAAGTTTAATAAAGAAGTCTGGGCACCTCTTGGAGCTCCTGTTAGAGAGCTCTCATTAGATGAGGTTAAGAGCCTCTATCCTTACCTTAGGATTGAGAACGCTCTTACTGCGTTTGTTGGAGAAAATGATGGAAGTTTCCATCATGATTATCTGGTTTTGGCCATGGCCTCCTTTGCAAAGAAACATGGAATTAAAATAATGACTAGGATCGAAGTTGAAAGAATAATAGTAGAGGGAGGGAAAGTTAAGGGAGTTAGGCTGAAGGGAGGAAAGGTTATCAAGACAAATAATGTCGTTATTTCAGCTGGAGTTTGGTCTAACGATATTCTAAAAACAGTTGGCATAGAAGTTCCTATAAAACCTGACAGGAAGTGTTTACTTGTAACTGAGCCTTACAGGTTTGTTTTAGAACCACTTGTCATACTCTTTGAGGAAGGTCACTATATAGGACAGACTCTTAAAGGTGAGTTCATTGCATCATCGGCAAAGGGTGCAGATACTGAGACAAAGGACTATTCAAAGCTCCCCTTTAAATGGCTTCTTGAGACAGCAAAAGTTCTTAAAAGAATGCTAAAGATAGGAAGTGCTATTAGAATATTAAGGGCTTGGTGTGGTTCATATAACGTAACTCCAGACCACAGCCATATACTTGGTAGGGATCCTGAGTGGCCAGAAGGTCTTTATATCAATACTGGCTATAGTGGCCATGGAATGATGCTTGCACCATATTCTGGAGAGCTCTTGGCAAAGTTCATAGCTAAAGGGGTTGTAGATCCAGACCTTAAGCCATATCTTCCAACAAGATTTAAGGAGGGAAGGTTGATAAAGGAAAGCTTAGTTATTGGTTAATGCTTCACAATATCTCAATGCCAAAGACACGAAGTCAGTAACTATATATTTAACTCCCCAGTTTATGGCTTTTTTAAGTTGATCTTCATCATTAATAACCCAGAGTCCGATTTCTATTCTGTTGTTTATGAGATTCCTTATAAGATCTGGTTTTTTCTTGGCTATCTCATATTTTAATGAAATACCTTCTGCCCTAACATCATTTATAAGATCTAATATTCTTGGTGGAAGACTTTCCATGGATAGAAGGACTTTAGCCCATGGGTACTTCTTTTTAATTTCTAAGGCCTCATCATGAAACCTTGTTGTAATTATTATCTCAGAAGGATCATATCTAATCTCCTTTATGTTAAGGACATCGTGATATATACCAGGGTCTTTGAGATCAAGCCATAGGATCCTTCCCTTAGAGTAATGTGCAGCCTGAATTATATTTACTCCTTTGTTGAAATGTATTCCAAGAAGAGCCTTAGATATTCTCTCTCTAAGAAGTATAGGTTTTGTCTCATCAAGGGGATGGCCTACTTCTAGAGATCCTTCTTTCATATATATGTCTATTTCTATACCGTGAGCACCCTCTTTCAGATATCTTCTTATCCACCTTTCGGTGTTAGCTCTATGTCCTATAACTCTACATTTCAAGACTCAAGCTCCCTCCTATCCTCCTCGATTAACGCCCTTAAGGCGGATGCCAGAAGATCTGTACAATAGTCACTATTTTCTTTAAGTCTATTACTTATATTTTCAATTATCTCATCAAGCAACCAGAGCCTATATGCTGGTGCTGTATTATCTCCTAACAATTCTGCTTCAGCCAAAAGTCCTGCCAAGGCAAAGACATATGCTATGTCGTCTATTTGGATTCCAAAAAAAGGCACTGGTCTTAAGCCTGCTCTTGTTAGAAGTTCTGTGAACTTAGTATCAATTTCCTTACCAAGAACTGATATGAGATTCAGGTTCGATGGTCTTCCAGGACATTCAACTAAGTAATATGCTACTTCCTCAACAAGATCTTCGAGAGGGACCTTTATGTCAAGGACATTACTGGCAACGTTGTTGGCAAGGGCATACCAAGAAGCTGTTATCCTTCTCAGCTTTTCTTCTTTCTCCATAGTTTTTTGCCTCTGGCAATTAAACGCGTTCCTGTCCAATAGGGCTGTATCAGAAGTTTAAGGCTGTTCCGTTTTGACATTGTATGTTCATCTACTCTATGCTTTCTCTGCAGCATCATGCTTGCCTTTGGGCTACTTGTACTCTTA
>JALWTO010000031.1:9538-18229 GCA_027082825.1 Acidilobaceae archaeon
TCATTTAATTCATTTTATGATAATAAGGTATTTTTATAAAAATTCACCAAGTAATATAGCATTACTGATGACCTCAAAGCTCTGAAAGGAAGTGTGATGAACCCATCGAGGTACAGCCTCAGTGGATGATGAATGCTTGTCTGTCCTCTTATATACAAATAGAGCTTTTAACAGATTATAGGTCTAGGACTTTAAGAACTTCCTGAATAGACCTGATGTGATCGTCTGCACACGAGCTTGGCTTAACTTCATCTCTTATTAGATGAATAGCTTTCATTCCGACAGTTTTTGCTCCACATATATCTTCATATTCTCTGTCGCCAATAAATACAGCCTCTGATGGCTTGATCTCTATTAGATTAAGTGTATAAAGGAATATCCTTGGATCGGGTTTCCTAACGCCAATAAGTCTACTTGTCACGACAGCATCAAACATATTTATAATACCAGATCTTTCAAGAGCACGTTCAACAGCTTCCTGTGAAGAAGCATTTGATATAATAGCTACTTTAGCTCCCTTTTCCTTAATCTTCTTTATGATCTCTTTAGTTCCCTTAATAGGTTTCAAGTGGTCAGCCAAGCTTTCTATCAGTTTTTCCTTAATTTCTCTAGCCTTATTGATGGATATTCTTCCCTCCCCACTCTTCGACGCATAGTAATATGCTATAGCATCGAGGCTAGCCTCACATACGTTATCAAATCTAAGTCCTAGACTTCTATATACCGTTAAGTAGTTTGGTAGCTTTCCAAGTTCTGGAAGAATGTCTATTGTAATTTTTTCAGGAGATTCTTCATAAAAGAGTGTATTTCCTAAATCAAAAAGAACAGCTCTTATCATCTTTCTGCACCTTTTAGATATCTGATTTCATTACATAGAAACATAATTAGTGCGTTAAGTCTTAGGTTATTAAATCCTCCGTTACCCTCTATAGTTTTGTTCCTCTTAAGTTCAGAGATCTTTCTAGCCAAATCCTTTATATCAACTCCTAATCTATCAGCAGCCTCAGAGAAGCTTGTTGATATGCCTATATTTTTAATTACATTCAAGTCATCAGGACTTAAGTTCTTACAGGAAAGAAGGTCTGAGAGGATCTCTATGAAAATTTCTTTCATAGCTTCTTTCACAATAAAATAAAGCTCCTCTTCATCAATTAAAAATACATCAGAAAGTTCTATAACATCAACACCAAGTTTTTTCGCGACAATCTTAGCCGCCTCGTTGCTGAAACCTTTTGCAACTATTAATGGTTTCATGTTAAGGAGCTTAGCATTGGCATAAGTATATCTAATAGAGCTTACATCGGCACTTCCAGCCTTTACCTCAATAGCATAGAGCTCTCCGTTTTTCTTGGCAATAAGATCAATCTCAGCAACTTCTATGCCATCAATGAGAACCCTCTTTCTTTTCTCAATAATACTGAACCCAAACTTTTCTAGAACGTTTGCAGCAACCTCTTCACTCACTCTTCCTTTTCTTCTAGGTTTCATAGACTATCTCCGCGCTATCTAAGTTAGTTTAACAACTTTTTACTCTTGTTTAAAGCCTAAGTTAATGAGCGGCGATGACTAAAGCCTGCGACGAGCTAACCCCAGAGGTGGGAATGAGTTGGAAGAGCCGAAGGAGCCGCCCTTCTGTAGGGTTAGGGTTCTTAACGGAGTAGATGTTATGGAGAAGGTTCTTGATGAGATAAAAAGAGTTGTATATGAATATAATTCTAGGATAAGTGAAAAAGGTTATTATTTAAAACCTGTTCATAGAGTGTATAAAAAGTTAAGTGATGGAAGGGTCAGAATATATGAATATTATGGAAGATATTGGTGGAGGCTTGAGAGGAGAAAAGGTAAATTAAAATGGATTTATGTAAGCAATATTAAGCCAGAGGAATTTCCAGAATTTCCTCCACATAGGCTTGAAGGAATTTCGGTTATAAGGGAAGGAAGAGACATTATAATAGACTGTGAGACATTTGATAAGCTTAAGGATTTGTTTACTGGGTTTTCTGTTGAGAGATACGAATAATTCTTTCCTCTCTTAAGCTTCTTATTCTTTCAACCTCCTCAACTATTTTGAGCCATGTTAGAGCCTTAGAGGGTTCCATGTTCTCTGTTAGCATGCTTCTAAGCCTTTTTGTAGCTTCATATTCGATAAGTTTTATTGTCTCGCTTATCTCAATCTCTCTTGCTTCCTCATCGCTAGAGACTATGTAGACTTTTCCATGAATAGGGCATATGATGTCTCCATTTTTTAACTTAAAAAGTGGAAGGCCACAGATAGGACAAGTCTCACTTAACATAATGGCTCCTTCCTTAAGCAACTCCTTCATTCTTCGCATAGCCTCTTTTTCATTTACTTTTTCTCTTGACATCAGAAGCACCTCTCAGGAGGAATTGAGAGCTTGTGAGTTTTTAACTTCAATTTAAAGATACATCGCTTTTAACTTTCCAACAAGTCTCCTCGCTTCTTCCCTGGCTTTCTTGTATAGACCTTCGCCTATAATGTTTTCCTCTCTAGCCTTCTCAAGTTCTTCTTCATCTATTATTTGAGGTTCCTCGTTTGGTCTGAGAATTACATCAATGTAGAGATCAAGATATCTTATGCCGTTAAACCCTATCTCAGGAGGGGTATTAATATTAGCATAAACCCCCATGAGCCTTCCATTACTGGTTAGATATTCGTGAATTACATTCCACTCTTGAGTATCAAGTGTGGTCATTGACATGTCTCCAGGTCTTTTTTCAACATTAAGCCCGTCTAGGATACCTCTGGTAGTAAAAGTTCTTCTGAGTACCATTCTAATTCTATTATTGGCCAGAGTAACGTTATCAATACGGAAAGGTCCTAAAACTATCTCGCTTCTATCAGGTCTTCTATGTCTTATTTGAACTCTTCTATCAGTTAACGATTTAGCTATATAGCTTACAAGGGCCAATCCCACATCTCTTTTACAACTTCCAAGTCTTAAGGCCTCCTCGGCTACATCAACCATTTGACTCTCAATTCGCCCAGAAGCTCTGAGACTGTGATGATTTCTTATTGTTGATACAATACTAGACCTTAATTCGTCTAAAACCTCCTTTGCAGGTCTAGGTATATACATTATTGAGATATACTCCCCTCTCCTAACTATTGAGGGAGCATCAGAATTAGGATTCTCTTCATATAGTCTCTTAGCCTCAACAGCGAGTTTCTGGACTTCGTTCATAACCTCATTAACATCTGTATCTTTTGAGGAACTTCTGAAATGTATGTGATAGCTCTTAATATTCAATATTTTGCTCACTTCGGTAAGTAGAGAGGCTTTTGCTTCATCTCTAACAAACTCACTGAAACTGATCCCTGAGGCTGGATAGTGCACCATTGAATACTTTCCAACGACTCTGACACCAACCTTTAAGAGAGGTATCTGACCAGGATCTATAGACTCTCTTACTACTGTAACTCTTAGGCTTTCCCCTTTCTCTGGACATCTCTCACTGAGAAGTCTTCCTTCAATTCCCTCCGGAAGTGAAATCCTGCAAGATCCTTCGCTTATTCCATCGACTACTGTATAGAGTCCAAGCTTTCCTCTTACTGCACTTATCATGCCTTTGAGTATTTCACTTATAGTTTTGTCAACCTCTATGCCAGCATCCCAAGGAAAGCCTATTATCAAGATTTCATCAGGATCGTCCAAACTCTTTACAGTAACATCAGGGACTGAAGGGCCAGATGAAGTTTTAATTGAAAGCCTTTTCCTTAGAATCTCACTTAAATCTGTAAGCATATAGCCTTTTTCTTTTAAAGCCATAGCTAGGGCTGTTGAATAAATACCCTTTACTCTAACCTTATATGCTACCAAGCGATTGACACCCTTCAGTCTCTTACAGTCTCAAGTATTGTTATGGCATTCCATATTCTTGTTCTTGCATGAACAGGCATGTTAGGATCTTGGCTGACCTCCTCTAGAGCGCTTATTGCATTAGCGGCTCTGACCCCTGGTGATAACTTTACATCTCTTAAATATGTAAGAGCTTGAGCAGCAGCTCTTCTTATATTTCTAGGAATGCCAGCATCATTTATTATCCCAGCAAGGATAGTCATGACATATCTAATTTTAGCCTCATTGTCAACAGGAACAGCAGCCATTTCTCCCACCCACGGATTTCTAAGCCTCTTTAAAATATTATATTGATTTTCTGTAAAGAGTTTTGTCTAGTAAAACCAGAATATTGTAAAGGAAATATTTGTAGTTAAAATTAAGGCATACAAAATTTCTCATTGGCCTTACAGGAAAGTAGGTCAAGAAAGCTTCATAGAAACTGCAATAGAACCAATCAAACTGAAAAACAAGAGAGTCTTATAAGTGTTATAAGGGGCCCGTAGCTCAGCCAGGATAGAGCGCTGGCCTCCGGAGCCGGCGGTCCCGGGTTCAAATCCCGGCGGGCCCGCCACAAATCACGCCACATTGTCTGTTCTTTCGTTTGAAAGACATTACACTAACCGAGCAACTTAGCTTGAATCTCCTCTGTGGTAGCCTCTCTAACAAAGATCACGTTAAGCTTTAGTCTCCTGGCTTGGTCTGCCATGCCCTTGTCGTCGGTTACGAGTAGAGAGTCTGTGAGAAGTGCTAGTGCGAGGAAGTAAGTGTCAAAGCCGGATGGAGCCGTTGTTAATGCTACTTCAAGAGCCTTATCGTATATCACGTTCTCGTCGACAACTATAAAAGTGTTGTTTAGGCTCTCCACGACCTTTAGCACATGCTCTCTCGTCATGCCACTCCGCTTCAACACTGATACAATTTCTATTATACCAGCTTTTGGGAAGAACACCTTATAGCTCATCTTCTCCAGCAAACCCAGTATTACACGTATCTTTTGACGAGTTTCCATCTCCCTCTCATAAATGTCTCTCTGCAGATACTTTGGTGGAGCCAGGATGCTCTTAGCTACGACGCTCGTATCGAGCACAACTTTACCCGTATAGTTTCTTGCCACGTTTACGAACCTCCTCTAAAACCTCGTCAACGCTCCGTTTGGCTTCAAAGCTTGTAGACAGGGCTAGCTTATAGAAACTCTTACCACGCACCACAACGACCAGCTCCTCCCCCTCCTGAAGATCCACAGGCTCAAGAGGCTTCAGCACACCATTTTCATACTTAACGCGTATAGCCCTGGGCAACCCTATCCCCGTCTATACATGTGACTGATAGAGCCTCTAAGCCTTTTTCCTCTCGGGTGCTGCATTCTTATCAAACTTAAGAATCAGGGCAGATTATCATGTTTGAGTGCATGTTGCATCTTGTCATGAACTCGTGCAACCAGAGTATTTATGGCGCCGCCCTGGTAAGGCAGAGGTCCCGGGTTCAAATCCCGGCGGGCCCGCCATTTTTGTTAAGGCCTACTTTAGCTTCTTTAGGACTTCGTTTATTATCTCATCAGATACTCTGAACCCCATGTTCTTTTAGCTCTCTTAGTACTTGGACTAGTTTGCTTTTATCGAGAAGGCCTTTATCATAGGCTAGTCGCAAGATGCCTATCGTACCTATAACTTTCAGTCCAGTGATCGTGTATAATGAATTGCTCTACGTCACGTTTAGAGCGTACGCCAGACACAAATATGGCATAGTTAACTACCATAAATTCAAGGAATTCTTTATAGAAAAGGGGATGGACGCGTTTGAAGAACCTCTAGAAGAGATTCACCAGCTTTTAGGTGAGTTAAATGTAAGGATAATTAAAGATCATCAATCAGTAGAAGAGCTCAGAGATATCATCATTAAATACAGGCTTCTACCTACTGATGCGCAGATAGCAGTTACTTGTAGATATTATGGTATATCAACAATTGCTACGTTAGATAATGACTTTAAACGAATACCATGGTTAAAAGTAGTACCATAAAGACGTTATTAGCCACCTTATGAGAGAAACTTATCAAATTAAAGTATTACTTATTCCAACTCTATTCACTAGATATTAGTTAGCTTTCATAACATCACTCTCTAAGTCCTTCGAGAATATCAGGCATCAGCGAGGAGCCTCCTCAAGGTATAACTCCTCCACTAGATTCAGCAGCTCTTCTCTGTCTGGAGGGGATCCTCTATGAACCTTCTTACCTCACGATAATCATCCACACTAATCACCTTACGCTTAATAACAGCCGTTCACCTGAACAGAGCCTTCATTTATCAAATTATAGCATTCCATATTGGACATGGCCAAGCTTGCCTTCAACCGTTATTTCCTTCCAAACTGTTTCTGGGACGAGGATTTTCCCGAAGAGCTTTTCCAAAAGATACAAACGATATATCTTGGCGGGTGCAATAATAACGCTTGAGTTAGGGACTACAAGGAAGACTTTAAAGTCTTCCTCCACTTTTATTACTTTCCTACTTTCTTTGCAAGTTTCTTAACAACATCCAAGTCTTCTCTCACCACTCTTGTCGTGTTCATAATCAAAGTCTTCTATGTTTCTTAATGCCATGAGATAATCTAATAGAGAGTAGTTAGATTCTGAGTAGAAGCGAGGATAGGGTATAGCCAATCCCACCTCCTATATAGTTAAAGCTTAAGACAATAGTAGAGATCTCAGGAGCATGGTCAATAAACGAGACAAGTGTATTAATGAGAGGCTCAAGCGGGCTAGACGAAACTGCTAGAGCAAGTAAAATAAGGAAGAATAAAATTGAGTCTATCTTCACGAAAATGAGAGAAGCGAACGATATCACAACCAGGCCATAGACAGCAATTAATATAGAAACTGTCCTCATACTTGCTAGCCTCTTAATACCCCTTCTACTGATAATGAACTGGATAGCCATATATGTGACTGTTTCGAGTTCAACAGCTATAAACACCAAGAAACTCGATATACCTTGTCTAGCTCCAAGCTCAAACACCATCCCCATCCAGAGGTATTGTAAGAACCAGTTGAAAGCCGCTAATAATGCAAGAGGAGCAGCTTTCCTAATTAATGCTAGTTCCCCGGAGAAGAATCTAGGCTTTATTTCAGCACCACCAAGACAAGCAAAATACAAGAGAAGAATGAACCCGAGGGCTGTAGACACTGATAGGATTGCAAGGAAGACTATCTTGTTCGGCGTTATATATGTGAGTATTGGTGCTATGGAGAATGCAGTGGCCTCAGCACCTGAGATTAGTGAGAAGAATTTTGATGGATCTCTTAGGTGTTTAGACCAGCTCACCTCTAGATTGTATATATAGCCCCCAGTATAAATACCGAGTAATGCAGAGATTGATATCCCCATAAGATAGATTGTAATGTTGTTGAGAAGTAAAGCTAATGTGATTGTTAGGAACAGGAAGAGTAGGTGGACGAATGGCAGTGTCTTGAAAAGCCGTTCGCTGTGAAGCAGTAATGGTACGAATCCACGTGTGACTATAACGATACCATAAATAGTTCCAAATATGGGAACCGCATTAGTATATGCTATGAAGTTTGTTGAGTATATAGCAAAGGCACCTATTATCGTAATGAGGAAGTCTAAGTAGACAAGGTAAGGGGTTTGATTCCTCATTTAGCATCCCATGACGTCGCAATCCTCCTAATTGTTTCTAAATGTTCCTTGCTGAGAGCTTTATGTATAATCCCTCCTAACATTATAAAAGTGTTTTATTCACCTAGGATCTTCTAATAATCTAAGGTTAACAATAGCTTCTAAATTGTAGGTTTTTAAGGTCTCTTTAGGTTCTTTAATCTTCTTCTGAATCTTAGAGCTATCGGGTATGCTGATGTCATATATCTATCCAGCCTATGCTTTTTCATTATCTTATTATATTCCTCTGAGTGTGTTATCCCTCTGGGATTAATTGTTATAACCTGCAATCCATAGAGTAGTGCTTTCCACATAATTCTCTCTATGGTTGGTAGGTATCAGGATACGTCTCCATAATAGTGCTATGTTGTATTTTGTAGTCGATCTCTTTTTAGGAAGCATATCTCCGCTACTTCATGTAGGAAAAGTAATTCATTATCCAAATATATTACTTAAATGTACAGTATTATCTTCGTAACTCGGATCCTCGAGATATGCCATCAACTCTTCAGGAGAGATACTACATTGGATACCGTGTTGCCTCAAGATCCTCAATGTACTGGTCAATCTTAACTCCAATGCTTAGTATGTCTCTATTATAATCTAATGTCATTATTCAGCCATGAACGTAATTTATCGCTCTGTTACTAATAATTTGGGGTGACGATTCTTTACAAAATTAGGGAATTGCCTTTAGCCATGGTATTCTCTTGAAGTCCTCGTCAAAGGTTAAGATGGTATTGATATTGTGATGCCTGCAGGTTAGTGCTATTTGTGCATCATTTGAGAGGAGTGAGTCTATTGTCTCTAACACTTCTCCAGGATATCCCTACTTTACAGTTGACTTTCTCAGGCTGTATCTTTCCTTGATCTTTCCTTTCAGCCTATAATATTCGTACATTGCAATGTAAAGAGTCCCGTTAATAGCAATCTCCGAAATTACGAGGCCAAATCCACCACCATAAGTTTCCAGAATTTGTTGGGTTAGGCTACTCTTCTCGGTTTCAAGGAGGATCACCAATAGGGAGCTCATGTCAATATAGACTTGCTTTACTGCTAATGGGCTTCCTCCTCGAACTCCAATAGTTCCTTAATCGAGGATTTCCCGAGAATTCCTCGGTACTTCTCTAATACTTTTCTCACATCACGCCTAATT
>JALWTO010000032.1:0-4781 GCA_027082825.1 Acidilobaceae archaeon
AAATTTCATTATCATGGCATGACTTGAGCAAAAACTTTTAACGGTAGAGGTGGAAAAGTTGTATTGAAGATGAAAGATCAGAGGGTATCCATGAACACTAGTTTATAATTAGTAAGACTAAGAGTTGACAAGAAGACGCACAAGATAAGCAAGAAGGTTATGTTTATAATTAGTAAGACTAAGAGTGCTGAAGTTGCAAGCATAAGTGGGAACACAAGTTTATAATTAGTAAGACTAAGAGATTTACCGAGATATTTGTTTTTGAAGACGATATACCTAGTTTATAATTAGTAAGACTAAGAGCTTGTCTTGGCCCAAAAGTCAAGCAGAGCATTAAGCTTCTCATTCTCGTTTATAATTAGTAAGACTAAGAGCCCGTATTTAGTTTTACAATCTTCTAATGCCTTAGTTTATAATTAGTAAGACTAAGAGTCTATGTACTTGGGTATGGTGCTGAACCAAATCGTTTATAATTAGTAAGACTAAGAGGGATATGGTGCGATGAATATGGCTATGACTGTAGTTTATAATTAGTAAGACTAAGAGCCATTTTTCTACACCTCTTCACTTTTTTCTATAGTTTATAATTAGTAAGACTAAGAGAAATATTTAATATCTATAACAGACATGAACATCTCTAGTTTATAATTAGTAAGACTAAGAGATCTCTGGTACATTTGACATAGGAAATGATGGTACAGCCCTAAGTTTATAATTAGTAAGACTAAGAGCTGCCTTAAGCCAGCAGTCAAGCTTATAGTTATGTTTATAATTAGTAAGACTAAGAGAGAAACTGGTGAAGTTTTGGGCGAAGAATTGGTTTTGTTTATAATTAGTAAGACTAAGAGGGATCACTCTTGCTGACATAATGTTCTCCAAGTTTATAATTAGTAAGACTAAGAGCCGCTCTCTTTTCTCCTAAAGTTTCTAATGCTAGTTTATAATTAGTAAGACTAAGAGGCAATTGCGGAGTTTACCAGAAATCCATCAAAAAGTTTATAATTAGTAAGACTAAGAGTATTTTTCTTTTCCATTTCCTACTCACCTTTCCCCGTTTATAATTAGTAAGACTAAGAGGTTGCAAAGAATTGTACTTCTGTCGAAGTTAAATCCTCGTTTATAATTAGTAAGACTAAGAGAGATAAATTAAATTGTTAGCTTCTGAAAATATCCCAAGTTTATAATTAGTAAGACTAAGAGTCTTTATCATATCCAAGACCTTCTAAAAGTTTAATGTTTATAATTAGTAAGACTAAGAGTTTTTTCGATATACATATTTGTGTCAATGTTAACGTTTATAATTAGTAAGACTAAGAGTCTATGAAAATTGGCAGACATTCCCTAAATTCTGTTTATAATTAGTAAGACTAAGAGTGGGGTATCGAGTTCAAGTAAAGAAAAAAAGAAAAGGGATTGGTTTATAATTAGTAAGACTAAGAGCTAAGAAGCAAGGAGCTTCTCCCTCAGCCAATCAAGTTTATAATTAGTAAGACTAAGAGCTTATAAAACCAAAGTATCTCTGCCCTTGATCCGGTTTATAATTAGTAAGACTAAGAGAAGTGCTAAGAACCCGTTTACATTATTTGATAAATATAGTAGAAATATATTAAATTATCTAGTTTATAATTAGTAAGACTAAGAGTTTTCATGTAGAAACTTAAGATATTTAAGAAACCAGTTTATAATTAGTAAGACTAAGAGACTAACATGGAACTTATTTTCTCATAAATCAACTCGTTTATAATTAGTAAGACTAAGAGGGAATACCACATCTTTTATTATTATCTCTTTATCAAGTTTATAATTAGTAAGACTAAGAGAGCATAAGCGGTAATGTGTGAAGCAATAGCTGGTTTATAATTAGTAAGACTAAGAGTCATCCTTAAAATAATGTTTGTAGTTTTCTGGATTCCCCAGTTTATAATTAGTAAGACTAGAGGAAGCATATATTGTAAATAAGAACAAGCATTTTGGGATCAGTTGAACTATCTGGGCTGAAATATTTCGTATTCATTACCTTCGAGATCTTTGAAAAAAGCAAGAAGGCCAAAGCCTATGTCATTTATCTCACTAACTTCCACATCTTTATCCTTAAGCCTCCCTACAACTTCGTTTATATCATCTACCTCAAACACAATACCAGTTTTCCTAGGGGAAGCATTGTTGTCTTGAAGCAACGCTATCGTTATATTTTCCAGAGGAAACTCTGTCCAGATGCTTGTCTTATAGCTAGGCTTTAAACCTATCTTATCCATAAAGAAAGATGCTATGCTGGAAACATCACGAACACGAACTATTACATACTTTATATGCTTAAACAACTTTGACCCACCTTATTATTCTAAGCTTGAGTTAGTGAAGTTTATAAGCATACCTTATTGTCCTAAAAAGTCTTAAACTACTTTAAAAACCCTAATTATAGAAACTGTCCCAAACCTTCTCCTTGACCTGATCAAGATTCCTTAGGATAAGCTCCAGCAGGTATTCCTCTAGACAAACTCCTCGCCTTTTAGCAGTTGTTTGAGGAGCTTAATGCTTGTCTCATTGACATCTCTTATGAGCTCCCGTTAACATTAGAAGCAATATTCCTAATAAATAAGCCCTATCTAAGACAATAATTATAAAAAATGATGAACAATATCAAAGGTCTTTTCTTGATACTAATATGTCTGTGACAGGATTTATTCTAGTATCTTGATCGGAGCTATACTTTGTTATTCTTCGAGCTTTTAATTAATTTCCGAAAAAATTTGTTTTTCGGTGGGACTTTTTGGGTGTGAAAAAATTTCTTCCATTACTTCTCATAGCTGTCCTTCTTCTTCCAATGTTCGGAGTCCCTACAAGGGCTACTAGCAATTCTGCCATGTTTGAGAGACCTGAGTACGTGGTGAGGCCTTCAGGATTTGGATTCTCAATAATCGTTGGAAGTGGAAGAGCAGGGCCTCTGAAGATCATTTACGTCTCAGGCAACCCGTTTGACAGAGGCTATGAATATGGATACCTTGCAGCCCAAGAGATAGCTGGGGTGCTTAACTGGGCCTACAACATTTTAGGCAAGGCAATGGGTGTTCCGGGAAAGATCTTGAGACAAAAGTTTACATCTATAGCTAAGGAGTATGAGCCTTATATACCGCAAGAATATATAGAGGAGATGAAGGGAATAGCTACCGGCCTTAATGACTTCCAGGCAGGACATCCGAATGAGGTAAATTTAGGCTATAATGTAACTTACCTTGACATAATGGTGATAAACACCTTCGTCGACTTCAGCTGTACGGGAGCAGTAATATCTGGGAACCTGACTGTAGATGGCAATCCTATCCTTGGAACTACAATAGACGCCTCACCTCTAGCCCCTTACTTTATCTATGTTGTCGAAAATCCAGAGAAAGGTCATGAAATAGCGTATTTTACTGCAGCTGGAAGTCTCTTCCAGAATGGGTTTAATGATGCAGGACTTGGGATGATAGAGCACCACATATATGGCTGGAAGGGAGTTGTTGGTATGCCAGAAATGATAAGGGATAGATACGTTCTTCAGTATGCTGATAATGTTTCCCAGGCCATACAGATGTTTCAGGAGTTGCTTAAGAAGTATGGCTTTTCTGGCTATGGAGATGACGTTTCTCTTTCTGATAGATACGGAAACATAGCAAAGCTGGAGGTTACCCCATATAAAATAGGCTATGTTGTAAATCCAACAAAGGATCCTACATGGCCTAAGGAGGATCCTTTCCTAAGAACCTCAGCTTTTGGAATGCCTGCTCCAACAAACTACATAGTTTACTATAAGGTCGGTTATACCAACGTGCTAAGAGGAAAGGGATGGATAGTAAATGGTCTCTATACTCTTAACGCTACTGTCGTAGGGCTTCCGGGCTTTCCTTCATCATGGCAGGAGGCCATAAACTCCTCAAAGTACTCATGGATCTGGGAAGCCCCTGAAAGATATATGATTGCTCATTATATTTATGACAAACAGCTAAGGGGTGAGAAGTTCAGCCTCAAAGACGGAATAATAATGTCACAGCTTCCACTTGTCGGAGATGCCCCTTACGATGATGGAGCCATATGGATGGAACCCAATATAGGCTTAGCTGTAATACTTAAAGGTCAGTCTTCATTTGCAAAGCCCATATTCCTTCAAACGTTTTACCCTGTTCACGGAACGATAGGAAAGCCTCTCATGGCACCCTTTGTAAAGGGACTTTATAACAATACAGTGTTTTTAGTCAACATGGCTCAGGAAGTTAAATCTATTCTCGAACATTTCAGTAATAATGTAACACTTGCAAACTCTAAGATGATCTCACTTTTGAACAACGTTTCACATAACATAACTACTTTCAGCAACGAGATCATGCAAAAGTTGAACACAATAAGTTCATCATGCAGTAAAGCCCTTAGTCAACAGAGTGCTTTGTTAAATGGAATGAACAACCTTGAAGGAGCTGTTAAGTCAAGCAGCAATAATGTGGAGAGCTCATACCAGGAAATAAAAGGTGAATATCACAAGCTCATAAACCTGGAGGTTTCAGTCCTTGTGCTGGTCATAATAACTCTTGGCGTTGCGTCCTCTTTAGCTGTTACCAGAAGATATAGCTCTTAGAATCAAAACTTTTTCACATAATTTTTATATCTCTGTTATTTTTGTTTTTATTATCTCCTCAACGTTTCCTTTTATGGCCTTACTTATTAAACAATACTTATGAGTGAGCCCAGCAAGCCTCTCAGCCTTTTTCCTCTCCCCTTTGCTCACAGTCATTTCAATTGTTATGTCC
>JALWTO010000032.1:4791-54873 GCA_027082825.1 Acidilobaceae archaeon
CTTGAAGCCCCCATCCTTGTCAAAGTTAAGTATTGGCTTTACAGTAACGCTTAAGGACTTAAGATTAATCTTCATCTTCTCATTTATTGAGGTCATAGTTGTTATAAAACATGCCGCTAATGCAGCAGGGAAGAGCTGCTCGGGCCAGGTTACACCTGAAGGCGGGTTTATCGGAGGTACGCTAAGAGGGTTGTCAACTTCTATCTCGCCAATGTTTATCTTTGTTCGGGTTCTTCCATCTTCAATCCATTCAGACCTTGCAGCCAGAAGCTCGCCAACACTCTCAAAGTCTATTCCCTCAACCACCAGCATCGACCTCGTCTTTATTTTATTGTAGTTAGGTAATCAAAACGAAATAATTAACTGTTAAATCTAGAAAGTTAAAGTAATTTTCCGTCATCATTTTTTTAAGCCTAGACATGCTATTCTCTTTGCTCCACCCATTGAGCTCTACTCATCAAAACCCTACATAAGAGGACACAGGAAGTTATGTTTAGGACCCTGGCAACATCCATAAGTCTCGAAACAAGAAATATCTCCCCAGAATCTTCTCCAGAACTCACAGCCTCTCTCAAAATCTCCTCATAAAATGATATCTGAGCACAAAGAGGTCCAAGTCTCTTGGCACTTGGAGAGGCTATATTAGCAGAAACTTCATAGATCATGGACTTTAGGTTTTCTAGAAGGATCTTCAGCTTCTCGGAACCAGTGATATTTATTTGTCCCTCAATCAGCCTCTCAGCGATATCTAAAAGAACATCATTGACGAAACCAAAATAACTTGTAACAAGAGCTGTCTGATAGTTCTCTATTCCCTCAGGACCTGATGATGGTTTGGCCATCAGATACCTTATTGTGGCATGTTGATGTCTGACAAAGTCCCCTTTTATTATCTGGATCCTATCCTTTATGTCCCCCTTTACCTCTCCTGAAATGATATTCAGAATTAGATCTATAAGCTTTGCAATATTGTGTCCTATTAACTTTATTATAGTCTGGATTCCCATCTTTCCGAGGTCCGCAAGAACTCTAACTCTGAGAAGTCCATCTCCCTCCTCATAGACCTCAAGTCCTATAAAGTCGATTGCCTTTCTTTTAGCCTCTATAATAGATGAGGAAGGATCCTTTACCTTTACAATAGCCTCATCGACCCCACTTACATAGAGACAGTGAACGATTCTTGAGAGAACGTCCTCACCGGGCATCCTACTGACGTCTACTAATGGTATTGCCTTGGAGCCTCTTTCAGCTGGAACTATCCTAAGATAGTTTCCCTCATCTACTACATAAAGTCTATCACCAGGTCTTATCTTGAACCTCTTTACCCAGTCCTTTGGTAAGGTCACGACCAGAGAACTTGTTCCGAGTTTCTGAACTTTCCTTGACTCCATGCTCAATACCAATACCCCATTTAAGTTCATTTCTTCTGAGGCATTATTGTCTAAAATATTTATTGTATATACTTAATCCTTGAAATACAAGCCCCAGGAAAGGCAATAAAATCTATATAGATACAAATAGTTTCTATATACTCTTTAGATTATCTTTCTAAATCCAAATAGAAAACGTGGTATGTGGAGGAAAAGCTGATGTCAGAAAAGCTAGGGCCTGTTGAAAGGTCAACGCTTAACATAATATTGATGGTAGTTATAGGCCTGATAATAGTCGATATAGCACTTAGGGTAAGCTGTTGCTTCCTTCAAGGCCACAGAAGTCTATCAAGCCAAGTAACATTAATGGGTTCAGGTTCGACATTCATTTATCCTCAGCTTAAGCATTGGATATCCCTTTTTGAGGAGAAGAATCAAAACATAGTAGTCAATTATAATCCTACAGGAAGCGGAGCTGGTCAATCACAACTAATTAGAGAGAAGGTTGTAAGTTTTGCATGTTCTGACCCACCTCTTTCCCATGACACCTATAAATCTGTTAATGGCAAAATACTTCAGATGCCAGTTATAGTAGGGGCTGTTGTACTAGTTTATAAAATACCTGGATATAGCGGACCTTTAAACCTCTCAGCAAATGTTATAGCAGAAATATATTTAGGAAAGATAAAATATTGGGACAATCCAGAAATAGTTAAACTCAATCCCAAGGCTAAGCTACCTCATATAGAGATAAAGGCAATACATAGATCAGATGCAAGCGGAACCACTCAGGTCTTCACATTTTTTCTTCATAAAGCCGCTCCAAGTCTATGGCCAGAGAATCTGGTTGGAAAGGCAATAAACTGGCCTGTAGACAAAACAGGAAGAGGATTAGGAGCTAAAGGAAACCAAGGAGTTTCTGAGTACTTTAAGACACTTAAGTCTGCAATAGCATATGTTGAACTGGGGTATGCTCTTGAAAACAAATTTAGCATAGCCGCAATAGAGAACCAGGCTGGGGTCTTCGTGAAACCTAATACAACTACAATGACAGCTGCAGTCGAATCAGCTTTAAAGAGCGGACTCCTGCCTGACTCTCCTTCAGCTGACTGGAGCAATGCTCTTCAGGCAATAGTCTACGCTTCAGGGAAAAACTCCTATCCTATAGTCAGCTTTAGTTTTATGATGGTTTGGAATGTTTATCCAAAAAAGAAAGCAGAAGCCCTAAAGACCTTCATAGAGTTCATAAATACCATTGGACAAGAGAACGTGATAGAAGGTTACGCACCAATACCTAAGGAACTGAGAGAAATTAACCTTAAGTCAGTAAACATAATAAGAGGTACATAAATTGAAAGGGGATAAACTCCTCTACTATTCTCTTTTCCCCTTTGCTGCAATAGTTATTGCTACATTCATTCTCTTATTTGCAGTGATCTCATACACATCAGCACCCGCAATAAAGGAATATGGATGGAAGTTGTTCACAAGCAGTGCCTGGTCTCCAAGCGAAATGGGTCCTGAGAGTTCAAAATATGGGCTTCTTTCACCTCTTTATGGGACACTAGTATCCTCAATAATAGCAGTAATTCTGGCCTTTCCAGTCACAATTTCTGCTGTACTTGTTATAGAGGACTATGCCCCTCCTAGAACAAGAGACCTTGTTGGATCTTTAATAGAGGTCATGGCAGGACTTCCAACAATAGTCTATGGACTTTGGGGGCTTGAGATCTTAGCTCCCCTTCTTAAGGTTCATGTCTACTCTCCCTTACACCAGCTCCTAGGATTTATACCTCTCTTCTCCTGTAGACCGTTTTCTGGATACAATATACTTACTGCAGGAATCCTTCTGGCAATAATGGTACTTCCCTATATGGTTGCCGTTGCAAGGGATTCATATAGATCAATACCTATGACTTATAGAGAGGCAGCTCTTGCCATAGGAGCTAATAGATATGAATATGCAAAGATAATGATGGGCATGATAAAGCCAGGGCTTATAGCCTCTGCGCTTCTAGGCTTTGGGAGAGCTGCTGGTGAGACAGTAGCTGTGGCTCTTGTCATAGGAAACGTTCCTTTAATAAGTTCCTGTATTCTGAAGCCAGGATATACAATATCATCATTAATAGCCAATCAGTTCTCTATGGCCCCTCTTTATCCATACATGATGAACGTACTCTTCACAGGAGGTCTTATACTACTCATGATAGGGGTTATTGCAAACACCGTGGCAGTAATCATGATATCCAAATCGAGGCTGAGATGAATGGACGCAAGATCCCTTAAGGAGAAGATATTCCTGGTAACAATATTTGCGTTAACAGCTTTAGGAGTCACACCAGTTTTCTATGTTTTAGCCTCAGTCATCTACAAGGGTATTGAAGCCTTTACTAGAAGAGGAATTGGAATAATCGTTAAGGTCAATGGAGGAATTCTTCCAGCCATAATGGGATCTTTTGCCCTCTCAATACTCTCGACAGTCATAGGAGTTGTTCTCGCTTTTGTAGCTGGTCTCTTTGTGGCAGAGTTCCCCAACTCAAGGATTTCCAAGATAACCAAAGTTGCATCAAGAAGTTTGCTTGAAGTTCCTACAGTCCTTCTTGGTATGCTCGTTTATATCCTTCTTGTAGTTCCTACAGGACACTTTAGTCTCCTTGCTGGTGCAATTGCCCTTGCACTAGTTATGTTACCATATGTAATGGTTCATGTAGAACAAGCGCTTGAGTCAGTTCCACAGATCTACAGAGAGGCTGGGTATTCAATAGGAATGAGCAGGGCCCAGGTACTTTTTGGTATTACAGTCGGTATTGCTAAAAGAGGGATAGCAAGTGGAATCCTTATGGGATTTGCTAAGGCTATGGGAGAAACTGCACCTCTGCTTTTCACCATAGGTGCCGCTAGATCATCGTTACCATGCAGCATAATGAGTCCTGGTGATGCAGTTCCTCTCATGATATTCCAATATGCACAGATGCCACAAGAGTACTATCATGATCTTGCATGGGCAGGATCACTTGTCCTAGTTATTGTGTTTCTCCTTGTGTTTGTTATTGTCAGGAAACTCATTAAGGAGGTGAAATATTAGTGGATCATGCAATAGTTGTTGAGAAACTTAATGTTTGGATAAGAGAAGATCACGTCCTTAAGGATATAGTTCTTAAGGTTCCTCAAGGATATATAACAGCGATAATGGGACCTAGTGGAAGTGGTAAAAGCACTCTCCTTAGATCAATGAACAGACTTGTTGAACTTATACCTGGAGCTAAGGTCAAGGGCAAGGTTAAGGTCTTCGGGAAAGATATATACACAGAAGACCCTTATAAGGTTAGGAAAGATATAACTATGGTTTCTCAAAACCCAAATCCTTTTCCACACATGAGTATCTATGACAATGTTGCCATAGGGCCTAGAATACATAAACTTGTTAAAAATAGAGAAAAACTTGATGAGTTAGTCAAATGGTCCTTAGAGAAGGCTATGTTATGGGATGAAGTTAAGGATAGGCTCTCTGATCCTCCGACAGTCTTAAGTGGAGGACAACAGCAGAGGCTTTGTCTGGCAAGGGCCCTTGCACTTAAACCTAAGATACTTATGCTGGACGAACCCACAGCAAACATAGATCCAGTTAATTCCAAAAAAATTGAAGATGCAATAAAGGCACTTGTTAGAGACGAGGGGATAACTGTGATCTTTGTAACCCACACCCCTGCTCAGGCTGTAAGAGTATCTGACTTCATAGCATTCATATATAATGGGAAAATCGTTGAATATGGTCTCTCAAGAGAACTTGCACTTAACCCAGGTCATGAACTTACAGAGAAGTTCCTAAGGGGTGAAATAGGGTGAATCCATCCCAGGATACAAACGAGGATATTAACCATATAGAGGCAAACCTAATGAGGCTCTTCAAAGTAGCCTTTGAAAGCTTAAAGACAGTAGAAGAGGGTATGAATAAGGGATCGGCTCCAGATCTTTCTGCAAATACTGCCTATGCAGAACATCTTAAAGACACAATTTATTCTGAGTCACTCTTTTTCATAGCAAAATGGCAGCCTTTAGGACATGAACTTTTATATATAGAGTCAATAATAAAAGTCTCCTATGACCTCTTCAGAATAACAAGGTATGCCAATGAAATAGCTCTTACTCTTGCTCTTGTTCCTGGGATGAAAACTAGCGAAAGTACAGTAGAAGTTGCTAGGAGAGCTGGAGCTATGGTCTCCTCGGCATTTGATGCATTAATGACAAAGAAGAAAGAAGAGGCAAAGAAGGTTGATGAGCTTGATGAATATATAGACAAGGCTTACAGGGAGTCCTTGAAGATATTAGCATCGAAAGATGAAGTAAGCAGAGAGGAAGCTTTGGAGTGTATAATATTGAGACAACTGGAGAGGGTTGCCGATCATGCCACCTATATTGCTAGAGAGGTACTCAGAGTCCTAGGTAATTTCTAAAGACTACTTCAACACTCCCTCGTCTCGGAAAAGTCCGATTTATAGTGATGCTCTGAGAGCCTCCTCAAGTATTTCCAAGCCATTAATCAGACTTGACTCACTTATCGTTAATGGAGGATGAAGTCTTATAACATTTCCATAATATCCTGCCTTAAGTAGAAGAAGGCCTCTTTTTCTTGCTTCCTCTATAATCCTTATCGTAAGTTTCTTGTTCGGCTCTTTACTCTCTTTGCTCTTAACAAGTTCTATTGCTCTCATTATTCCAAGCCCCCTATGCTCTCCAATAACCTCATATTTTCTTTCCATTTCATTGAATCTCTCAGCTATGATTTTTCCTAATGCCTCGGCTCTTTTACAGAGTTTTTCCCGTTCTATCACCTCAATTACCTTGATCGCAACTGCCGCAGCGATAGGATTTCCTCCATATGTTCCTCCAATACTTCCGCTCACAACCTTTTCCATAATCTTCTTTTTACCAACCACCGCACTTAAGGGAAGTCCATTAGCTATGGCCTTTCCTAATGTTACCATGTCTGGATCCATATTGAAATGCTCAAATGCCATAAAATGCCCAGTTCTGCAATAGCCTGTTTGGACTTCATCTGCTATTAGGTAGATTCCATTCTTTTTTGCAAGACTCTCGAGTTCTTTTAAGAACCTCTTAGGAGGTACTACAAAACCTCCCTCGCCCTGTATTGGTTCAACTATCATTGCAGCTATGGCCTGTGAACTGAGGCTCACATTAACTACCTGTTCAGCTATCGACATAACTATATCTACGCACTCATCTTCATCTTTTACTGGCAACCTATAACAATATGGAAATGGTATATGGACTACGTTTGGCGTAAGAGGCTCAAATCCTATCTTATATGGAATGTACTTCCCAGTCATTGAAAGAGCTAGAGAGGTTCTTCCATGAAAGCCTCCTATAAACGATATTATATAAGTTTTTCCTGAGACCTGTCTCGATATTTTTGCAGCATTTTCTGTTGCCTCTGCACCACTGTTAAAAAGAGCAACCATTTTCTCTCCAGACATTTTTACATTTTCTGATAATCTCATAGCAAGCTCTAAATATGAAGGATAGCTAGTAACATGCACACATACATGCCAGAGCTTATGAAGCTGTTCATCAGCCGCTTTTATGAGCTCTGGATTTGCATGACCTAAAGCTGTAACTCCTATTCCACTTGTAAAGTCTAAGTATCTCTTTCCAGTATCATCATAAAGAAATTCGTTTTCACCCCTAACTATAACCAAGGGGTGCTCAAGAGGAACACCTGGAGATACAAACTTCTTCCTAAGATTATCCATTTGCTCCAAATTTCATCTACCCTTTTTGAAAAATTTCCAAGAATTCTAGGTATATTTTTCAACTAAAAACTTTTTGTACAAAACTACTCTTTTTGAAGGTTCAATTTATGAACCTTCAAAAACCAATTTGCCTCCAATGAAGACCTTAAGTGGTTTCATCCCAAGAACCTGTTTTTCGGTAGGATGCAAGGTGTTCAAATTCCAGACAACAAGATCAGCTTTCTTTTCAGGGACCAGAGATCCAACAATATCCTCCATTCCTATTGCTTTGGCAGCAAGAGATGTATACATGGCTAAGGCCTCTGGGAAGCTTATAGATTCCTCAGATCCATAGTCAAACATCTTATCCTTCAGCCTTGGCTTCCTAAAAACAGCCCCATATAGACCCTCTCCTGCATTAGGACTACCAACAAATGGAGCATCAGAACTCCCAGCAGTTATAACTTCCTGATTCAAAAGACTTCTCAATGGAAACGATCTTTTTGTTCTGTATTCACAGAGGTTTGATGCATAGATGTGACCATGTGTGTATATGAAGTTAGGCTGGGTCTTGACACAAATTTTAAGATCACTGAGAAAATCTAGACCTTTTTTAGAAACAAGTATTGCATGAATTATGCTCAGGCTACATTCTTTAACCTTTTTTCTATCAAAGGACCTTTTATAAGACTCAGTTATTTCGTCTACGGCTCTGTCCCCTATAGCGTGTATAGCTACTCTCATATTATTATCTAAAAATAATTTCAACATTTTTTCTAGATCAGATGGTTCTGTTACTCTTATACCCTTGAAGTTCTTCATTGGCTTTCCGTTCATACACCAGTCATCATAAAGTAGGGCTGTTCTTGCAAGCCCTGATCCATCATAAAATATCTTAATTAAGTTAGTTCTTAAATGGCTGTCTTCATAAACTTTAGATGACAAGACTTTCTTAAAAGCTCTTTCGGCCTCTGAAACATTACTTATTGCATAGGCAACCCTTACTCTAATCTTCAGGTCTCCCCTTTCATTAAGAATCCTATATGCATTAATGATGTTTTCCCAAGCCCCAAATGTCCCTGTGTCTTCAATCGAAGTAAAACCATTTGAAATCCATAACCTCTGAGCCTTTAGTATTCCTCTTGTCCATTGGTCCTGTGTTGGAGGAGGCAAAATCTTAAGCACTAGATCCATGGCAGTGTCCTTAAGAATACCGGTTGGCTCACCTTTTTCATCCTTCTCTATTAGACCTCCCTGTGGATCTAAAGTATCCTTAGTTATCCCTGCCCTTCTTAAGGCCTCGCTATTAGCTATAACCATATGTCCACTCACATGTTCAACTATGATTGGGATATTCTGATCTACATCATCAAGATCCCATCGGTTTAATATTCTCCCAAAAAGACCTTCATCAAAACCATATGCATAAATCCACTTTTTTCCCTTTCTTATCTCACTTCTGATTATGTCCTTAATTTCATCAATATTACTAGCTTTGCCAAGATCAATACTAGTTTCTATATAAAGCCCTGCTACTGAGAGATGACAGTGAGAGTCTATGAGACCAGGAGTCACAAGGTTATTATCAAAGTCAAGCACCTCAAAATTATTATCTTTAACCTTTTTAACAGCATCATTAAAAGATCCAACAAAGGCTATAGTATCTCCCTCTATAAGAACAGCTTCTTGAACCACATTATATGGAGATAGACCAGTATAGATCTGTCCCCTTATTATCAAAGACCTCAAAAATCTTTCACCCACACATTGGACAATATACTATTATTCTAGATAAATTTTTATTCCACTGTTCATTTTTTAAAATGTGGTGCTAGGGATATGTCTAAATCTATTTATAAACCTGTGGTCCTAATTCTAATAGCACTACTATTAATACAACCAGCTCTTGCTGCAATTCCTCATACAAGAACAACCTTTGTAGTTGCTAATGCCGCAAATACCTCGCAGCCTGAATGCGTTAGGATAGATCTGGCTGAAGAGATCTCCTCCCTTAATCCACTCGTAGGTAACTCTCTTGTTGATTGGTTCGTATTCAATCTAATCTATGACAAGCTTGCAATATATAGTGTTAATCTGACCCCAGAGCCATGGCTTGCATATAACTGGACAGTCTCCCCTAACCACAAGACTTGGATCATTCATCTGGTTAAGAATGCCACCTGGCAAGATGGAGTACCCTTTACAGCTCAAGATGTTGTCTTTACAATAAACTACATAAAACAACACAAAGAAATCTGGCTATGGCAGGCTGAAGTTGGATACATACAAAGCGTTAAGGCCTTAAATAACTACACAGTTGAAATAAACACAACGATACCGACAGCAAACCTTCCATGGTTTGTGTTTCCAAGACTTCCAATATTACCAAAACATATATGGGAGAATATAACTAATCCCACTAAGTATCTGAACCTTCATCCTGTGGGCAATGGACCTTTTATCCTAAAGGAGTATAAACCTGGAGAATATATGCTATTTGTGGCAAACCCACATTACTGGAGAAAGGGAGAGCCTCACGTCTCCTGCATATTGGCCAAGATAGGATTGACATCCGATACTGCTTTCTTGGAACTCAAGAAAGGTGATCTAGATATAATGGTTCTTCCTCCAGAATACGTTAAACAAGCTGAACAAGATCCACAATTAAAGGTTGTCATAACGCCAGATATCTATTTCGATTATATAGTCCTAAACACAAAAGTATATCCACTAAATATTACTCTCTTCCGCAAAGCTCTTGCCTATGCTATAGATAAGCAAGATCTCGTTAACAGAGTTCTTCTTGGTTATGGCAAACCTCTCTACTCTGTCATTCCGCCAGCATATAAAATATGGCATAATCCCAATGTTCCAAAATATGAATACAATCCTCAGAAGGCTAACGAAATACTTGATGAATTAGGCTTTAAACGTGGCAGCAATGGTATAAGGCTTCTGCCAAATGGGAAGCCATTACAGCTTCAAATATTAACTTTATCCACATGGCCGCCCTATGTCAGAATGGCTGATCTCTTAAAGAAATATCTACAGAACGTTGGGATAGAGCTTAAGATAGTTCCTGTTGACTGGGGAGATGAAAGCCAGAGGCTCCACAACAGAAATTACCAGATAGCTATATGGGGCTATACTGTTGCTCCGGATCCTTCAGAGTTTTTGAAGTTGTTTACAAGCTGGGCCAATCCTTACTGGAGCATGGGAGAGTGGTCAAACAAAACATATGATAAGCTGTATAGCGAACAGCTTTCAGAGTTCAACCTGACGAAGAGAAAGGAGATCATATGGAAAATGCAGGACATGCTTGCAGAACAACTACCTATAATACCAATATGGGTTGATGATGTGATAGAAGCATATAGAGTTAATACGTTTACAGGTTGGATACCGATGCCAATGGGCATACTGGGTATCTATAACAAACTTACGTGGTTAAGTGTACATCCTGTTAGCACTACATCAACAATGTCTACTACATCTACAACATCAACAACTTCGTCATCAACCACAACCAGTACAACTTCTTCTACTGTATCATCTACAATGTCTACTAGCCCGAGTTCAACAAGCAGTATAACAAGTTCCTCTAGCCCGACATCCTCATCGAAGCCAACGAGTAAAACAGGAATATATGTTGCTGCTATAATTATTATTATAATAATAATAGCTGCGATATATTATGCTCTAAGACGATAGGGTGATAATATAACATGTCACAAACCGCTAAAATTGCCACTAGCTTTTCGAGATATCTTACTAAAAGAATAATCTTTCTCATAGTAACTTTTTTTATTATAATATCAATTAATTTTTTTCTACCTAGATTAATGCCTGGAACTCCTGCAGATTATCTAGCCCGAGGTCCTATGCTAACAACCCAAGAAAGACTTAAGCTAATTAGGGAGTTTGGACTTGATAAACCACTTTGGGAACAATACCTTCTCTATATAAAGAATATACTACATGGAAACCTAGGCCTTTCCTACAAATACTATCCTGAGACTGTTTGGCACGTAATAATGACAAGAATGCCCTATACTCTCTTCCTACTTGGGATATCATACACTATAGCTACAATAATTGGAATAGTCCTTGGAGCCTATGCTGCATGGAGAAGAAACTCAGCCCTAGACCTATCAACTACTAGTTTTGCATTTCTGATGAGAAGTATGCCTATTTTCTGGCTTGGTATGGTAATGCTCTACGTTTTTGGAGTTGAGCTTGGCTGGTTTCCACTAAGTGGTGCTCTAACACCTGGAGTTATTTATACATCAAAGCTTGCTATGTTAAAAGACCTTTTCAGACACTCAGTCTTACCAATGATAACAATAATATTGTTTCTCATAGGACCGCCATTCCTTCTTGCAAGGTCATTGGTTTCAGATGCATTGACAGAACCATATATCCAGACGGCACTAGCCAAAGGCCTGCCCCTAAGGGATGTTATATTTAAGCATGCTTTAAGGCCTGTCTCATTGCCTCTTTCTACATATACTGCAATACTTCTTGGATATGTAGTTGGAGGAGCTGTTTTTACAGAGACTGTTTTCGATTGGCCTGGTGTAGGCAAGCTCATCTATGAGGCTGTTATGAGAAGAGATTATCCATTAATACAGGGAACGTTTTTCATAATTGCTGTGAGTGTTCTTCTTGCCAATTTCATTGTAGATCTAGTTTATGCATTCCTAGACCCAAGAGTAAGACTTCAATAAACAGAGGTGTGAAATATGGAAATTAAGGGCTTCTTAACATTTCTAAGATATAATAAGCTTGCTCTCACAGGTACAGTAATAATTGCCATACTTTCTATAATTGCTATAACGGCTCCTTATATAACTCCCTATAATCCAACTGCAATTACAGGCCCTCCTTATGCTTCTCCTAACAAGCAACACCTATTAGGCACTGATGACATAGGGCATGATATATTAAGCCAGTTAATATATGGCAGTAGAACAAGCTTGTTAGTAGGGACACTTGGTGCTTTAGGTTGTGTATCTGTTGGTATTCTTATAGGCCTTGTTGCAGGATTCGCTGGAGGAGTTATTGACGAGATTTTGATGAGACTTACAGATATTGTCCTTGTAATACCATATATAGTCTTTGTCATCGTCCTTGTTGCATACCTAGGACCAAGTGTATGGAATATAATACTTTCGATAACGGTTCTCGGATGGCCCAGTATAGCCAGAATGGTAAGATCTTATGTAATGTCACTTAAGACAAGTCTTTACGTAGAAGCAGCCATAAGTCTTGGTGCAGGCAGGTCTTATATAATGAGATATCATATATTTCCTGGTCTCATACCACTTATAATACCTGTCTATGTTCTAACCATAGTTGATAGCATATTAACTGAAGCCGGTCTAAGCTTCTTAGGCTTAGGGGATCCTACTAAAGTAAGCTGGGGACTTCTTCTTTACTATGCGCAAATACGTGGAGCCTTTGTTAGAGGCATGTGGTGGTGGGTCATACCTCCAGGTTTGATGATAACTATAACAGGCCTTGGCTTTCTATTACTTGGAACAGGCCTTGAAGAGTACTTCAATCCTAGATTCAGGAAGTAGTAGCGTCTTTCTTTTTCACACTAGGTATCTCAACTCTAGGATCCTCTTTTATTATATCAACTATCACATGTGTTGAGGTCCTCTCTATTTCCTCTATTGACAGGAAAGCATTTATCATGTTTCTTACACTATCAAGATTCTTATGTCTTGCAAGGACAATGAAATCTATCTCACCCAATATGAAATAAACAGCCCAGACACCTGGTATCCTTGCTATCTTTTCTCCTACCCTTTTATGATATCCTGGGCCATACTTTGCTCTAACAAGAGATATTGTCAGGTAATCCTGATTAAGGGATTCTGGATTGACTTTGGCATAGCAACCTTGTATTATTCCTGCCTCTTCTAACCTCTTTATTCTATAGTGTATAGTCGATTTATTCTTGTTAAGCCTTTTTGCTATATCGTTTATGGTAGTTCTACAGTCTTCTTGAAGTATTTTAAGTATCTCAAGATCCATTTCGTCTAGTGACGTACCTCTGACCACTACATACCACCAACGCCTAATTTAACATCTATTATTATCTATCCCAGATTTATAGTTTATAGGAGATGATGGATGAAGTTGGAAACACAAAGGAGAGTATTTTTGGTAATAATAATAGCCGTCATTATAATCACAATTGCCAGTGGCCTTTGGATACTAAAACTTCATAATTCAAAGATCACTAACACTACACAAAAAGTTTCATGCCACAGAACAATTAGAGTTGCAATTTATAATGACACAGGAGTTTGGGGGTCCGGAATTGATGCCATTATGCTCTATCTCAAATCAAGAGGGATAAGTTTTTCCTTAATAAATGCCACAGCTATCAAAAATGGTGGCCTAGAGAACTTCACTATACTAATAATGCCAGGAGGTTGGGCCTATGACTACTGGCTTGCCTTAGGGTACAAGGGTAATGAAATGATAAAGGAGTTTGTCAAGGATGGCGGAGCTTATCTGGGAATATGTGCTGGTGCTTACTATGCCTCTAAGGCAATAATGTGGGAAGCAGGAATCTATCATTATTCTCTAGGTATTGCAAACCTTGTGGCTATAGGCCCTAAGAAAAACTACACTTGGCCATCAGAGATAATTTTGAAGATAAACTCTACGGAAAAAGGAATAAAATTAGGATTTAACAAGACCTTTAATGCTGTTTATATAGGAGGACCAGAATTCGGATATCTATCAAAAAATATTACAGTCCTGGCTGTCTATGGTGATGATGGAAAACCAGCTATTGTCTTAACAGGTTATGGCAAGGGTAAGATAGCACTAAGTGGAATTCATTTAGAGGTTAGAGAAAGTACTTGGAAGGTTCTTGATCTGCTTTTAAATTATTTAAGTGAGTGCAAAAAATGACTCAATATTATTTTAAGGTATGGGACTTTTAAAAAAGTATTCCTGGCCCTGAGATAAAATAAAGTGAATATCATTTAAAAATAACCCGGTTATTCTTTAGAGAATAAGTGTATATTTGTTCTAAAAGACAGTAACAAAATGAGGGTGTATAGACTTTGATCAAACCCTCGTCTTATCATTCAGGCCTTGTAGATGTTGGATTTAATGAGATAGTTGAGTTCTTTTACAGACTTGCCGAAGCTACTGATAAATTAAAAGAGGAAGGCCTCTTTTCCTATCAGACTTCTCCTCTTCCAGAGCGAATAACTATACCAACAAGAGGAACCATCTCTGTAAAGTTAGGCTTTCCAGTGTATCAGAAAGGAGGAGTTGTTATGGATGTCACAAACGTTGAACAGGCTGAAATAGCTGAGGATGCTGGTGCTGTTGCAGTTATGGTTCTCGATAAGCTACCTTATGACGTCAGGAGAAGCGGAGGAGTAGCCAGAATGGCAGACATAAAGATCATAGAAGAAGTTATGGAGACCATAACAATACCTGTTATGGCAAAGGTCAGAATAGGACACTACATGGAGGCCAAGATTCTTGAACAAATTGGAGTTGATATGATTGATGAAAGTGAAGTCTTGACACCAGTTGATGAGAAACATCATATAAACAAATGGATGTTTAATATTCCATTCATAAATGGAGCAAGAGAGCTTGGAGAGGCCCTAAGAAGGATAACCGAAGGGGCTGCTATGATAAGAACTAAGGGAGAAGCTGGTACTGGGAATGTTGCTGAAGCAGTGAGACATATGAAGATAATAATGAAGGATATAAAACTACTAGGACGTATGTCAGAGGAAGAAAGGCTTAGAAAGGCAAGAGAGTATGGAGTCCCTTACCAATTAGTCGATCTTACAGCCAAACTCGGAAGACTTCCTATTGTAAACTTCGCTGCAGGAGGAATAGCTACACCTGCAGATGCTGCTCTAATGATGTGGCTTGGAGCTGATGGAATATTTGTAGGCTCAGGTATTTTCAAGAGTCAAGACCCTCCAGAGAGAGCAACTGCCATAGTTCTTGCAACAAGTATGTGGAATGACCCAGAATACATTGCCGAGGCACAGAGAATGATAAGCGAACAGAAAAGCATGATGGGAATCGACATAAAACAGTTGAAACCAGAAGAGCTACTACAGACAAGAGGTGTTTAACGAATTGATAAGGGTCGGGATAATAGCTCTTCAAGGTGGAGTTGCTGAACATCAACATATGGTTAAACTTGCGGCTGAGAAGATAAAGACACAAGCTGAGCCAGTCTTTGTCAGAAAGGATAATGACCTAAAGAATATAGACGCCATAATAGTTCCTGGAGGAGAATCAACAACAATGGGAATTCTTGCAAAAAGAACTGGACTTTTAGATAAGATAAAAGAGATTATTCTTGATGGGACTCCGACATTAGGAACATGTGCAGGCGCAATTTTAATGGCAAAGAAGCTCTTAGGTATCAGAGGCAAACAACCCATGCTAAGAGTAATGGACGTTGAGGTTCACAGAAACTACTTTGGAAGACAGAGGGAAAGTTTTGAAATAGATCTTAACATAGACTTCCTCGAAGGACCCCCATTTAGAGGGATATTCATTAGAGCCCCAGCATTTACAGACTTCTGGAACGGTGCCAAATCAGCAGCATCAATAAGTGTTGATGGGAAGAAAGTTGACGTTGTTGCTATTGAAGAATCAATGATAGCTACAAGTTTCCATCCTGAACTAACAGGAGATACTAGAATCCATGAATATCTTATAAAGTTGGCCAAAAAGTAATTTTTAAATTATTTTAAAGATATTTTAATATAATTTAGTTATTTTAATTCATAATAAATTATGAATAAGCATTTAATAACCAGAATTTTTTCATGCACAACTAAGGTGAGCCTAACGGATCCGGGGCTCATTAGTGGTGGTAATACTGCATTTGTTCTACTCTCTGCAGCTCTCGTAATGATAATGACACCAGGACTAGGGTTCTTCTATGGAGGCTTAGTCGGAAAGAAAAACGCATTAACAATACTAATGGAGTCCTTCTTCTCATTAGGATGGACAACAATACTATGGGTCCTTATAGGATTTTCACTAGCCTTCGGGCCAGATGTCGGGAAAGTTATTGGAAGTCTTCACTACGCTCTTCTAATGAATATTCATGAGACAACATCTCTAGCGGCTTACCAAATACCCCTTCTAGGGTTTGCTATGTTCCAGTTAATGTTTGCAGTAATAACCCCAGCACTAATAACTGGTGCATTTGCCAATAAAATGAGGTTCAAGGCATACATAGCGTTTCTGACACTCTGGCTTTTCCTGGTATACTTCCCAGTCGCTCATTGGATTTGGGGAGGAGGATTTCTTCATCGATGGGGTGTCGAAGATTTCGCTGGAGGAATAGTCGTTCATGAACTTGCTGGTTTTTCAGCTCTAGCAACAGTGTTCTTCTTAGGTCCAAGGAAGTACAAGGACAATCCCCATAATATTATGTTTATAGCTTTGGGAACGGCCCTTCTGTGGTTCGGCTGGTTTGGTTTCAATGCAGGAAGTGCCCTTAGAGCTGGAGGGGATGCAAGTGTTGCATTTGCCAATACACAAATAGCTGCAGCGTTCGCGGCCATAACCTGGATTTTGCTTGACGTAGCTAAGGGTAATAAGATTTCCACGACAGGTTTCTGTACTGGGGCAATAGCTGGACTTGCAACCGTTACACCCACAGCAGGATACATACCTCCATGGGCAGCCATGATCGTTGGAATAGTCGCTGCCCTTGTGGCATATGCCTCAGTTAACTACAGAGCCAAGAAAAACTGGGATGATGTCCTTGATGTCTGGGGAGTTCACGGTATGGGAGGTTTAACTGGGATAATACTTCTGGGGATATTTGGCTCTTCTAAGATTCTAGGGTCGAATGGTCTTATCTATGGAGGCTATGCATTCTTTGGTAAAGAAGTTGTTGCAACAGCAATTGGGGCGGCCTATCCGTTCGTTTTAACATATATAATACTATGGATAATCAGTAAATTTACAGAGGTTAAGGTTCCTGAGGAAGAACAGAAGGAAGGACTGGACATGATAGAACTGGGTGAAAATGCATACGGGTCCTAAAAACACAGCTATACAACCCTTGATGAAATTAAACTTTTTGATTTTTTGATCTAAATCCTATTAATTATTTAAATACTAAGGAGTGTTCCTCGACCCCACTTACAAGCGTCACAAGGGCCTCGTTGTCACTCTAAAAATCTCTGATATAATAAGCATAAGTGATCACTACTTTCTTTATAGTGATTTAAAGTTTTTTTAAGGTATGAACAGAATTTTTATTAAGAAATCTCTTTATTCCACTTAACTCCCACCAATCTATGGTGTGAAAGTTGTCAAAAGCTCCAAGTTTTGAAGATCTTTCATCCCTATCAAAAAGACTAATGGAAAGTCTTAAGTTAAGATCATTTCCAGTAGGTATAAAGCTTCTGGAGAGAAGCCCAGATGAAGAGAACCTCCCCCTTTTCAGACCTCTCAGAGACTTTAGAAGAAGAATGACTCTTTGCCAAGCAATAGGCCTTGCCAGGTACTACGGGTGGCCTATAGGGCTTAGCCTTGATGACATGTCATGTCCAGGTTCTATAGTTATTTTTGGACTTACTGAGATGCCAGAGTACTTTAAAGATGGAAGCATAAGTGCGGGTCTTTATACAGAAAACAAAGAACTTGGAGCTAAACTAGATAGTTATCTACCCGAAATTCCCGCTGGAAAGTTTAAAGGAATAGCTACATTCCCCCTATCAAACCCAGTAACAGTTCCTGATGTAGTAATAATTTATGGAACCCCCGGACAAATGACAAAGTTTGCAGCGGCAGTGGCCTATAAAACTGGTGAACCTGTGAGGCTTGAGGCTATGGGAAAAGCTGGTTCTTGTACTGCAATAGCTAGATCTTTTCTAAATAAAAAACCCTATTTAGCTCTTCCAGGTCTTGGTGATAGAACCCTTGCTTGGACCATGGATGATGAGATGGCAGCTACCTTTCCTGTCGAGTGGCTTAAAGAGTTAGTTGATGCCATGATATCCCAGGACAAGAAGGATGTACTTACCTATCCTCCAAAACCATTCCTATTCTATGAGTTCAAGTTCAAAAATCTCCCAATAATTGGCGTTTACTATGACAAGTTTCTTAAGGAGCTTAGGGGTGAAAAGAAGTGAATGATAATGATTTTGAGGAAGCCGTTAAGAAGGCCAAGGATAGAGCAGCTGAGCTTCTTGCAAAGACTTGGAATTGCGGTTATAGCCCTTTCATGGCCTTGGCTGAAGCTTTAGGCTTAGAGATAAATGAAGAGCTTATAGGAGCCTCTATAGCATTCGCTGGAGGAATTAGTGGCAGTGGATATATTTGTGGAGCCTTATGGGCTGCCGTAGCTGCTGTAGGAGGTTATGCCAGAAAGAAAACAGTACAAGAGGGCAGAGCCCCTAAGAAAGCCGAGGGTTTTGAGTTTATACAAGCCAACAGTGAAATTCATGAACTTGCTTCAAAGGTCTATAACGAATTTGTTAAGATGTTCGGTTCTCCTAACTGTAAGGACCTTAATCCAAAGTTCGATCTTGTCTCTCCAGAGCAACAAAGACTATGTAGAGCTCTTGTAAGGAAAGGGGTTGAAATAGCGCTTAGAGTTCTCAAGGAAAGGTATGGGGCTGAAATAATAGAGAGGTGACAAAGATGGTTCTCTTATCTCCAGAGGATGTCAAAGGAAAAAGTTACGATTTAATTGCTATAGGTTCAGGAATGGGGGGTGCTGCAGCAGCTCTTAGGGCCTCAGGGTTAGGGCTTAAGGTAGCAATAGTAGAGAAAGGAAAACTTGGAGGTACGTGCGTTAATGTGGGTTGTGTCCCAACCAAATATCTTTTAAAGGTTTCTGAGGAAGTAGGCGATGTAAGACTTATGTCCTCAAGAGGTCTTATAGAGAGCGAAATAAAGCTTAATCTTAAAATGATAATGGGCAGAAAAAGTGAACTTATAGACCAGGTGATAGCCTGGTACCAAGATTATGTCTTTCCTAGTTATGATATAGATGTAATTTCTGGACATGCACGTATTAAAGATCCTCATACAATTAATATAGATAGTATCGACGTTAATACTAAGAACATAGTAATAGCAACAGGTTCCCTTCCAGTGTTACCTCGTATCAAGGGACTGGAGGATGCGAGAAGGAGAGGTTTTGTATTAACAAGCGATGAAGCTCTCTCTCTTGAAGAAGTTCCAGATCATTTAATTATCATCGGAGGAGGAGCTATTGGTGTTGAGCTTGCAAGCGTATGGCATGGTTTTGGATCAAGAATTACAATAATTGAGATGATGCCTAGAATATTGCCAAACATGGATATTGATGCAAGCAAAACCTTAAAAGAGATATTTGAATCTAAAGGTATAAGGATCCTTACTAATAACAAGGTTCAGAAGATAGACCCAGAAAAGGAGGAAGTGGTTCTGGAGAGCGGAAAGAGCATTAAGAGCGACAGGGTTTTAATAGCCACTGGCAGAAGGCCTTCAACTGAGGGTTTAGGTCTAGAAAAAGCTGGTATAAGACTTGGTCCGAAGGGAGAGATAACTGTAAACGATCATTCTAGAACGAACATAAGCAACGTATATGCAGTAGGAGATGTTACTGGAGAACCTTATGTTGCAAGCTTAGCAAAGATTCAAGGAATAGTAGCAGGAGAAAATATCGCAGGAATAGAGTCGGCTTACGATTCCAGTTTAGTTCCAATGGCTATCTTTAGCGATCCTGAGGTTTCTGGAGTAGGAGTTTCTGCCATGAAAGGAGATCCTAAATA
Organism: Acidilobaceae archaeon; assembly: GCA_027082825.1. Taxonomy (GTDB): domain Archaea; phylum Thermoproteota; class Thermoprotei_A; order Sulfolobales; family Acidilobaceae; genus JALWTO01. Next base: position 24,706 of record JALWTO010000032.1, read on the forward strand.
TATTGTTAAAAGGTTTCCGGCTGCTGTGAATTACAGAGCAATAGCTAGTGAAAGACCTTTTGGAGTAGCAAAGATAGTTGCTGATGCCAAGACCAAAGAACTTCTGGGATTTCATATGGTGGGTCTTAATGCTTCAGAGGTGATAAATGCTGCAGTGGTAGCAATAAAAAAGAGGATGAAAATAGATGAGGTTAAAGAGTATATCTTCAGTCATCCTGTTATGAGTGAAACATTTCTTGATGCCATGCACTTAGTAAACGGTGTCAATGTATATCTCCCAAAAAAGAAATAAATCAGCTTCTCTCTAACAATATCTCAGTATATTTCTCCCTAAGCAACCTCTTATTTATCTTTCCTATACTTGTCTTCGGTAAGCTTTCGACAATGACCACTTTATCAGGCAACCACCACTTAGGTATTATTCCTTTATCAATAAAGTTCTTCTTTAGATGAACAAATATGTCATCTGGCTTGAGTTTCTCCTCCCATCCTGGCCTTGGAACTACCAATGCTACAGGCCTCTCCTGCCACTTGGGATGTTTTGCAGCAATTACTGCAACTTCAGCAACCCCAGGATGAGTGCTTATAGCATTTTCAAGTCTAAGACTGCTTATCCATTCACCCCCACTCTTAATTAAGTCCTTAGCTCTATCCTGGATCAATATAGATCCGTCCGGGAACCATACAGCTATGTCCCCGGTGTGGAACCAGTTCTCTCTCCAAGCACTCTCGGTCTTTTCTGGCTCTTTATAATATTCTGGAGTTATCCATGGTGCCCTTAGTACAACCTCACCCATAGTCTTTCCATCTTTAGGTACAGGGTTCATGTTTTCATCAACAACCATTATTCTCATTAAAGGAACGGGATAACCACTTACCCTCATCCTCATCTCAACAATCTCTTCTCCGGCTCTACCTTTCGCTAAGCTGTGCGGAATTTCTCCTAAGGCAACAGCTGGAGCGGTCTCGGTTAGACCATATCCACCAACAACGTTAATTCCTCTTTTCAATGCCAAGTAAGCTAATCCCTTAGGTAATGCAGCTCCACCTGTTATAAACTTCAACCCTTTAAGGTTATACTTTTCACTTTCTGGATGCACCAATAGCATATATAAGATTGTGGGAACGCCTCCAGTGAACGTAACACCCTCCTTCTCTATTAACTCTAGGAGAACTTTGATGTCAAGTTTATTGGGAAAGACCTGTTTTACACCAATCATTGTTGCCGAATACGGAAGCCCCCAGCTATAGACGTGAAACATAGGCACTATATATAAAACAACATCCTCACCACTAAGTCTAACAGGACCAAAGGTCGCCAGATGAAGTGCCATTGCCATGGCATGTATTACCAGCATTCTATGAGTATGATAGGCTCCCTTAGGTAGTCCCGTAGTTCCACCAGTATGACACATTGCAGCTGGAAGATTTTCATCAGGTTCCTCTGGCAACTCATAGCCTGAACCTAATTCTTTTATAAAGTCCTCATAATGATATACAGGAATACCTGATATCTTAGAGGGTACCTCATCACTATCAACGACTATTATATGTTTAAGGCTCTTAACATGATTTGCTATTGTTTCAATAAATGGTACGAAGTCTTTGTGTACTATAGCTGCCTTGTCTTCAGCGTTATTCATTACATGAATTACCTCGGCTGGTGAGAAACGTATGTTAATCGTGTGTAAAACTGCCTCCATCATAGGTATAGCAAAATAAGATTCATAATGCCAGTGGGTATTCCAGTCTAGGGTAGCAACTGTGTCTAACTTCTTAACTCCTATAGCACTTAATGCACCTGCAAGTCTTTTAATGCGCTCAGCTGTCTCCGTGAATTTGAACCTCCTTATCTCCTTTGATGTCCTAGAGACAATTTCCATATCGGGAAAAACCTCAAGAGCCCTATCATAGATCATTCTTAGGTTAAGGCTGTATCCAGGCCTCCATATAGGTCTCTCAGGTAAACCCATAGGGCGCACCTCGGGAACTTTTGTGACCACTAGAAAGTTTTTTCTAAATCCCCTTATTAACTCTGCAAAATATCAGATTTAATGTTAGTAAAATTATTCGTATAAATTTTTATACTAAGGACAAAGAGCATATAGTAGGATAAACATATGGAATAGCTTAGTTGGCCTTTTGACTAGATTGTACTATTTGAGGGAACTTGCATTGAATAGGGCTTTACCCTTCAACTTTGAGAACCCCCCTTGGATAACAAGTTATGACTCTCATGTATCCTTTGAAGTAGATGTCCCTGATATAATGTTACATGACATATTAAGAAGTAGCTCAGAGAAACATCCCAAAGCTGTTGCCGTCACCTTTATGGGAGAAAGAATTAGTTACAGGAGATTATATGAGGATACATTGAAGGTAGCCTCTGGCCTTAAGTCTATGGATATTAATGAGAAAAGCTGTGTAGCTATAATAATGCCAAATGTCCCTGAATACATAACCGTATCTTATGGAGCAATGGCTTTAGGTGCTAGAGCCTGTCTTTTGAATCCTTTATGGAGCCCCGTAGAAATAGAAGAAAGTTTATCAAAGCTCAAAGCAGATGTTATTGTGGTACAGGACCTTCTTTTTAATAAAATTGAAAGGGTAATTGACAAATACCAGATAATAGCCTCAGAAATTAATGATTATGGATCCTTCTCCTTTAAGTTTAAGGTAGGTCTTGGAAGGCTTACTAAAAAGATAGCCAAGCCTCCCAAGAGGGTTGTTAGATACAGAGATCTCCTGAATAAAGGTATGATTAAAGAGACCTTCAAAGGAGATCCTGAAAAGACCGTCGCGGCTATGTTATATACAGGTGGAACCACAGGGATACCAAAGGCAGTAATGCTTTCACACAAGAACATAGTTGCTAATGTAATATTTCAAAGAGTTTGGTTTAACAGGGGTGAAACTAGAGATGTCGTATTGGGTCTCCTACCTTTCTTTCATGCATATGGTTTCGGTAGTATCCTCGGTTTGAGTTTAGACATAGCTGCAAACCTAGTTTTGGTCCCACAGTTCGAGCCCAAAAAGCTTGTCGACTTAATAATCAAGAATAAGATAAACTTAATTCCTGGAGCCCCAACAGTTTATATAATGCTACTTAAGGAAGTTTCTGAGGACAAGTTGAGAAGGCTTAAGGGAATAGCTGAGATATGTTTTAGCGGTGCAGCTCCACTTCCCATAGAAATAATAAGAAAATGGGAGAGAATAACTGGTTGCAGAATTGTTGAAGGTTATGGACTGACGGAGACCAGTCCTGTAGTAGCTGCAAATCCAATCTATGGTAAAAGAAAGCATGGCAGCATAGGACTTCCTATGCCTAACACTCTTTTAGCTATCGCGGATCTCATGGAACCTAAGCTAATAGATGGCACAGGTGAAATTGTAATAAGTGGCCCTCAGGTAATGATAGAGTATTACAACATGCCTGAGGAGAATAAGAGTGTTTTCTTTGAATGCTGCGGAAGAAGGTGGTTAAGAACAGGAGATATAGGCTATATGGATGAAGAGGGATATTTCTTTATAGTAGACAGAAAGAAGGACATAATAAAGTACAAAGGACACAGTGTCTATCCAAGACATATAGAGGAGGTCCTATATCAGAATAAGTGTATTGCTGAGGCCGCTGTGATAGGTGTTCCAGACCCTGTTGTAGGAGAGAACATTAAAGCGTTTGTAGTTCTAAGATCAGAATGCAAAGGTAAAGTCACTGAGAAAGACATAATAGAGTGGAGCAAGCAAAGGCTTGGAGGTCATGAATATCCTAGAATAGTTGAGTTCAGAGAAGATCTACCTAAAAACCCTGCTGGAAAAATACTAAGAAGGCCTTTGAGAGAGGAGGAGCTTAAGAAGATCGGAAAGACAAGCAATAGCTGATATTGAACCATACTCTCTTCTTCTTTAAACTTTTATCAAGGAGTAAAAGGTTAGATGAGAAATCATCTGTCATGAGAAGTGTTTCGTTTGTCGCTTGAAGGGCAAAAAATACTTAAGAAAAGGAAAATATGATAGCGATTTTCAGTACGGAGCAATACTGTCATTTAATTTTAAAGTATAAGCTTCTGGTTAAAATAAGGAAGTTATCCTTAGACACACTCAATAAAAGACTTATAAGAGAGTTAGGAGAGGTGAATAACATTGTTTAAAGCTCGTTAATAACATTAAGAGCCTCCACTATATTGCTATGATAGATGAGGCATATATCCTCAAGATACCTACCTATAATATATGAGAAGAAGAAAGTGGAGTATTTGTTTAAATTTGTTCTTGAGATGTTTAAACCTCTTATCGAAAAGGTATGATCTAAGGGTCCTTAATTATTTAAGAAATTATATGGATGTTGCAAGAAAAGTGAAAAATATTATAAAAAATATAGATCCTGGGGCAAAGGTCTATGTTTTTTTGGCTCAGTAGTTAAAGGAACTTACACAGGAGTAGCAATATAGACATTCTAATGATAACAGAGAATGTACATAAACAAGGTATGAAATTATGATCAAAGCTTACTCAAAAACAGAGGTCCCAGTAGAACTTCACATAGTTACACCCAAGATCTTCGAAAGATGATATAAAAGGTTCATAGATGAAAAATTCGTTGATAGAAGTTTAGCTTGTTTAAAGCTCAAAGTTCTTGGATATCGAGCCCTCATAGCGGCCTATTAACTCATTAAGGTTAGGTTCTTTTCTACCCTTTGAATACTTTTCTAGAATCAGACATGCACAATATTGACCGCACATATTGCAGGCTTGAGTCTGTGCGCCGAACTGTGCATAGATTCTTTTAGCCTTTTCCGGATCTAAGGCATAGGAGAACATCTTACCCCACATGAGCTTAGTCCTGAAGAGGCTAAGCTCTAAATCCTTCTTAGCAGCTTTACTTCCAAGCTTTACTAAATCCCCTGCGTGTGCAGCTATTTTTGCAGCTATAAGACCCTCCTTAACTTGTTCTGGGTTTGGAAGGCTTAGATGTTCTGCAGGTGTCAAATAGCAGAGGAAGTCTGCTCCTGCTGCAGCAGCTATTGCACCTCCAATTGCAGCTGCTATGTGATCATATCCCATGGCAATATCTGTAACTAGAGGGCCCAAAACATAATAAGGTGCCCCTCCTGTAAGTGACTTCATAAACTTAATGTCCGCAACTACTTGATCTAGCACCATATGACCAGGACCCTCGACTATTGTTTGAACTCCCTTCTCTCTGGCAGATCTGACGAGCCTAGCCGCTTCTATGAGCTCCCCAACCTGAAACTCGTCATGTTGGTCTGCAATAGCTCCAGGCCTTAGGGCATCTCCAATGCTTATAACTGCATCGTATTCTGCAAAGAGCTCTAGGAGATAATCCCAATGCTTTCTGTAAGGGTTTTCTTTGTCGTTCTCAAGCATCCAGGCTGTCAGGAATGCTCCCCCTCTGCTCACTATAGGCATAACTCTGCTACTTTTAACGACCTTTTTTGCCATATCCTTTGTTAAAGCCGCATGAATTGTCATAAAATCGACTCCATCCTTAAGCTGTTTCTCAATAATATCAAGAAACCAGTCATCAGGCATGGAAATTCCATATCTCTTCACACCTTCTATCCATGCCTGATAAGTAGGTACTGTTCCCAGAGGGATGTTTGGAGCAACCTCAATAACCATCTCTCTTATTTTATCGATGGATCCTCCGATACTCAGATCCATTATAGCATCTGCTCCATACTTAGCTGCTATTTTGACTTTCTCTATTTCCATTTCTGGTTTGATTATAGTACCGCTCGTTCCAATGTTAACATTAACTTTTGTGCTCAACCCTTCTCCTAGAGCAACTACTTTAAGTTTCTCCTTACGAATATTCCTAAGAATTACAACCCTACCATCTGCGATCCTTTCTCTCAATTTTTCAGGAGAGACTCCCTCTATCTTTGCAACTCTTTTAATTTCTTCATTTACAGAGCCTCCTCTCGCAAGAAGCATAATAGTTTTTTCCAAAGTTCTCCCACCAGCAAGGATCCTTTCTGAGACAGTTTTAATAAGGTTATCTTAATTATAATAACCTAGTTATTGACAACATGAAAATATAAACCTAAACCTTCGGAGATCACCAATCCACATTAGCACAATGAAAACCAAAAGTATATAGAAAGCCAAACCACTTACTCCTGTTATAATCAATGACAAAACAGCGTATCTACCAACTAGATCTAATACTGCAAACCCCCAAGCTGCATACCAAAGAGGCCATACTGGCCAATCCTTTGGAGGATCCTTTGGTTTCTCTTTAACAAGGATCTTAGAAATAAAGAAGATATAAGGTAGTGCAAGAATTAGCAAGAGGGACCAAAAAGAACCTGTGTAAAAATAGATTCCTATAGTCATCGTGACCAGTGATAATATCGCCAATGATGACGCCAAAAATCTTGATCTTCTCTTTCCAAGTCTTATAGGAAGAGTCTTAAGACCCTTATTTAAATCATGATCAAACTTGTCTAGGTGTTTTCCTATGAGAACAAGGCTTACTGCTGCAGCATAGGGTAGATAAACATATGCCTGCCTTAACCCATAACTTCCTGCGATTGCCAGATAAGTCCCTCCAACAATAACTGGTCCCCATACTATTGCAACTAAAAGTTCCCCTAGTCCTAGCTTTTTTGCATCAATAGGGAATCCGCCATAGAGAGACATAACTAATGCACCAAGAAATGCGAGAAGAGGAATAAGCCAACCTATAGAGAAACCCAAGTATAATGCTAGGAAGAGGTCAGCAATAAGTATAGCTCCAACTAAGAACTTTACTTCATTAACACTAACTATACCGTCTATTATCGGATGAGGACCATAAAGACTTCTGAAGTATCCTGGTTCATCTATGCCCTTCTTAACATCAGTCATATCATTAAGAAGATTATCAGCCAGGTGGGCAAGAAGAAATCCTATAAGTATAGCAATAAAAAGAGGCCAACTAAATGACCCGTCTATCCAGGCCATTATTCCTCCTAAAGCGACAGCATATGCCGTCATAGGAAGTACACAAAGTCTTGAGGCAGCTAAAACTCTTATAGGGGATGGTAACTTCCTTAGATCCTCAGAGACCCTACAATACATAAATGATTCCGCTAAAGCCTTTGATGCACTCAAACCTCTTTCGCCAAGACATGAAAGACCCCTAGAGGAGATTAATGAATTTGTTTTAGAATAAAGTTCAAAATTGCTTACTTGAATGTTAAACATAACCTACTGTCTTATAAAAATAAAAATCCCAACAAAACTTATGAAATATACACCTGTTCTGTCAATGAACTCAATGAACCCGAAAAACATTTTCAATGCAGAAAAGCTAAAGTCCGGTAGACAATATAATTTGTACTTGAAGAGTGTGAATAGAATGGAGCCTACATATGGTAATTTTCTGTCCATAGATCTCTCTTCTGGGAAAGACACTATTATAAACCTTGACCCAGAAATTATTAGGGCATTTATAGGAGGCAAAGGAATTGGTGCCTACCTGCTCTTCAAGATGCTAAAGCCTAAGACAAATCCCCTTAGTCCTGATAATATTTTAATGTTTTTAACAGGACCATTTACTGGAACTTCCTATCCTACATCAGGAAGAATGGTTGTCGTCACGAAGTCGCCCCTAACAGGTCTTTATTTGGATTCACATGCAGGAGGATCTTTAGGTCCAGAGATAAGGTACTCTGGATATGACGGAATAATCATAAAGGGTAAAGCCTCTAGCCCCGTATATGTCTGGCTAAATGATAATAAGATAGAGATCAGAGATGCAAACAAATTCTGGGGACTCACTATCTCTGAAACAGTGAAAAAGATTAGAAAAGAGACAGATCCTTTAGCTCATATAGCAACTATAGGTCCAGCTGGTGAAAACTTAGTTAAGTTTGCCGCAATAATGATAGATTCAGATGATGATCCTTGGAGAGCAGGAATAGCAGCCAGAGGCGGAACAGGGGCTGTAATGGGTTCTAAAAACCTGAAGGCTATAGCAGTCAAGGCTAAGAGAAAAAGAATAAGATATGCGAATTCTAATAAAGCCAAGAATGTCTTTAGGAAGGCATTCAAGCTTATAGATGAGACTAGATTTATGAAAATCAGAAGAGCCATAGGGACATCCTTCTGGGTCGAACCTATGAACAGATTTGGAATATTACCCACTAGAAATTTCAGTAGGGGTTATTTGGATGACGCAACTGGGCTTTACGGTGAATACTTGAGAGCTTTTGTAAAGAGAGATGTTGCATGTTATAACTGTCCTATTGCTTGTGGAAAGGTAGTTAGATTAGGCAATGATCATGTTAAGGTTGAGTATGAGGATTTAGCCCTTCTTGGAAGTAACTGCCTTATAGACGACGCAATAAAAGTTGCCAAATCCTTAAGGATAGTTAACGAAATGGGACTTGATGCGATATCAACAGGCAACGTAATAGCTTTTGCTATGGAACTTAAAGAACTAGGACTGCTAAAAGATGTTCCATCATTCGGAGACCATGAAGGACAGAAAGAGCTCATCAAGAAAATTGCCCACAGAGAAGGTATTGGAAACCTCCTAGCTGAAGGTGTTGCAAGGGTTTCAAGGAAAATAGGAGGGAGGGCTACTGAGATAGCGATGCATGTTAAGGGAATGGAGCTTCCAGGCTATCTTCCTCAGACATCATGGGGGATGGCATTAGCCTATGCAACGTCTGATAGAGGAGGATGTCATCAAAGAGCTTGGACAACAAGAGCCGAGATAGAAGGAGGTCTTGAAAGGTTCTCTACAGAAGGCATTGCCAAGTTTGTTAAAGAAACACAAGATGAGAGAGCTGCAGCCTTCTCCCTCATAGTCTGTGACTTCATACCTCTCTACAGACCCTGGGAGGCCTTTGAGTCAATAACAGGAATAGAACTCAGTGAAAAAGACTATCTAATTGCAGGTGAGAGAATCTGGAACTTAGCTAGAATATTCAATATCAGAGAAGCTGGAATAAATAGAAAGGATGATACTCTTCCTCTAAGGGTCTTTAATGAACCTCTCCCATTACCCCCTGATGGTAAGTTTAATGTGATATTGAAGAAAGAGTACTTTGATAAAATGCTTAACGAATATTACGAACTCAGAGAATGGGATTCTAAAGGGATTCCTAGAGAAGATATTATTAAGAAACTTGGCTTAACCAGATTACTTCCTGGGATACTGAACTATATATCTTAATTTTGATTTTTTATCTAAGCAGGAGGTGAGTTTCATGATAAATAATAAAAATAAGATCTGGAAGATAGGTCTCGTAGGTTTTGGTAATGTAGGGCAAGGTTTTGTGAGAATTCTTGCCTTAAAAAAGGATACTTTACTTAAACGTTATAATTTTAGGTTTAAGTTAATAGCAATAGCAGACCCAATTAAGGGTTCTGTATATGATCCTGAAGGGCTTGATGAATTCAGATTAATCGAGCTTATTGAAAACAAGGGTAATATAAAATCTTACCCTAAGGGAAGAAAGGATATTGATAGTCTCACCCTTTGCAGATCTAATGATATCGACATAATAGTTGAGGTTACACCAACAAACGTTGAGACAGGAGAGCCTGGGCTTACACACATAAAAGAAGCCCTAAAACATGGGAAGCATGTAGTTACATCGAACAAAGGACCAATAGCACTGGCATATCCCGAGCTTAAAGAACTTGCCAAGAAAAATAGAGTCATGTTAAGATTTGAAGGAACAGTACTTAGTGGAACTCCATCGTTAAATCTTATCCTAGAGGCTATGGCTGGAGTTGACGTAAACAAGATAGAGGGAATAGTTAATGGGACAACAAATTTCATACTGACAAAAATGGAAGAGAACATGAGCTATGAAGATGCACTTAAGGAAGCCCAAAGATTAGGATATGCTGAGGCTGATCCTACAGCTGATGTTGAAGGCTGGGATGCTGCTGTTAAAGCAGTTATACTTGCTAATGTTGTTATGAAAGGTAAAATAACTATTAAGGATGTTATAAGAAAAGGAATAACAAAAGTTACCCTAAATGACGTAGAAGATGCACTCAGAAATGGACAGAGAATAAAACTCATTGCACGGGTTGTTAAAGAAGGAGATTCGATTAAGGCTTCTGTGAAGCCCGAAAGGATTAGCCTGAGTCATCCTTTAGCTAATGTCATGGGGGCTATTAATGCCTTAACGTTCTATACTGACAATCTTGGACCGGTCACAATAATCGGGCCTGGAGCTGGACGCATAGAAACTGGACAGGCTATTTTGACTGACATACTAGCGATTCACAGATACTACTCAGAATCTTAATTTTGACCAATACTTAAATATTAAAAAGCTCCCTGAAAATAAAAGACTCTCTATCAAAACATGTTTTTATTTATTACAAATACTCTCTAAGATACCTAAAATTCCTGCAACCAAATGCTTTAGGTTATTATAAATAGGATCCTCAGAGTCAGCTTTCATCATAACCGCATAAACAGTGTTTTTGAGCTCACATATCCTTATATGCGAAGAAAGATCATTTCCCTTCTCCACATTTCCAATAACAGAGTTCATTCCCCCAAGTATGATAAGAAGTTTGTTTCTCCAAGCAACTGCCAAATCTAAAAGTGGGGAGCTTTTTCCTTCCAACTTTCCTATCATATGATCTAAAGCAATTACCCTATTGGTTATTGCATTTCTATAAGCCTTAAGCTCTTCAACCCAACAATGTTTACTTAGCTTTCCAACACTAGTCACTTCCCTCCCCCTTTATAGCTCTCGTCTTATGGATAGAAAAAGGAGCAGCCTGTTACTAATTATAAATCATGTTTACCTATAAGCTTCCTAGAGGTCACTGTCTCCTAAGAAATAGAATTCACAACCTTTCCTCCCACTCAAACCTATTTAAAGTCTGGTTAGAAGTCTGCTTCTTGGCAACAGAGAATTATTCTAGGAGAACAATGAGGTGAGCGTGTTTTGGAGCTTAGAGATGCCAAGAGAGATGATCCTGAGATAACGTCTAACTTATCTGTCATTTATGAGGACCCAGAAGTTATAGTTTATACTGCCCCTAATGAGGACGAACTTAAAAGTATACTTCTCAATTTACTGAGCCAAAATGAGAAAATGAATATAAGAGAACTACATTCAGTACTTTCTGGACTGGCGAGTGAGGATAAGATAAGACATGCACTAAATGAACTTATAGAAGAAGGCAAGGTTCTCGTTGACAGTCAAGGCTATTATTATATAAATTATGTTGCAGGGGCTGATATGGAAGATTACTATCTTGAATCTTGATAGTATAAAACGTTGAATAGTCAAAAAAGAGAGGGGGTGAACCTTGTTGACAGAGCCTGAAGCTCCTGAGGAAAAAGAAGAAAGCCCTGAAAAAAGATGGATAGAAAAAATGATTAAAAGTGCAAAAAGATACCATAAGCTTTGTCCCTATTATGATAAAAAGACTAAGCAATGCCTCTTAATGGTTACAGTTGAAAATACGACTGGACGGTGTGATAGAGAGGGTAGATTTGAAGGATGCCCCATTTTCGTTAAGTTTCTTGAAAAGGTTTATGAACATTATACTAGTAGAAAGAAAACCCTACCGACAGATTTTCATGACGTTGCTAATCAGGCATATATTATATTTTAATTGACTTAAGCTCTTAGAATCTCTTTTTCATACCACCCCTTAGTTATGTTTTTAGTTGTAAATTCAATGAGTTTTGCTGTATTCACTACATCTCTGAGACTTAAGACTTCCACAGGACTATGTATATATCTAGTTGGTATCGAAAGCGTTGACGTCGGTATGCCCTCTTTGGTCAAAGCTATTATTGCCCCATCGGTCATCCCTCCAGACATAACAGAAAGCTGATATGGTATGTTGTTCTTTTTTGCAGTTTCAATTATAAGATTAAGGAGTTTTGGATTTGTTATAAGACCACTTGCTGACCTTCCATCAGCAACTGTTATAGCAGGTCCTTTTCCTACCTCAGCCACTTTTTCTTTTGGATCTCCACCTGGGACGTCATTAGCTGTAGTAACATCAACAGCAAATGCTACATCTGGGGATATAGAATATGCTGCAACTCTTGCTCCTTTAAGTCCAACTTCTTCTTGAACGGCAGCAACAAAATAAACATCAGTCTCAACAGGATCTATGGACTTAAATGCTTGAAGTAATGCTACAACTCCTGCTCTATCGTCAAAGGCCTTACCTGTTGCCTTATCCCCTAACATGCTTATTGTTTGTCTGTCTAAGTCAACAGGGCTTCCAATTCTTATACCAATGTCTTCCACTTCTTTTTTGCTAGATGCACCTATGTCAACAAAGAGTTTGCTTAAAGGAATGACTTTCTCCCTTTCTTCAGGCCTAAGTAAGTGAGGAGGCTTTGTACCTACTACTCCATAGATAAACTTTCCCTTATCAGTAAGGATCCTAACTCTCTGTCCTGGAAGAATTAGATCCCACCAACCACCTACGGGACTTAGATAAACATAACCCTTATCGTCTATATATTTCACAAAGAAACCTATTTCATCCATATGCGCATCCCAGAGAATCTTAAGCCCTCCCCTACTACCCTTCTTGGTTGCTATTACGTTTCCAAGTCTATCAACTTTTACGTCATCGGCAACATTACTGATTTCATCAATAATAATCGACCTTATCTCATCTTCATATCCAGAGATACCAAATGCCTCTGAGAACCTTTTTAACATATCAAAAAGCTCCTTAAGATCTGAATGCTCACTCAAGGCTCTCGCCCAGCAGATTTTCATATAAATATACTAAAAACATAGAATAAAAGATTTCTATTGCAAATTTTCCCTTAAATAAACGAAAAATTTAATAACGACAAAATTAACCTTTCCTATTTTTAATAAAGGCTATAGATTTTAAATCTCAGATGTGTGAGATTCTTGACATGCAAGAAACTTTTAGATGAGATTAAAAAATTAGTTGACATCATTATCATTAGCTCAAATCTTGAGAAAAAGGTTAAGAAAAGAATATCCAAAGGTCTTAGGCCTCTTGACCCGAAGAAGGGTATAGTCGTAATCTCTATAGGAAAAGCCGCAACTTCCATGGCAAGAGGCGCATTAGAAGTCCTTGGAGAGAAAGTAGTTGGTGGTGTAGTTGCTACTCCTTATACTACGACAATCAAAGAAAGACTAGAACCATTAGAGATTATTAAGGGAAGTCATCCAATTCCAGATGAACATTCGGTTGATGCAGCTCAAAGAGTTATTGAGTGGAGTAAGGAGGCTAAAAATGCAGGTGGACTTCTTGCCTTAATATCTGGAGGGGGTTCTGCTACGGTTGAAATGCCCCTTGAACCACTTACAATAGATGACATAAAGGAACTTAACAAAGTTCTCCTAGTATCTGGAGCCTCAATAAGGGAAATAAATACAGTAAGAAAACATATATCCAAAATCAAAGGAGGAAGGCTTGTATCCTTGGCAAGCCCAGCAAGTATTCTAGGTCTATATGCAAGTGATGTTCCAGGAGATAAAGTTGAGGATATAGCCTCTGGGCCTACAGCACCTGATCCTACAACTTTCCTTGACGCACTTAATGTTCTCAAAAGCTATAACATTGATGATAAAGTTCCTAAGAATGTGATTAAGCTCCTTGAAATGGGCCTTGAAGGTAAAATCAGAGAAACGCCTAAACCTGAAAATTCTATCTTCAAAAGAGTTAAGAACGAAGTTATAGCAAAGAATCTTGATGTACTGAACTCATTAGAGGAAACACTTGTAAAAAAAGGTTACAACACAATTAAGCTTACTAGCAGAATTGAGGGCGAGTCAAGAGAGGTTGCAAAGGTATTGTCCTCACTAGCCTTGGAATCCTTGGAAAATGGAATACCATATCCTCCACCCTTTGCCTTAATACTTGGAGGTGAAACTAGCGTCACTATTAGAGGCAAAGGTATTGGTGGAAGAAATCAGGAGCTTGTGCTGGCCTGGGCCTTGAGGGCCCACTATTGGGCAGGAGATATAGATAATACTGTTATTCTTGCAGTGGATACTGATGGAATAGATGGATTTACTGATGCGGCAGGGGCTTACATGTTTCCTTCAGACATAGGAATGGCTAGAACATTAGGATTAAACCCTGAAGAATATCTAAACAACAATAATTCCTACAATCTTCTCAAAAAAATTAAAAGATTAGTAGTTACTGGGCCTACCGGATCTAATCTGAACAGCGTAATTGTAATGCTTGTAGGCAAATGTTAAGTATTAAGTATATCTCCCAGCGTTTAATGAAAGTATATGACCTGTTATTGTTCTTGATCTAGATGGATCTGCCAAAAACATTATGGCCTCGGCTACATCCTCTGGTTTTAAAATGGTCTTGAGAGGATGAAGTTCTTCAATCCTTTTTCTCTTCTCATACGTGTCTATGAATTCCTTGACCAGATCTGTCTCAACAAAACTTGGAGCAACTGCATTAACCCTTATACCTTTTGAAGCCAGCTCTACTGCAAGCCTTTTTGTAAAGCCAATTAAACCAGCTTTGGAGGAGGCATAGGCAACCGAAGCCAAGACATTACCTGTTTGTCCTGCTATGCTAGCAACATTAACTATACTAGCCCAAGGAGCTTTAATCATCAGAGGTAGAAGAAACTTTGTCATAATAAATGCTCCTGTCAAGTTAACTTCAATAATTCTCTTCCATTCACTAACTTCTATCTTATCTATCGTTCCTGAATTTATTATTCCAGCATTATTAACTAAGACATTTAGATAAGGAATCCTTTTCTCAAGATCATTCTTAAGTCTTATAACGTCGTTAATATCAGATATATCAACTTTATATGACAACGCCAGGGGGATCTCAAGTCTTAAGAGCTCTTTAACTGTCTCCTCAGCTTTGTCCCTCTTGCTCTTATAGGTTATTATAACACCCCAGCCCTCCTTTGCAAACCTAAGAGCCGTAGCCTTTCCAATACCTCTAGAACCTCCAGTTATGAGTGCGTAAGTGTTTCCGTTCATTAGTGTCCACCCATACCTCTAAGAAACTACAGAAAAAATAAGAGCGAAAGTGAGTTATTTAATTAACTTTTAAACCATTGTTAGATCAAGAAATGCTGGGGGTTTGATTTTGAGCAAGAAAAGCCTAGTTTCTAAACTGGCTGATGCGGTTATATGGATCGATAAGGAAGCAGAGAAATTAAGGAGTGAAATCAAAGATAAGACTAAGGAGTTTTTAGAGTTTGCTGACGATTCTGCAGAAAGACTTGGAGCCGAAGGTGAAAATGAACTAAAAAACATAATCAAAGAGCTTAGAGAAAAATTGAAGGAACTTGAAAAAGACCTTGAAGAAAATTATAAGAACATGGCAAAAAAGAGTCTAGAGGAGATAGATGAACTTGCAAAAAAGAATTTCGACAAAGCTACAGAGGAAGTCGAGAAAAATGTAATTAATATCCTAACAGGAGGTGCTAAAAACTGAGTAGCCCTTCCAGTTACGCTAAAGTCCTTCCTATGCTTAGAGTCTTAAAATCTGAATTACTTACTGAGGAAAAGCTTAAGGATATCATGGAAATATCTGTTCTCGAGGAGGCACTCAACTCCCTAAGAGAAACCCCATATGCCAGTGTCGCTGAAGCCCATGATCTGGATGAGGCACTCAGAATAGCCTTCTCTGTGTATGCTGAAAGAATAAGAAAAATAGCCAAGTTCTCTCCCAAAGAACTTAAGAACTATGTCCTAGCTTTTATAAGAGAAGATATGCTCAGAGATATTATGAGTGTCATTGCAGCCTCCATTTTGAAAAGTCCTATAGAACCAAAAAGCCTAGTTACATATGTCCTAGAGGATTCGCCACTAAGGCTGATAGAACAAGACCCAGAATCTCTCAAAAATCCACAAAGATTAACTGAGATCCTCTCCTCAGATACCTGGCTGAGGCCTTATCTTGAGAAAGTCCTAGAGGTTGTTCAGAAAGGAAAAGACATCAAAGCACTGAACTTCCTTTCTTCTTCCTTTGTCATAGATATTTATTCTGATATAATGAGAACAACGAAGCTAAATATTAATGAAATAAACGAAGCTAAGAAGGTTTTATGTCCCAAGCTTTATATAACAAGTCTTAGTGCTGTTCTCGAGGCAAGTATTTCCAATATTTCTCCTAAAACCCTTCGTGAAGTCTCTCCTCGCTCTGATATATGCAAAGCTTGGACCAAAGTCGTATCTATATATGAGAGGGAACAAGAGTTTGAAGCTCTAACGAACTCCCTTAAAAGAGAGCTGAGAGATATAGCAATTGAAGGAGAAACATTTAACATCATTTTGATTAATGCTAGGCTTAATGCACTAAAAAAAGTTAAAAAAGAGTCACTAGCCAGCTACACTGGATATCCCTTCTCAATAAAGCTTCTTACTGGGGCTTTAACTCTCTTAAGACTTGAATATGATACTCTCAAGGTTATTCTCTCGGCAATAGATTTAGGTCTTAAACCAGAGGAATATGAAGAAAGAATCATAGCCTCTTATTCCTGAAAAGAGATTTCATATCCTTTATTTCTTGGCTTAGCTATCCAAACATTACCCTCCATACCAATGAGTTTGAGAAGCTTCCTTAATGCAAAAAGTACACTAGTAGCCATATCCTTAGCTGCAATGGTATAAAGTGTAGGTCCCCAACTTGATTGAGCCAGATATATTCTGTCTTTTTCGGCTTCGGCTACTAAAGCGGTTATATCGCTTCTATAAATGGAGCCCTGAACTTTACTAAAATACATACCTGTACCTCTCTGCACCTCTCTAAGCCCATTTATAACTTCATCTAGACATCCTCTTACTAGCCCTAGGGTTAGCCTTAAAGTTCCCCGACTCATAAGCCTCTCTGCCTCAGCAGAGGGATTCCAAGGATTTCTCATAATCTTATCTTCCTCCTCTTCTGCAAGACCTCTCTTTACCCTTGGAAGAACTACAATGAATCTCCACATGTCAGGAATTTTGAAGTGAAAAATAGGCCTGGGCCCTTTAGCATCTGGAAGGCCAGAGTCTATAACAAAGCCTCCATATTTAAAAAGAAGAGTACCAACACCAGAGTATTTAAGTAATCCTAAAGATCTAGATACTTCTAAGGGATCACAGGATGTTCCTCTAAACATATTCAGACCACATAGGACTGCCAGAAGGGTCTGAGTAGTGCTACCTAATCCTACATGCCTAGGTATATAAGTAGCTACCTCTATGCAAATGTCAGCAATTCCAATACTCTCTATGCTCTTTAATATCATTCTCTTAATTTCATTAGGGGCAATGACAGAAATTTCTTCACAAGACCTAATTCTGATCTTTAAGCTTGGTTCTTCTATGTAAAAACCTAAGGACCCCCAAAGAACCTTCCAGTTTCTTCCAATGTGATAGAATCCTCCATGAAGCCTTGAACCCGAGGTTACCACTATTGAGTTAAACCGTTTTTTGTCATCATATAATTTCACTTCTAGAGCACCTCTAAAATATTATAATACTGTAGTCATACTTCTGGACCCCCTTTATAAGCCTTATGAGATACTTATAGCATTTTCGGGTGGGAAATAGTGCGTCTTGTAACAGTAAAGATGCCTGAGATCTATGTTAACGGGATTGATGAACTAGTTAAAGCTGGAAGGTATTCAAGTAGAAGTGAGGTAATAAGGATTGCTGTCAGAGAACTTCTCAAGAGAGAATTATGGAGTGCTGGACTTCCTGCAGAAACGCTCTGGCAGTATGGAGGACTTAAACCAGCTTATGAGGATGATAGCGACACGATAGTAGAGGATTGAATCGGACAACTATTCTTAATAATAAAAGATCTATCAATAATAAAGACCGTTTAACAAATGTTTTCTTGACCTTATTTAAAAAGATCTAATAGATCTCCAGCAGGTTTTCTATAAAGCCTTAAAGGCTTTATTATAAGCTCCAATATGGGATCTCCTTCATTAATTTGCCTATAGCTCATTGGAGGCATCCATCCAGGAATTATTCTTCTTATTTCCTCTAAGCTTACGGGTCTCGAATAGAGCCTTGGATTTCTGACCTCTATAGCCATTGCCTTTCTTGCACCCTTTATATATCCCCAAGCATCGCGACCAACACCATTTCCTTTGCCACTAGCTATATTCCAGATAGCCTCAGGAGTTCCTCTATAAACTGTTCCAGCAGTAAACTCCCCAACTATACTTTTTACCTTACCACTAACATAAACTACAATAAGACTACCTCCAGAAATAGGACCTCCTCTTATTAGTCTTCTTAGCTCAAACTTCTTTATACCAGCAAATATTGCTCTTGCATACCTCGGCCTTATACTCATTAAATATATATCCACTTTCAATATTAAACACCATGTTAAAGAAAACAACCATCGGTTTCATTTGAATTTCATGATTTTTCAAAAAGCGTCTTTGAGGCTATACTTCTCAATAAAGTTTCATTCTCTTTCACAAAAAGATCAAGGCTGTAATCTATAATTAAAGTAGAATCCTCATTTCTGGCTATTACCCCTCCTGTAATTTCAGCAGGATTGTCCGAGAGGGTAAGTCTAGCCCCCGAATCATTAAACTTCTCTATTAGAGTTTTGGCTAACTCTCTGTCATCCTCCGAAACCTCTATAACAAGCTCTCCTGTTTCTTTACTCTCTTTAGCAAGCTTATTGAATATCTCCTCCATGAAATTCCCGTACCACTCTTCCTTTTTTCTATCCTTAAGCCTCTTTAAAACAACTTCTATAACCTGATCGATAAGCCTACTTTTCTTCTCGGAAACTCTAGATCTTAACTCAAGGTCTAATCTAGCCTTAAGACTTCTATAACTTTCCTCAAGCCTTGAATACTCATCTCTCAAACTCTCTAAGAGCTCCTTTATTGTCCTTTCTCTCTTATCTTCAACTATTTCTAGTGCAGTATTCAATGAATCGTTAAGAAGCTTCTCTAAGTTCTTTTTAAGGTTCTCAGCCACATTTTTTGCGAGAGCCTCAGGATTTCCTCTAATCCTAACCATATTAACCCCCCTAACCAAAACCTAATGCCTTAGCTATTAAGATGTTAATATCTATAGGCTTTGAGGGAGCCTTTCTTGTTGGAAGTACCAATATAGATATCCCTAATTTCTTAGCCTCACTTCTAACATTCTCTTCATTTTTTATAACATGTTTCATTACTATAGCCAATGCATACTTCCCTTCTTTCGCAATATCTTTTAAATGACCTAGTACCTCAGACTCATTAGTTGCAATAAGCATCTTAAAACCTAATGCTCTGAAGAGAAGGGAAGATTCCTCATCTCCTATTACCACTCCTCCCTTATAGTTTTCCTTATAACCTTGAACTCTCTCGTCCACCCTCCAATCTCCCGCTTTGAGAAAAACTAGAAGGTTCCTAATTAACATTGCCTAAGCTGTTAAAGAGGTATTAGCCAATGCAATTACCAGGGTGACACCAAGCTTTCCACCTCTATCAATAACTTAGATCCTTAGGAAGGGAGTGGGGAGAGAGATTCTCTGCTGATTCTAACAAAGGTGATGACTTTGATAGTGCCAAAATATAAATGGAGCTGTCCAAACTGTGGAGGCACTATAAGTGCTGACAGACTTGAAAAAGGCCTCCCTTGTAGCAATTGTCTACCAAACATACCAAAGGATATCAATATAAAAAACATTACAAAGGTTCTTGCCTCAAGAGGTAAGCTTAAAGGATATGCCTGGCTTTATCAATTGAATATTGACTACGAAGACTTTGAAAGGTTTTTTCTCGAAAAAACTGGCTATAGACTATGGAGCGCTCAGAGAGGATGGGCTAGAAGGCTTTTAATGTTAGAAAGCCTAGAAATAGTTGCTCCTACTGGAGTTGGAAAAACTACCCTTCTATCCGCATACGCTACATATATGGCTGAAAAGAGGAAATGGAATATCCTGTATCTAGTTCCCACAGAAAATTTAGTAAAACAAACCTCTGAGAGAATAAAATCCATGTCATCGACAGAAAAAATATTGATTTCTTATAGATCCAGTATAACTAAGAACAAAAGAGAGGAGGTTTTAAAAAGAATAGAAAACAAAAACTTCAAGATTCTCGTCATAACCACTGGATTTCTTCAGAGACACTTTGAGATTCTGAAAAAGATTTCTCCTTTTGAACTAATAATAGTTGATGATGTTGACAGTTTACTGAGACAAAGCAGAAACATTGAGAGAATATTGATGCTCATGGGCTATAATAAGGAAACCATAGAAACTGCACTTGAACTGGTAGATACAAAGCAGAAACTCTTTAGATCCCTTGCATTAGGATTGGAATCTAAGACAGAAAGTCTGCAAAAGAGGGTTACAGAGCTTGAATCCAAACTAAGAATTCTTGCTCCAGCACCTCAAGGCCAGCTTGTCATAGCCTCCGCAACAGGAAGACCCAAAGGAATTAGACATTTAGTTTTTAGGGAGCTCCTAGGTTTCGAGATAGGAGGTACTACAGATTATATGAGGAATGTTATTGACTCATTCATAATAACAGACAATGTCATAAAAGAAGCTGTTAACGTTGTTCATAAAATCGGTAAAGGAGGTATAATATTTGTAAGCCAATCATTTGGGAAATCTCTTGCAAAAATACTTGTAAAGAAACTCCAGGACAACGGTATTAAGGCAAGAACTGCACTTGCAGGTTCAAGAAAGGCTGTCGAACTTCTGGCAACCGGAAAGGTAGATGTTATCGTAGGTGTTGCTAGTAGATATGGGGTGATAGTTAGAGGACTTGACCTACCTGAGGTTATAAAATATGCCATATTTGTAGGAGTTCCTTCTAGAAAGATGCAACTTGAAGAAACTCTTCTTCATCCAAAAAGACTTCTGAGAACCTTACTTTATTTAAAGGACAGGGGAATTAAGTGGGCCTCAGAGGCCTCCAAAGAACTTTCTAAGAAATTAGAGAAAGTTCCTGAAAGTGTTCTTGTAATATCTGCTATCAAAGGAAAGCTGAAGGCTGAAGGCCTATTGAAAGACCTTGCCGAAATTACCAAAAAATATTCTGAAATGGCCATTTTAGAACTAAAAAATATTCTTGACATTAAAAAAGTCATAAAAATTGGAACATTGGTATTGGTCAAGGAAAATGAAAACTACTATTCTTACATAATAGATGCTCCAACATATCTTCAGGCAAGTGGAAGAACCTCAAGACTTCTAAATGGAGTTATGACTTTGGGGCTTTCCATAGTTATAGACAAATATATCGAGAACATAAACTCTTTAAATGAAAAATTATCATGGTTAACTAAATCAAACTTCGAAAACTTTTATGACCTGCATCTAAATAAAGTTAAGAAAAAACTTGAAGAATCTCGAAAGGGATCTGGAAGGAAAGTCGATGTAAAAACGATACTCCTGATAGTCGAAAGTCCAACCAAAGCAAAGACAATAGCTTGGTTCTGGGGAAGACCGTCAAGGAGAAGATTTGGTAGAATAGTTGCCTATGAGACTAGCGTATTTGACGAGGACGAAAATATCATCTATTTAATAACTACTGTTGCAAGTCGTGGACATATCTATGATTTAGCCATCGATAAAGACGATAGCAGGTTTGGTGTTGAATATAGAGAAGGAATCTATGAGCCTATATACACAACAATAAAGAGATGTCTTAAATGCGGCTACCAGTTTACTGATGAAAGCTCACACTGTCCAAGATGTGGTAGCGAAGCCATTTTAGATACAAAAAGTATAATTGATATCCTTAGAAAGTTGGCCTTTGAGGTTGACGAAGTAGTTGTAGCTACAGACCCTGATAGAGAAGGCGAGAAGATAGGTTGGGATATAGCACTCACAATAAAACCTTATAATCCCCAAGTTTCCAGAGCAAAATTCCATGAAGTGACTCCTCATGCTGTTTTAGAGGCTATAAGAAACAGAGAAACCTTCAACAAGAAAATAATAAATGCTCAGATAGTCAGAAGAATAGAGGATCGATGGATAGGCTTTAGTCTAAGTGGACATATCAAAGATTTGTATAAAAAAATTTGGTTGGGTGCCGGAAGAGTCCAAACACCAGTTCTTGGTTGGATTATAAACAAGTTTGATGAATGGAAAAAGAATAGAGGATATCTTATCCTTGTAACTTTAGATAATGGAAAAAAGTTAAAGTTTTTCACAGAAGAGAAAATAAAGCTTGAAGAAAAAGACATACTTAGCGTTAAAGTTATTGATGTTAAAAACAGGGAGGAAATCCTAAAGCCTCTTCCTCCCTTTACAACAGACTCTTTGCTCTTTGAGGCACAAAAGATACTAGGACTTCCTTCATGGATTACAATGAAACTTGCTCAAGAACTCTTTGAAAGCGGCCTAATAACCTATCATAGAACAGATTCTATTAGAGTTTCACCAGCAGGAATTTCTATAGCTAAGATCTATCTCGAGAAGAGGGGCCTAGAACCACTATATGAAGGAAGAAGCTGGAGCGAGGATGGAGCCCATGAAGCCATAAGACCTACAAGACCGTTAGATGTTGAAGAACTTAATAGAGCCATACTTGAGGGCTCACTTAAGATACCTATAAAGCTTTCTGGCTTTCATCTAAAACTATATGATTTGATATTCAGAAGGTTTATAGCTAGTCAAATGACCCAAGCCAAGGTAATAACTGTCTCAGTCGCTTTTGAGCTCAGAGGACTTATAAATAATATTGAGAGACCTGCAAAAATTCTCGAGAAGGGATTTACAGAAATATATGATCCTGGAATTCAGCCTTGGCTTTATGAACTCAGAAAGGGACAAAAATTTAAGATAGAGTCAATCAAGATAATTAGAGCGAGCCGGACAAGACTCTTAACTTCAGGGGATGTTGTCAGGCTTATGAGAGAAAATGGTATAGGAAGACCAAGTACCTACTCTAAAATAATTAAATCTAACATTAGACATGGCTATGTTATAGTAAGTAAGAAGAGAGGATATCTGATACCAACAAAAATGGGTATTGAGATCTACAACCATCTAACAACAAACTTCCCTGACATAGTCTCTGTCGAAACAACAAGAAGACTTGAGAATGATCTCGATAGAATAGAGAAAGGAAAAGCATCACCCTTAGAGGTCCTTGACAAAGTGTGGAAGTATTTAGAAAAAATGAATCTTGTTAGTGAGTATGAGATCTCAAGAAATGAAAATGAGGCATTGGCATGAATTATCTTAAATGCTTATATTTCTCTACCTGAAGAGGCCTAAATTCTCTTTTTGTAAAGAAGTCATCTGCTATTACATTGCCAGCTGGATAAGAAACTATAAGCATCTCAATGCCTTTTTCCTTAGCTATCTCCTCAAGTTTTCGTAAAAGAAGCCTTCCTAAACCTTTTCTACGATACCTTGGATCTACATATATATCGGTTATCAAGAGAGCCCTTCTAGGTTTATAGAAGAGCCTATCTACTGACTGAGCCCTCACAATACCCACTATACTTTTAGTATTCTCGTCATCAGCAACAAGAATTATTGTATCAGGATTAGCAAGAGAATTATTAATATAATCTCTTACTACATCTTCTAAGTCCTCTACAGTTGTATAATGAGGATCTAACTCCGAGTTAAGATCTTTGAGTCTAGTTACCAGCTTAACTAGAAATTCTAAGTCATTTTCATTGGCTAACCTCACAAGGAATCTCATTACAATCACACCTCTCTTATATAGGTACTGAGATATTTCCTAAATCCCTGTTTCTTATAGAAATTATCAGCTATAGTGTTTAAGCTCGGAAATTCTGCTGCTAATATCTTAGCATTTATCCTTTCTAGAACCTTATTGACCTCTTCTATAAGTCTTCTTGCAGTTCCTCTTCTTCTATAACCTGGCATAACATAAAGTTCTTTGATTGCAACAACCTTATCATTCTCTAAGAACGGATTTATTGATATCTCAGCTCTGAGAAAACCAATAACCTTTCCTTCAATCTCGGCTAAATATAAGATATCTCCAGAGCTTAATCTATCCTTAAGTATACTTTTTACATAATCCAAACTAAGATCTTTGGTGCTCCAAGCGGGATCAAATTCCTCATTAAATCTATAGAACCTTATGACTAAAGGAGCTACTTTTTCAAGATCCTCAGTCCCAACTTCCCTGACAACTATTCCGGGCTCATACATGACAATCACCTCAACCTGTTTTCATCATAATCAACCGGAGGCTTAGATATAAGACCTGTTTCCCATAGCTTCAGATACTTTTCCCTAACCTTTCCAATTATTTTTTTGGCCCTTTCTAATTCTTCGTCATATGTAGTTGGTCTTCTTGCAAGCCCATGTTCTACAGCCTTAACTGCAACCGCCGCAGCTACTCTAGGAAAGACCTCCCATTCCTCCATTGTAGGTAGTATATAATCCTCATGAATACCCTTAATCCTTGCAAACTCTGCCACGGCCTCTGCAGCGGCTATTGCCATATCATCTACTATTGATTTTGCTCTTACATCAAGAACCCCTCTAAACATTGCCGGAAATATTAAGCTATTATTGACCTGATTTGGAAAGTCACTTCTTCCAGTGGCGACTATCTTTGCTCCGGCCTCCTTGGCTTCCCAAGGCCATATTTCCGGAACAGGATTCGCTTCAGCAAAGACTATAGCGTCTTTTGCCATCTTGGCTACCCACTCCTTCTTTATAGTCCCTGGTCCTGGTTTACTCGCAGCCACAACAACATCTGCTCCCTCAAGAGCTCCAGCTGGTCCAGTCCCTGGCTTTAGCCCAGCCCCCTTTGTTTCAATAGCTATCTTATATTTCCATGGATGATTTATCATTAACTTATCTATATCCTCTCTATCAGGATGAAGAACTCCTTTACTATCAAGCACAGCTATATTCTCTGCAGGAACTCCATAAGATCTTAAAATCCTATAAAGTGCTATATTAGCCGCTCCAGCACCAAAAAGAATAATCTTTGACTTTCTTAGATTCCTTTTTGTCAATATAGATGCATTTATGAGCCCAGCTAATGTAACTGATGCTGTACCTTGCTGATCATCATGCCATACTGGTATTGAAAGCCTCTTTCTTGCCTCCTCTAATATATGGAAACACTTTGGACTTTCAATATCCTCAAGGTTTATTCCTCCAAAGCTGGGCTCTATGAGTTCTAGAAGTTCTAAGAACTTCTCAGGGTCTCTAGCTCTATGCACCAAAGGTATTGCATCTACACCACCTAAAAATTTGAATATCAACGCCTTACCTTCCATCACAGGATAGGCTGCTTCTGGACCTACCTTTCCCAGACCTAGAACCCTAGTTCCATCGCTCACAACGGCTATCATATTCCAACGACTTGTATATTCAAAACTTCTATCTGGCTCTTTACTTATCTGTCTACTAGGCTCTGCAACTCCTGGAGTATACCATATAGCGAAATCGTTAAGACGTCTTACAGGGACTTTAGGAATAGTCTCTATCTTTCCCTCATAGAATTCATGTAATTTTAAGCTAAGCGAATACCAATCCACTCCTTTTTTCTCAGACAAAACTAGCACCCTCATACCTGCTTGGCGATATAAAATGTGTATTGTAGAAACAATATTTGTTTTGCGTACGATAAAAAGATAGAAAAATAAATAAGTTAGATATTAAATTTAAAAATTTTCATCAATTATCAAAACTTAAAAACAAATAGAAAGACTGTAAATAATAACAATGATAACACCTTTATATGTCTACCGTTTCTAAGTGACATGACTTGAGGAGGTTACAAACATTGAAAGGACTCCATGGAAAGATTCTTTGGATTGATTTGACAAAAAAAGAAGTTAAGAGTATCGAATATGCGAAAGAATGGGCAAGAGACTACATAGGCGGGAGAGGTCTTGCAATCAGAATTTTATGGGAATATCTTCCTGAGAAGACGGATCCTCTAGGTCCGGAAAATCTTTTGATTCTCGCTGTGGGACCTCTTACTGGTCTGCCTTTACCAAGTAGTGGAAAGCTCATCGTTGCAGCTAAAAGCCCACTTACTGGAGGATATGGCGATGGAAATGTTGGTACTATAGCTGCCTTAGAGCTTAGAAAAAGCGGCCATGATGCCATAGTAATAAAGGGAAAGGCTAAAAGACCGACGATACTTTACATAGAAGATAATAAAGTTGATTTCCTTGATGCAGAACATCTTTGGGGGTTAGATACCTGGGCTACTGAGAGAAAACTTAGAGACGAGTTTGGAAAAATGGCAGGTATTTTAGAGATAGGCCCAGCTGGTGAGAATCTCGTTCGTTTTTCTACAATAATAAGCCAGGAAGGTAGAAGTGGCGGAAGACCTGGAATAGGAGCAGTCATGGGTTCTAAAAAGCTAAAGGCTATAATAGTAAGGGGTACCAAAGATTATAACCTATATAATGAAAATGAACTCAGAAAAGTTGGTATCCAAGCATATAAGGATGTCGTTAACAGCAAGAACTACAAGTTCTGGATGAGAGAAGGAACCATGGCTACTGTGGATTGGTCGCAGGAGAACAGCGTACTGCCAACATACAACTTTAGAGAAGGGATATTCGACAACTATAAGGACATAGATGGACTCAAGATGGAAGAACTTAAGGTGCTACAAAGAGGCTGTCCTAACTGTAACATGACCTGTGGTAATGTAGTTAGAGATCTTGAAGGAGAGCTTAGTGAACTAGACTATGAGAACGTTGCAATGTTAGGAAGTAATATAGGCTTAGGAGATCTCTCGAAGGTAGCGGTACTCAACAGACTTGCTGATATGTACGGCATGGACACAATAAGTTTAGGCAGCATTCTTGCCTTTGCAACTGAAGCTAGTGAAAAAGGTTTAATAGAAGAAAAAATAGAATGGGGAGACTATAGCAAGTATAAAGACCTTGTAGTTGACATTGCGTTGAGAAGAAATGAACTTGGATTGGTCCTAGCCGAAGGTACAAAAAGAGCGGCAGAAAAAATTGGAGGAGGTTCAAAGGACTGGGCTATGAACGTAAAAGGTCTTGAGATAAGTGCTTATGACTGTCATGCAGCACCAGGTATGGCTCTAGCTTATGCAACCAGTTCAATAGGAGCTCATCATAAAGATGCATGGGTAATAAGCTGGGAAGTACAGACAGACAGATTTGCGTATTCTAAGGACAAAGCTATGAAAGTAGTAGAGCTTCAAAGAATAAGAGGAGGCTTATTTGAGAGCTTTACTACGTGCAGGTTACCCTGGGTTGAGCTAGGGCTTAACTTGGATTATTATCCGCAATTACTTTACCTCGCAACAGGGATCAGATATAGCTGGGACGAACTATGGAATGTCGCCGATAGAATCTATTCATTGATAAGGGCTTTCTGGATAAGAGAGTCCGAAGGATGGAATAGACAAAGAGATCTACCTCCAGCAAGATGGTTTAAAGAACCCTTATCAAGAGGTCCTCTTGCTGGTAAAAAACTTGACATAGAAGGTTTCAATAATCTTTTGAATTACTATTACAATATCAGAGGATGGGACAAAAGAGGAGTACCAAGAAAAAGCACACTAGAAAAACTAGGTTTGAATTTTGTTATAGAGAAACTTGATAACATAATAGGACTTAATCAATAATCAAAATCAACTGACTGAAAATCTTTCTTCCTCTTGAAGTATTTTTACAATCTCCTTGTATCTGTTTCTAACTGTTACCTCAGTAACCCCAGCTACTTGAGCTATCTCTTTCTGAGTTTTCCTGAAACCATGTCTCATTGCTGCCAAATAAACTGCCGCTGCTGCAAGTCCGCTAGGGTCTTTCCCAGCTGTGAGGCCTCTTCTCTTGGCTTTCCTAACAACCTGAATTGCCTCGGCTGCC
Organism: Acidilobaceae archaeon; assembly: GCA_027082825.1. GTDB lineage: Archaea > Thermoproteota > Thermoprotei_A > Sulfolobales > Acidilobaceae > JALWTO01. The sequence continues at coordinate 52,467 of JALWTO010000032.1, forward strand.
AGGTAATCAGGAAGGCCTAATTCGCTTATTATCCTTGATATAAATTGTTCAGGCTCTATTACAGGTATTCTAAGGTCCAAATCCCTCACAAGAAGCCTATAACATTTGGCACCCTCTCTCTTAGCCTCAGCCCCCTTTGTTCTTAAAATAGTTGCCATTTCATCAAGTGTACATGGAATTTTCTGCCTTCTGCATGCAGCATAAAGTGCTGCTGCCACGATACTCTCTATGCTCCTCCCTCTTGTCAAACCTTTATGTGCAGCTTCCCTGTATATTTTTGCTGCATCTTCCTTAACAGAATTGGGGAGTTCTAGAGTTGAAACAAACTCGTCGAGAACCCTAAGGGCTTGGTTTATATTCTTTTCAATTCCAGGTTCACTTCTAGCGATTAGGCCTCTTCTAACTCCCTGAAGCATACTTAACCTACTTCCAAGACCTCTTATTCTTTTGGCTCCAGTTGCCTTAGGAGGCGTGAGATCAACTCTTGAGCCAAAATCAGGTTTTGCATATGTTAGGGGGTTTCCTACTCTAGACCTAGTCTGTTTCTCTTCTGCATTATAAGCTCTCCACTCGGGTTCTTCACCTATAACACCCTCCTCTATAACCTCTCCAGTCTCTTTACAAATTTTCATTCCTTTGGCATGATCATATACTATAGAACCTGGTGGACATTCAATTTTCTTCTTCTTTTTCTCCTCGACCACTGTTCAGCCCCCTTTAATTATTTTTACCCCCAGAACTGGGGGCGTAGCATTTATATACATGTAAAGCTTAGCTTAAAAACTTTTCGATTTCATTTCATCAACTTGACCTCGGTTCCTGGAGCATTAATATTTGCTACAAACATTTTTTCAGCTAGATTAGACAACCTGTTCTGAACAGCATCTGGGTCGGCACAGAGCGCAATAACACAACCCCCTCTTCCAGCTCCTGTCAACTTTGAGCCTATACAACCACTTTTTCTTAATTCAAAAATCACTCTTTCCAACTCAAAACTACTAACACCTATAACATAAAGAAGACCTTGATTTAAGTTCATCAACTCTCCTAGACTGAGAACATCTCCTTTTTCTAAGAGCTTCATAGCTTTCTCTACAAGAGTACCAGCTGCCTTGTATACATGTCTTAGTATATCCCAACGTCTTTCGGCAAGATCTAGAACAGATTGAACAACCTCTCCTGTGTTTCTTTTAGATCTTGTACAGGCTATAAGAAGAGGTAGTTCCTTGTTCTCTTCAATGACTAATCTTCTAAATTCTTTGTCTTTCTGATAAAGTATCGTTCCTCCATATACAACGATAGCACTGTCTATTCCACTTGGATTTTTATGAACAAGCCTCTCAAGCTCATTAGTTAAGAGAAAAAGTTCATCTCTACTTAATTCATCTCCTAGATACATCGAGAGGGCGGAGATAAACGATGCTGCTGAAGATGCGCTAGAGCCTAATCCTGCTGCTGATGGCAGATCTCCTGAGATCACGGCCTCAAAGGGCTTCAAAAATAAACCTTTTTCCTCTAACAGTTCAAGAGCCTTTATAAAATGAATTAACAAATTGCTTCCATTAGCTCTAAAATCTTCAGTCACCTTCAAGGAAGCATTCAAAGCTGTACTCCTAATGATTGAAGGCCATGAATTTCTAGGCTTTAAAATGACCTTAGTTCTAAGATTTATCGCAGTGGCTATAGCTGGACATCCTTTGACAACAAAATGTTCTCCAAAAAGTATTACCTTTCCAGGACTGGAGCTAATTATCCTCATCTTCCCATGGCACCTCTAAGAGTGGTTCATCCTGTGAATAGGTCTTTCCTAACTTTAGAGCCAACTCAGCCTTATGAAGCTCATAACCAAGATATGCCGCATGCTCCTTTGTTATCTCAGCCCTCTTTACAACCTCCCTAGCTAGGCTAAGACCGTTATCCGACTCTAATCTAAAAACTTCTTTAGCACCCTTAAATTCTACAATTATCATCCTTCGATTATGATCAACATCTATAATAAAATATCCAGCTTTATCCAAAACAGGACCTCTTGGCTTAATCTTTTTGCCTGGAGAAAGTCGTGGAGGGGGTGGAGGCACGTTCTGCTTTAGAACAAGAAGTCTACTGTAAAGTCCTTTCTCCGTCTCACCTCTTCTCCATGCCTCTGAGGCAAGCCTTAATGCTTCTTTAGCCTCTGAAACCTCATGAACGCTTTTGTAACTATCCATTACAACAGAGTAAAGGCTTACACCAAGTTCTACAGCTATTAATGCAAGAAGTGCGTGTAATCCGTGTGTGTCTGCCTCAATTTCTTCAATAACATTTGCAGCTGAAAAAAGTAAAGGTGTTTTTATTTTTAAATATTTTTTATACCTAGCTAGACTGCCAACAAGCCCGAACAAAGGAAGGTCAAGAACCGGATCAATAA
>JALWTO010000032.1:54883-55972 GCA_027082825.1 Acidilobaceae archaeon
CAATAATTAGTTTATTTATTCCTATACCAGAAAGAATTCTTATGGCCTTATCTATTTTTTTGAAATCTCTTTCTGCAAGAACTATCGCTATTTGAGAATCTAGGTGAAGGTCTGTACTCTCTTCAACAACTGAAGCCGGAACATACAATAATTCCAAATCGAAATTTGATGAGTGCTCTAAGACTTTAAATGATGGTACTTCTATTCCTAACGGGAGATCTACACCCAAAACCTTGAGATATTTCTTTATCAAAGATACCCTTTTAAATATCCTGTCAACTTTCCAGTTGCTATTAGAACCAACAAGCAATATATCGGTATCTTCTTTAACGAGCTCTGAAACGATTGGACCTATTCTTTTTTCTTTCACCTGAGGAGGTATTTCGCTTATTATCCTTACAGGAGGTCCTCTAACCGATATAGGGACTTTACCTACCTTGAATGCTTCTTTAAACGAAACTCTTTCCAGAGTCTTCGTCAGAATGTCATCTGCTGGCAAAATAGTATCTAATGTACCACCATTTTTTAAGTGTTTTAGGATATAAGGTATTCCAACAGCGCTTCTAGTTCCCTTATATACAGGTTTACCTAAAATTCTTGAGAGTTCTGAGACATCACCATTAACAAGACCTGGAATCACTACTATATCGGCCTTCTGGAGCCTCTTTTTTAGCCTCTCATTCTTTACAATTAAGCTCTTTAGAATTTCAGAGTTAAGAATGGATACAACATTTACAGGCAATATTATTACATCAGTACATGTTTCACTCTGTACTATATCTCTGACTATATGACTTGCTGCTCTTCCAGTCACTAATGCGATCCTTATTTTGCATCTCGAAGCCAAGCCTCAACCCCCTTAATAATGCTCTAACCATTTAAGACGTTCATATAGCTACTCATTCCTAGCCTTGAGGCACCAGCATAAAGAGCTAATGCTGCTTTTAACCAATCTCTGATACCTCCTGCAGCCTTTACTTTTAGTCCATACCTTTTTGCTATCCTACTAACTTTCAATACAGTCCCGAAGTCTCCTCCCTTAGATATAACTCCGGTACTTGTCTTAACATATTTTAAATCAGCCTTACT
>JALWTO010000033.1 GCA_027082825.1 Acidilobaceae archaeon
TTCTGAGGTGATGAAGTTTTGAGCTTAGAAAGTTCCTTTATAATGTTTCAATCCCTTGAAGATATATTAATAAAGACGTTAGAGAACGGGCTTATAATTAGGTTATTGATAATTTTAGTTGCGTTCATAGTTGCTGCCTTAACCTTAAGAGAGTACCATAAACGTCTTGAAAAAATGGCTGCAGCAAAGACTATAGAAAGTGTGGCAGTCGAGAAACTTTATAGAATAGTTGCATTTATCACTATAATAATTCTACTTGTTATAGTCTCTTATGCCTTGACTAAAAGTGAGGCTTCTTGGATAACAATAGCAGCTATAGTTGTAGTATTGATAGTGGCTAGTTGGGATTATATAGTTAACAGTATTGCATATTTCTTCCTTCTTTCAACACATTATGTTAACCAAGGAGATTACATTGTTGTTAGTAATAGCATTAAGGGTAGGGTTAGAGAGATAACCAGCTTCTATACAGTCATTGAAGAAAGCGGTAAGGTATTGCATGTACCTAATAAAGACCTAATAACCAAGGGGTTCTCGCTTATAGGAGAACCTTCATATGTTAGAATAACTGTTAAGGTTTCTGGCCTTTCTAGCCCCGAAGATGTGGACGAAATAAAGCACGGAATAGAAAATGCTCTCTCAATGAAAACTAGCGATCTCTTCAGCTTTCATCATGGAACTCATGTATCTCCAATGATTAAGGTCTACCCGAGAATTATAGAAAATGATAGCGTGACCTTTACGGTAGAAGTGCCCATACCCTCTCCTTCGCCACATCTTGTGGCAAGAAGAATATCTAGCCTTATATATCCGATAGCCTCTGTACTTAGAGACTCGGGTTACAGTTTTACTGTAGAAATAGAAGGGGTGTGATGCTCATGGCCCGAAAGAAGAAACAAGATCCCTTTATTTGCCCTAGATGTGGCACCCGGGTAAAGGAACCTGTGAAGACGTGGACTTTAGTGTCACCATTACCGGACAAAAAAGGTAGAGTGACAATCACAATAATGGGTCTTTTTAAATGCCCGAACTGTGGATATACCTGGAGAGCTGTTGTTAAGAAGATAAAGAACGAAGTAGGGGAGCCTGAAGAAGAAAGTGAAAGAGAGCCTGGAGAGATAATAGAGATAGATCTTTCTGAACTTAAAGATCTAGAATAATGTCCTGAAGAAATCTTATGTTGAAGACATAGTAAAAATCTTCGCCAACAGGGATCAGCAAAGTAATGTTCTTATGCGCTTACTTTGGGTACACAACTAAATTTTTAGAATACCAGACTAATATTATCGATATAACTATTAGAATCACAGCGAGAATCATCGAATAAAATAAGGCCCTTGATGAAGTTCCAAATGCTATTGGTATTGGGCCTATCATAATTACACCTCCAGTCTCAACCTTACCTTGCCCTTTAGGTGCATGAGAAAACGTCATATGAAGAAATCCAACAAATATTAACAATACTCCTAACATTATTAATATAAACCCTGCCATTACTATCATTTCATCAGACATCATTAAGGTATCCCTCTCTATGAGTATCAATGCTGTTGGCAAATAGATTAATCTCCTCGAGTTACTTTCTTAAGCTTTAGCGCTTATGAGTCTTATCTGGTGCACGGGTAGGATCGGAAGGGTCGCCGTCTTCCCACGTCCCTTGGGGACGTGCCCGAAGGCGCAAAGCGGGGATCAGTAACCCGGAGCCACTGGTCGCCCTGTGAGAGCTCCCTAGGAGGCCATGAAATCCGTCCCGTGGGGCTGGCGGTGGTGGAGGTCCTACCGGAGGGTAGGATTCTACCACCTTAGCCAGGGGAATCTGGCCAGGCCCGGAAGGGAGCAACCTGGCCCTGGCCGTCAGCGTTCACGGGGGTGCGGGTAGAGTCACCTGGGGGCCCAGCTCTCGCAGGCTCCGAGCAGTGGAGACCTCCGGGGTCCGTGCACCATGTTGACATTCTTTCTGGTTTTTCAGCAAGAAATAAAGAGAGCTAAAAACAAATTGAATATTGGAGCCAGAGTTTCTAGAGGTGATTCTTCAATGGCTAGAAAAAGAAGAAGCTCACAGGAATCGAGTGAAAGTGGAAGTAAAGGATCTAAGGACCTTAAGATAGTTAGTGTTCAAGTTATAACTAGAGATAAAGTATTAGAAAATTCAAGGCAAATAGCACTATTATACTTGATCGATAGATTTGGACCTCTCCACGAGAAGTCTCTCCATTATCTAATCAAAGAAATCCAAGATTTAGGATTTGATTTGGGATACAAATTTAATGTCATAGGAGAAGTGCCTTTTAGCCAGGAACTAAAAAGTGATCTAGTAGCGTTACTCTATGTTGGTTTCATAGAAACAGAATCTAATATCTACAGGAAAATAAGAACAACCAACGATGGTAAAGATGCAGTGGAGAAGAAAAAAATTCCTCCAGCCTTAGCTGAAATAATAGATAAGAACTTTGAAAAGTTAAGAAATAGAACCTCACTTCTTGATGGTCAACTGGATCATGAAATAAGAACACGTATGAGAGAACTTAGTAGAAAAAGAAAAACACCTTTTTAAAGGTCGATAAATAAAGAGGATAAATAATGGATGGTTATATAAGCCCTATAATTAAGTCATGGATAGAAAATAACAAATTTATATTTATATATGGGCCTGCTGGAGTAGGAAAAAGTCATCTTGGAAGATCTTTTTCTATATTTGCTACTAACCTTGGTAAAAAAAGTTGTGTTATAGCAACCGAAGAGGGGACAGTTACCCTGTTGAGATCTTACCCTCTAGGACCTAATTCGGAAACCCTGCTAGTTACTGATGAAAACTCTCTTATAAGCCTTTTTTTAAAATGTTTATTGAATAGAAAATACATTATTATTGATACTATTAACTCTCTATTTAATGGAGATGAAGAATCTCTCAATATAATTGGACTTATTTCAGCCCTTTCACGATTCAGCAGTGTAGGGGTTTTGGCCTTAGGACAAGTGAGAGAAATTGAAGGAAAAATCTATCCGGCTGCCTGGCAGGCTATAATTCCTTGGGCCGAAGTTATTGGTAGAGTTGGGAAAAAGGGACGAAAAGGTCTAATAACTATTGAGAAGCCTAGGAAAGGTCTTTTGATGTTTGAAATTAAGGATGGTGAGGTAATTTGGATATAGGCCTCTTTGCTAGAAAATTTATAGAGACTTTTCTTCTTTATCTACCGGCTATGATTGCAAATGCCACACCAGTCGTCATTGGTAAGGTAATTAGAGGAACACACCCTATAGACATGAATCTAAAACTGAAAGATGGAAGACCTCTTTTTGGTAGGGGGAAGACATGGGAAGGTTTTTTATTTGGATTGATGATTGGCGCTCTTTTTGGTCTCGTAGTTAAGCTGGTTCTCATACATTATCCCATTTCACTTCTTTCTTTTTATGTACCATTAGGAGCTCTCTTAGGGGATATTTTGGGTTCTTTTATAAAAAGAAGGCTTGGAATAAAAAGAGGAGATCCTCTACCTCTTCTAGATCAGCTAGATTTTTATATAGGATCTACCATATCCATCATTGCGTATGGAAAGATTCCTAGTTTAACCTCGATACTTTTAATGGGCATCATCATATACTTGCTACATAGATATACTAACCTACTTGCATTTAAAATAGGTCTTAAGAATGTTCCCTGGTAATTTTTTAAATAAGCCGCTAGTATCTCTAAACTATGAATGTTTGGATATAAAAATAAAAGTGTGGTGCCTTTAAAGTTGTTTCAAATGGTTAACTCTAGCAAGATTCCCTCAGTTCTAGCGTTAATCATACTCTTCATTGTAGTATTGCCTCTTATATCTCCTGGCTTCTTAGTTCTTTCGGCAGAAAAAAGGCCTCGGAATTTACAAGTCTCCACATGGATTTTAATACCAGCTGTTGTTATGGGCATTCCTCATGAAGAAGGAAGATTGCTCAACGTAACAATAACAATAACAATACCCGGAAATGGAACCATAATTGTCAGCAATGAAGGAGGTGAAATCTCAGGATCAACTAGGTTTAGTATGGCAACTGCTGTGGCTACAGCCTCTCTTTTAAATGGGATAGACTGGACAACTTTTAACACATACATATACATTCATTCAAGAGGCTCAATAAGTGGTCCTAGTGGAAGTCTAGCAATAGCGACTGCAACATATGTTTTGCTTAATCCTCTTCTTAATGATCAGAAGTTACATAACTATGTTATTACTGGCGCTATAGCTCCAGAAGGCCTTGCTGGTAGCGTAGGGGGCGTTAAGACGAAATGCAAGGCTGCACTAAACAGAAACCTAACTTTCATGCTCCCTCTTTCAAATGTTAATGATCTTAAGGGATCCGATTGTAGGAATTATATCCCTGTGACAGATGTCATAAGTGCAATAAGTACCATATACAAACTTAGACCACTGGTCAAAAACATAAACTTATCTACATCTTATCCTAAACCCTTAGCTGAAGTAATGGACTCCTTTACAGAAAACATAACTGAACTCACAGAAAAAAACATAAACGAAACCACAAACGAACTGACGAAGGTTCCAATCAATGAAGCTAATACCATCAGAACCTATATAAGTTATGCTGACAAATATATTCAAAGTGCCAAAAAATATGCTGCAAAATATCCGTATAGTGCTGCCAGCTATGCTTATACTGCTTATATTTACTCGCTATTTTCAAAATATCAGGCATTCTCCTATACCAATAAGATAAACGTGATCCTTCCTGAAGAAATTTCTAGAATCAATAACACACTTAAAAGTTTAGCCAACGAACTTTCGGAAATCAAACCTCTAAGTTTAGAAAAAACAGAACTCCTATCAGTAGCAGCTGCTAGGCTTGCTGATGCTTATCTCTCACTTTCAACTGTCAAGCTTTTGATACACTCTAAAATTAATACCTCATTAATATTATATCAGCTCGCATTAGCTAGTGGAAGAACAGAGAGTATAAAATCTTGGTTACTTTCTGCTGAGAAGGTTAAAGGCTCTATATTTATATCTAAGAACTTTACCAAAAACTTGGCTCTAAAAGCATACAGATTTGCGCTTTTAAATTTAGGATATGCTATATCGTTACTAAACTCCTCAGGTCTTAAAACAGAAGCATCAGCTCTTGAAAAACTTGAAGAAAGAATGGCTATTGCCTTAAAAAAGAAGGATTGGATCCTAGTTATAGGATATGCTAGGGAAGCCATATCTCAAGCAACAGATTATACGTTCGAATATTCAATATCTACACTCCCACCAGCCGAGAAAAAGAAAATTGACCCAATCTATGCTAATAACATAGAGACTATTGCAAAGATGCTTACTCTCTCTATAGGTCTTCATGGCATAAAAAGTCCTCTAGCACCAACCTATATAGAATATTACAAGGTTCTCAAAAATAATAATGAGTATGACGCTGCATTAAAACTCCTCTGGAGTGCAGTCGCTGATTTAGAAATATTATCCTTGGCTTTCTTAAAGTCTCCTTCACCAACACTGTCACTGTCAAATACATCTACACCAATCCCACCGATGTCTATAATTAGAAGTGTGCCATCACAGACAAGTAGTGCATTTTTCTATATAGCAATCTTTGGGGCTTTGATACTAGGTATTGCCGTAGGCTACGTCTTAGCTATAAGAAGTACCCTCAAGGAAATAGAGAAAAGATTATCTTAGATATTAAGGTCTAAAATAATTAATACTACTTAATTTAGAATAATGGTATTTCTTCTAACTAAAGAAATCTAAGAGACTTTTTTTCTTAGAGACCGTATCACTCTTAACTTTTCTTGCATAGTCCTTGATTACTGTCCTAAAGTCCTCTTCCAGAATTTTTTTAACTTCAGGCCTATAAAGAGCTGCTGCAGGATGATAAGTTGGTATTAAAACTATATTCAGTTCCTCTATTTTACCCTCAGTACTGACACCATGTTCTATTTTCATACCTCTCCACCTTCTTCCAACTAGATCATAGAGTGTATTAGCAGAAATCCTACCTAAAGCAATTATCATTTTGGGTTTTATTATCTTTATTTGCCTAAGAAGATAAGATAGACATTTTTCTATTTCCTCTGGTCTAGGATCTCTATTTTTAGGAGGTCTACACTTTACTACATTTGTTATATAAACTTCTTTGCGCTCCAAACCAGCTAGGTTCAAAAGGTGATCTAACAATTTCCCAGCTGGGCCGACAAAGGGTCTACCGCTTATATCTTCATATCTTCCAGGAGCCTCACCTATAATCATTATTTTTGAGTCCAAGGGCCCCTCGCCAGGCACGGGTTTGTTTCTAAACTTATATAGAGGACATTTTCTACATTCTAATATGGCTTTTACAAGATCCTCGTAACTGGAACTTCCCGTCATGACCTTCATCTCCATATAACTCTGCTTGAGAGCGAGTAATTTACGGCAAAACCTGCAAGTATACCAATAAGCTGGCCTAAAAGGGGATTGATTCCAAGAAAGACATGGAGAATTTTCATTGTCACATATGTTGTTATTGCCGAACCTAGACTACTTCCATGATATCCGGCGAGTCTAGCCATAGCCTTTCCTGAAAGTTTTTTCCTAAACGTCCATATGTCATTAAGCACAAAATTACCTAATATACTTGTTTCTATCCCTAAAACGCTACCCAAGTCGTATGACTTGCTAAGTTTCATCACTAGGTCCATTATACCTAAATTTATCAAGGTACCCAGGAAACCTACTATAGCGAACTTTGTTATTGTTGAGAGGTCTAAAAGATGTAAAAGGTAATTAACAATTGTATTAGCACCTAACTTACTTTTACCACTTCTTCTATTTCCAAAAACATATGGGATATCTATGACTTTCGGTTTCCATGGAGGATTTCTTGCAATTATTTCCAAGAGAATCTTGTAACCTCTGGGATTTAACTTTCTTTTCTCAACAAAAGATTTCCTAACAACAAAAAATCCTGACAAAGGATCAGTAGTATATCTAGACTCTCTTACCGCAGCATAGGCTAGAAACGTTGCAAACTTGCTTATAAATAATCTGACTTTACTCCATCCCTCAACCCCTCCACCTTTTATATATCTACTTGCCACAACTATATCGGCATTTTCATTGATAGCTGATTTTACAAGCTTGGGTGCGATTTCTGGAGGATGCTGAAAATCGGCATCCATTATTAATATATATTCTCCTCTAGATTCACTAATTCCTTTCAAAACGGCTGAGGCTAATCCTCTTTCATTAATTCTTTTAACTAAGCGAATCCTCCTGTCGGAACTACTCAGTTCTTCCACGATTTTCCAGGTTCTATCGGGAGAATTATCATCAACCACTATTATCTCAAAATCATTTAAATTATGTTTTTTAAAATTCCTCTCTAGGCTTTCTATAAGGTCGGCTATATTTTCAGCCTCGTTATACGTAGGTATTATTATCGATATTAGAGGATCCTTATCCATCACTCTCTTACCTTATTCATTAGACATTTAAAGGCTAAACAGAATAAAGACGATCACGTACTCCTTCAGGTATCTCTTCTTCCCTAATAATTTCAAAGGTTATAGGAGGTTCTCTCACCTTAGGTCCTACTGTTATATATCTTTCTGGATTATCTTCAGATCTATTCTTTAGAACCCTAACCTTCACAAACCAACCATCTCTCCTCCGGACATAGACATATTTCTTATGCTTGCCACCCATTTTCAGACACCTTTCCTAATCCCGTAGCATAGAAAGATTATTGGACACTTTTAAGCAGTACCTATGTTTGGAACATACAATATCAACGTCTAGATGTTTTAAAATTTCCATTTTATAGTATTTTTTAATAACAAATCAAAAAGAAATGTTTTTAAAATAAACAGAATCAGCCAGAATAACTTCAACATAGTAAAATTTATGTATTTTCTTGCTTAATATATTCCTTTAGCTTATCTCGTATTATTCTTTTGTTGATCTTTCCTGTGCTGGTTTTTGGCAATTCATCTACAAAAATGATTTTATCGGGAATCCACCACTTTGGCATAAGGCCTTTATTTATAAATTCATTTACTAAATACTTCTTTAAATCATCTTCATTAATTTTGTTTTTATATTCATGTCTCAAAACTATCAAGGCTACAGGTCTTTCAATCCATTTTTCATGAGCCATTGCTACTACTGCCACTTCTGCTACTGCAGGATGTCTTGATATAAACCCTTCAAGTCTAGATGAAGGTATCCATTCGCCACCACTCTTTATGGCGTCTTTTTCTCTGTCAACAAACATGATACAGCCATGAGAATCTATAGCTACTATATCATTTACATCAAAATAACCAAAAGCCCATGCTTTTTTAGTTTTTTCAGGGTCCTTATAGTATCCTTTGGTTATGGATGGACTGTATAGAAGAAGCCTTCCAGGGGTCTTGCCATCTTGTGGGACTTCTTCATTGTCATAGTTTATAGCCTTTACCAAAACCAGAGGTATCGGTATCCCCAAGGAATTATTATTTACAAAATGATCCCTAAGCTTCTCATCCTTAATGCCCATTTTCATCCAAAGTCTTGGAATATAGATCATTCTGGTTATTGCAGTGAGTGTTTCTGAAGGTCCATAACCAGTCACTATATCTATGTTAAGTGATTTGGCTTCTTCATATACAGATACTGGAAGGGCTTCTCCCCCATATCCAAACATGAATCCTGAAAGGTTTCTGATTTTCATTTTTTTAGCCTCTTGTATGACAGAATATAACATTGTAGGAACTCCTTGGGCTATAACTCTACCTTCTGTATTCTTAGCTTCATCTATAAACTTTCTTATCAATAACGTTATATGATCCCATTTATATCTACCTGGAAGCACTATCTTATTTCCTATAAGTATATTATAATAAGGGCTCATCCATCCAAATATATGAAAGAAAGGGGTAAGCATCAAAATTACATCCCTGTTTGACATTCTGAGTGGATACTCCATTTGGGCTATGAGAATTTGCATGGATGCAAGTAACATCTGCCTATGTGTATGATAGACACCTTTTGGTCTGCCAGTAGTTCCTGATGTAAAAAACATGCCAGCCGTTCTATTTTCATTAAGCTCAGGCCAATTATAAGTGTCCTTGAATTTTTCCAATAGATCTTCATATTCATAAACTTCTTTATTATTTACTTTAGCCCTAATTTCGTCAATAGGATATTTTATTCCATCACAACTACTTTCGTCACTCATGACTACGATATCCTTTATGGATTTTACATTATTCATAATTATATTAATATAAGGCATAAAATCCGTATGAATAAAGAGAACTTCTGGTTCAGCTATATTCATCGTATAAATAATTTCTTCAAGTGAAAGTCTTACATTAACGCTATAGGCCACAGCTCCATACATTGGTATGGCATAAAGTAACTCAAGATATCTATTTGTGTTCCAATCCATAATGGCTACTCGAGTTCCTATACCTTTATCGTCAAGATTTCTCTTAACTCCTAACATTTCCAAAACATTACCTAACTTATTTACTCTTTTACTAAACTCCTTGTAGGTATATCTTATCTCTTTATGGTCTGGAGGGCTGTAAATTATTTCTTGGTGAGGAGCTATATATAAGGAATAGTTTAGAATTTTATCTATGGTAAGCTGATACTCCCTAAACATTTAGAACACCTAAATCCCACCGCTTTATTAAAATAATTATTAAAATATAAAGCTTTTTTCTGAGAGCTAGATGTTTTGATGTGCAATCAGAACGATTTATAAGAAACATATATCTTATCAAATGATTTTTTTAATATAATATAAACTAGCGAAATTACTTATTATAGTTGGTTTCCGGTTTTTATTTCTAACTTTCTTGTGGGAAATGAGTATCTATGGACTTAAGTATTTATAGATAACCATAATCTAATTTACATGATTATCTAATTTTTAAAAAGAGGGATTTATTGTGGAAGAATATGATGTTACAATAATAGGGGCTGGTATAGCAGGAACTTCCATAGCCAGGGAGCTTTCAAAATATAAGATTAATGCCATAGTTATCGATAAGAATAATGACATAGCCCTTGAAATGACAAGCACAAACATGGCATTGGTTTGTCAAGGGGGTGACTCTCTAACATTCAGACCTGGTACACTACATGCAGAGTTAAATATAAAAAGCATCCCGTTATGGCCAAAACTTACAGAAGAATTAGGGGTTCCATTCAAAAGAATTGGTGGTCTAGGTCTCATTCGCAATAAGTCAGACTATATGAAATTCTTAAAAATGTATACAAGAGCCTTTAGGTCATCTTTAAGGCGCGATGCCCCTTATTACATATCGGAAAATGAGTTTAAACCTCTTCAGTTCCTAGACAGGAAATCCTTAAAGGATTTAGAACCTTATATAAGCTCTAAAGTGTTAGGTGCACTTTATGATCCTAACCTATCTGTAACAGATCCTATTAAATTAGCAAAGGCTCTTGCAGAGAACGCTAGAGCCAATGGAATAGAGTTTTTATTAGGTAATGAGATAAAAAGTATTGAAAAAAACAAGGATTACTTCATAGTCAATACCAGTAAAAACTCAATTAAAACTAAGTTTGTGATAAATGCTACTGGTATAAATGTTGATAAAATAGCTGAAATGGTCAAGGCAAGAGATTTTACATATGTTCCAGTTAAGGGCATTCTGACAGACTTTGATGAAGAAACTACTGAGCTATTTAGTCATCAAGCATTCTATCTACCTAGGCTTGGTGATCCTCATGTTAGAGCAGTAGTCCCAATAATATCTGGGGGTCTCAGAGTAGGTATCTATTTAGATTTTGTAATGAGAACTGATAAAAGTCTTCCGTCACAAGGGCTTCGACACAACCTAAATGTTATCGGAGATATCATTCCTGGCTATCCATTTAGAAAGCATATCAAGAGAACATTCTTCGGAATAATGCCTCTAACAAATGCTGAGACAGGTTGGCATGATTTCATTGTAGACATTCCGAACTATGTTCCTAGATGGATAAACGTAGTTCTGGGACCTGCAGGTGTTTCCTCGGCACCTATGCTTGGTAAAAAGGTTGTTGATCTACTTATGATGTCAGGTGTTCATCTTGAACCAAAGCCCAATTTTAATCCCAGTACCAAAAGGGGTGTAGGAAATGAGTAGAGTTCCAAATAAGGTAACCCTTAGTATTGCTCTTAAGATAATAAATGCCATGATAAGGTTTGCCAAGGATAACGAAATGTTACCTGGAAGCTATGCTGTCGTAGACGAAGGAGGGCATGTTATAGCTTTCGAGAGAAGAGATGGAGCTCCTGCTGCGACGGCTGACATAGCGATAGATAAAGCATGGACTGCTGTGACAATGAAAGCTTCAGGTAGGATCCTTGAAGTTATAACTAGAGGCCAAGGATGGAGACTTAATGTAAAACATAAAGGAAGATTGACTATAATCCCTGGTGCGATACCAATAATCGCACATGGTAGAATTATTGGAGGAGTTGGGCATAGCGGAGGTTCTGCTGAAGACGATCTGAAAATAGCCCAGGCTGGTTGGGCAGCAATCTTCAGAGAGGATGATTTCGAAAGTGAAGTCGAAGAGAGACTTTCTATGGCTAGAAAGCTTTCCAAAGAAATAATTAAATATGTAACTGACAAGTCTCTGAGGCCTGTAAGTGTGGCTATTGTAGATGAATGGGGAGAGCCTCTTCTTCTCTATAGAATGGATAGAGCCCCCTTTGGGACACTAGAACTTGCTAGAGATAAAGCATGGACTGCATCAGCCTTTAGATCCTTCTCAGAAAATGCTTTAGTCTTCTATGGAGAAAAGGTTAGCACTACTAACTGGAATGAAAGGGTTCTTCCGGTTCCTGGGGGCGTTGCATTAGAATATAATAAAGAGTTCGTCGGAGGGATTGGCATAGCTGGCAATGAACCAGAAAAAGATAAAGAGATAATTGTTGAAGTTATTAAAAAATTAGATTTCCAGGCCATCACTTAATTTTTATAAAAAAGGAAAAACTTTTTTTCTATATAATTTTTCATACCCTAGTTGTGAGGAACATGAGAGGGAAAATAATCTCTTTGGCCTCTGTTGTTGTAATAGTGGCTGTCTTGTTAGCACCAATGGTTTTGAGTATGTCAATGCCTGTACCTATTCCAGTAAAAAGTGGATCCTACCATGCGGATCTAAGACCTGGAACCTCTGTAAACAAGTATTGGAGCTGGAACGATTATCCGTATGCAGTACCCTTTATTACTCCATACCAAATAGTTATCGCTAAAGATGTCGCTATATCAAACTTTAAGGGACCCATCACTCTTTCCTTCAAAACTCCCGTTGGAGAATTCTCTAGAATACTTATGCGAGTTGATGTATGGATGACTAGTGCTGCTCCTGGTAGACCTGCTGTAAATTATGATAGGCCACTCTGGGTATGGATCGATGGCGTGCCAGCATATATGGGAACTACTGTGGAAAGATATAATCAGACAGCTTTTGCAGATGTGACTCACCTCTACACACTTTTGGTTGGTGGCAAGGAAGCTAACGTAAGTATAGCATTACCAAGTTGGGTCATAGTTAGATGGGGACTTACTGGAATATTTCATGTAAGGGTTACGTTGCTTTATTATCCAGGAATTAAGCCATCAGTTCCAGATAAAATAATCCCTCTCTTTAATGGACCTGAGAGGAACAATGCCTGGAGAGGACTAGCAACAACAGTTCTTAATATTAAGCATCCCAAAGTTTCGCAGACAATAACTATACCCAAGAATACTGTCAGGGCATACCTTCTTGTATATACAGAAGGCTCTGCACATGAAGAGTTCTGGTACTACTATACTCCTCCAGATAAGTATTTGATCTTTAATGTCGATAACAAGACAATGGCATTCATGCAACCTTATCCATATATCTTCACAGGAGGAATAGATCTATTTCTCTGGAGACCAATAAGCAGCATTAGAACTTACTCTTTTGCCCCTCATATTATTGATATTACTCCTTTTCTACCACTTCTAATAGGACAACATAATATAACGCTCAAAATATTTAATATTCAAAACTACTGGCATGTTTTTGCGGCTTTACTGCTTTATACAGACCCTAATGCCTACAAAGTATCAGGACAGATACTTGAATACAACTATACAGGACCCATAAGAAATTATAATGAAAGTAGCTCTGGAGGTGTTGAAAAATACAATATAACCAGTTCTATGAAATTAACTGTGCTTTCTAAAATTGATGTATATGGCATGTTAGGCGAATATAGTTATATTTCTAAAGCCTCTATGGAAAACAAATTAGTGGCTTTTCAAAGCTTTAATAATATCTGGGCCAATGATACCATGTATCAGTACTGGTCCTATTCTGCTGAAGCAACAAACGTAACTCCATCATGGGAATCTTCAAAAGTGATATATTCTTGGAGTGATAAATGGAATTCCTTCCTCAAGGTTGAAGACGAATTTAATATTAAAGCTCAAGGAAATCCTGAACAGGCCACGCCACAACATCCTGTTTATGGCAATTTCTCTGAACAAGACTGGATAACAGAATCACTCAATATAGAAAGAACTCCATGGCCCTTTACCAATACACCCAGATCCCTTAGTATTGAACTCAATGGAGAAGCCTATATTAATGGAACCATTATGCTCATAGGTCCCAATGCAGGACTTATTACAGGAATTAGTGCGGTAGGCGGAAATACGACCAAAAGCCTTAAGTCAAGTGAGGTATTTAATAATCATATCTATATATTCTCAAGGAAACTCTCAGGTGGAAATCACTGGCCTAAGTGGTGGATATCTCAAGACAAGGTTACATTTGTATATAAAGAGCTAGAATAACCTCAAGATCAGCCAATGAATCTCTTTATTTTTTGATTTCTTTTCCTTCATCAACATCTATTATTTTAGAACAGCTGAGCTTAGAGAGTATTTCATCAAGCTTGTCCTTTGTGGTCTTATATGTGTAAAGGTATCTGCGAGTTCTAGCCTTTATCTTAACTATATCACTCTTTCTGACTCTTTTAACCCTACACTCTTTTGCTCTCTTTGCTATGTTTAAGAACATATCCAAATCTGAAATCTCCACAGGCATAGGCATCTCACCACTGAAATCAGAACTTTGTTAGACCCTATTTAAACTATCTTAAAACTGAAACTTCTAAATATCGGATTTTGTAATATTCTACTTCACATTACTCTGACTTAGATAATACGGATATTGTTCCGAAACACAGATTATTTATTTGAATGTTTGAAGTTTTTCAGATAGGCTACTCTAGCTTCGGCCTTAACTTAGTTCTTTGTTCTTTTCCATGAGACTTCGTTCAAGTTTCAGATGGTGTTTAGTTTATCATGTATAGACAACTGCAGGACTACCGCTAAACAATTCTTTAAAAAATATAAAGTCTTTATAAAGATTGTTAGGATCTGTTTGAAAGCCACATCATTGGCATACTTTCTGAGGTTAAAATTTCTTTATTTTAAATGGTAACCTCATAGACCTCTATTTATCTGGTGATCTAGTTTTCATGTAAGGAATTAAAATACCAATTATTACAAAGGCTATCCCTGTAACTAATGTTTGAGAGAAGTTCATTCTTCTATATCCGACAACGTTAAACTTAACATTAAATTGAATCATCGAATTAGTTTTTGACGGTATAAGAACAAATATTGCGCTTTCAGAAGGTGTAAGTTGCAGGTTTAAAGTAGAATTTCCCTTTTTGAATCGCGACGCAAGAAAAGCTAATGCAAAAGGATCCATACTAACTTTGGCAGATGCATAGAAAACTCCTGCTCTGAAATCATGAGTTGTTTCTGTCTTCTTTATCTTTATTCCAAAAGCAGAACTATTCATAACCAAACTCAAAGGATTTCCTTTTACAAATGCATAAAGAACTTGTTTAGCATTTGTGGTTTTCATCGAAACTTTGCCACTAGACGAGAGTGACCATATCATTATAGCTAAGTACTCATTTTTTCCTAGAAAACTTTCTCCGTTCCAATGAGAGGTTGTTTTAACACCAAAAAGGTGGCTTAAAAGCCCAGCTAAAATTATAGCTGAACCTATTACTATTAAAAGCCTTGATATCAGTCCAAAGCTTCGCTTCATGATTATTTCTCTACCTCTTCTTTTAGATTCATACCAGATTTCTCAGTTTTATCCGTGTAATTTAAAGTATAAATTGCTGGCGTATTAACTAGAAGTTAAGTGGTAAGTGGGAGCTCTGTGGGCATAAAAGCTTTTCTCAATAATTTATGATAACAGATAATTGTAAGGAGTTATACTCATACAATTTAATAACCTGGTTATAGTAACAGCCTTACAGATGTTTACAAAGGGCTAAACCTATAATAGCAAGTAATACCTCCTTTAACTTTATGGCGTCTTAGGTAATACCAGCCTAGTTTTTTGAAGCAAGAGGAGGTGCCTAGAGTGGGTAATAGACATGCTGGGATAGGGAAAATTTTTTTTGTATGTTCACATTGTGGTTTTGTCTTCTATAGATATGCATTAGGGGATCCTAAGAACAGATCTAAATATAGCGGTGCTCCAACACCAGAACAGGTCTTAAGTGGTTTTGATGAACCTAGATGCCCGAGATGTGGACGAAAATTATCTATGAGACCTCTTAAGGTGAAAATTATGAGCAGGGCAGAATTTGAGGCAAGACATATCGATATGGGTTTCCTAATTCTAGAGAGAGGAGGAGAAGTTGCCCTAGAAAGAACTCTCGCTACAGAGGGACAAAATCTAGAAGAAATAAAAACTCATTGACCTACAAGCTTTGTTCCTTTATATCTAAAACAATACCATTTAGCAGATCTTTTATATAGTCAATTCTTCTATGACATAAACGTTTGTACTTTCTTAGTTCTTCAAATAAAACCGGTTCTGTTAATTTCTTATCTATCTTCAGGAACTTAAACAACCATGAAGTAAACTTAGAAAGATTCCCGCATCCTCTCTTAGCGCTATCATAATCTATTATTAAGGCCTTAGAGTCACTAAAAATTATATTTTTTAAAGGTCTATGTATTTCCTCATGCAATATATTCATTTTATCAAGTATAGCTAAAGATTCGATTGATTCTATCAAATGATTATAGTTTAGAGTCTCTCCTTTAACTAGGTCCAATAAAAGAGGACCTTTAATGACTTCAGACAGTATAAAATCATCTGAAAAGTCTACAACCTTTGGAGCTATGCCAGCCAGTGCACATATGTCCTGGTAATGTGCCTCCTCTCTTAGACTTTTTCGTTTGCTGTCACTTCTCCTTATCTTTATGGCAATTATTTCTCTTCCATATCTAGAGAGAAGAACTATTCCAGCATGTCCTTTACCTAAGATCTTAATTTCACCAAAAGGAGTCCAAAGCCTAGTCCTTCCGCAGCTAAGAATGGAATCTATGCCCATTGACTTCAGTTCGTTAATCCTCTTAGAACAGGAAATCAAAGGTCTTGGAAATGAAATAGCATATATGACCCTAGGATCGGTCAGAGGCAGCTCATCCATACAGGAACTTCTGAAATAAAAGACGTTAGAGTTAAGTGTAACCATCCTTTAGCCTCATCTCCACGAAGAACCTTAAAGCTTCTGGTGAATTTCATTTTTGGTGCAGATTCAAGCACATAAATAATTAAATCAGACGCTCTAACAAATCTTCTCTTTCTGACCCCTATTAATTTACCATCTTTACTTATCCATACGCTTCCTCTTTCTTCTGATCTTTTCACAAGAAACCTTAAGGTTCTTTCTTGTAAGTCCCAAGAATAAGGACCTTCTAACAACTCAACTTCTGGCAAGTTAAATGACTCTAATTCGAAAAATATAGCTGCTCTAGTTATTTCATCAGTATAAAATTTGTGTCTCACTACCTTGAATCCATAAAGTCTAAGTGCATTTGCTATATATGTTTCTAGTCTCTTCAATTTACCTAGAAGGGAGTCTTTAGATAAATATTCATAATCTCCTTCAAAATACAATATAACCGTTCTTGGAAGGATATCTCTAATCTCTTTTTTCTCTAATACTTTCTTTCTTTCATGGGCATATATATGAAAATATGTTTTGCAGGGTTTTCTTAGATATGCCCTTGCTGAGAGTATGAATGTCGAAAATTTCTCAAATGTAACAGCAGCTGCAGCGTTTCTCTCTGGGTCCACAGGATCTACTACTATCATCACAGAATTCTTATATTTCCTTTTTAGTAATTTTTCATTTCCAATACCTTCAATATCAAGAAATACTCCAGGCCTCCATTTGGAGGCTTCTTCAAGCACTTTTTTAAAACTTCCATAATAGACTACAAGCAACTCTGCCAAATAACCTGAAAATCCTCCTATGCTGCTTTCGGCACCATAAGTTCCTATACCTTTAAAAAATGACTTCAGAAGTCTAATCTCATCAGCTAATCTTGGTTTTTTTCCTATCTTTCTTCTTATATAACTTGTATGAAAGGGGGTTCTATCAACACCAAGAGTACCTATTGGTTTTTCAATAAGTTTAGCAGGAACTACATCAGCTTGTATACCCATCAAATGTACCGTTATATAGGGATGTTGGGCGTATCTAAGACTTATTGGGAATCCTTTAAGACACTCTCTTAGGAATTCTTCTGAGTTATTAATGATCCATTCTTCACTAACATTCTTAAATAAAATAAAAATATCAAGTTCCCATTTATCTGAAAGCAAAGTATTCTTGGCAAAACTTCCTTCAGGCTCAACTATAGCATCTAGCTGTCTCTTTGAGAGACAATCGGTTAATTTCTTCTTTATCAAAAGATAAACATTGTTTAGAAACTTTAGTTGAATCGAGGAAGGTCTTAAAAGTTTAATGATATTTTCCTCGATATTCCGGCTCAAGAACCCATAACCTCCATCAGTGTCTCATATATAGGACCTGATCTTGTTAAGATGCTTTTCTTCAATCTGATATATTTAACTTCCATAGATCCTAACTCCTGATCCTTATATTCATTTAAAATTTTAATTAACGAGCCTAGGTTTCTAGTTCCTTTTATTCTAGCTATAGTCAGATGTGGAGAAAATTCCTTTTCCTTTTCTGGAGGTATTCCTAGCTTTCTTAACCCTTTCTCAATATCATTTTTTAATTTCTTCAGATACTTGCTGCCTTCAGAAACACCAATCCATATGACCCTTGGTCTAGAAATTGTTGGAAAGGCACCTAATCCCTTAAGCGATAACCTGAATAAATCAAACTTTATCTTTTGAAGTACCTCGTTTTGCAGTTCTTCAACAAGAAAGCTGGGTATCTCTCCTATAAACCTTAATGTTATATGATAGTTATATGATTCTACGAGCTTCATTGGAACCCCTGTTGAAGCTATAGTATCCTTGATTCTGTCAACCATTGAGACTAAAAATGGATCGTCTATATCAACTGCTATAAAGACCCTCAACTTCTCCATTTTTTAGGGCACCTTGATTTTCAAACCTAATATTTAGATAATGCTTATTAAAAAATTTTCTTCAATTTTTAGAATCTGCTAGTTCTTAACGATTTTTATAAGAAGATCTAGTTAATTAATATATTTAAACATGATAAAAAGATGTCAATAAAGATATTTATCAGCTGCAAAAAGTCTAAAAACAGAAATTTTCAATACTTATATTTAGAAACAAGGATGATCATCTTGAAAGATAGACTTTTGCATAATTACATAACAGAAAAGATGTCACAGCTCTTCGTTCCAAGTCTGACTTTTACAATAATGAAAAATAGAGAGATTAGCAGAAGTGGGGCATATGGTTTCAGGGATCTAGAAAAAGGTCTTAAAGCCACCCTCGAAACAATATACGAAATAGCCTCAATAACAAAGGTTTTTACAGCAACTGCAGTAATGCAACTTATAGAAAAAGGTAAGCTTAGCCTTGATGATCCTGCTGAGAAATATCTACCTATAGAGCTCAGGGTTAAGAATGAACCCATAAGAATATGGCATCTTCTTAGCCATACTAGTGGAATACCTGCTCTAGGCTATGCTGAAGCTCAGATTTCAAGCTATATGGGCCAAACTTTTACCTGGCTTCCTTACTCGCAACCTCTGCAAGTTCTGAAATGGTTAGAAGAAGGCTCAAGGAAGTGGGCTATTGCAAGTCCAGGAGAAAGATTCTTTTATCTAAATGAAGGTTTTGTTGCCTTAGGCTTTATAATAGAAAGAGTAAGCGGTATGATCTACTCAGAATATATAAAAAAGAATATAATAGAGCCATTAAAACTTGCAAGAACCAAACCTTCTTATGATGAGGCAAAAGAAGATCCTTTACTTGCAAAACCCTATGATAACACCAAGAAACCCCCTAAACCCTCAAGAATACCAGGAACTATCTATGCCGATGGAGGGATGTATAGTAGTTCTCCAGATTTGGCCAAATTCATGCAAGCTTTGGCTAATGGAGGAACCCTTGATGGAACAGAGATTCTAGGTCCAAAATATATAAGGGAGATGGAGAAACCTAGAGTAAAGTTGCCATTTCAACTTTTTGGTAATGATTCATACGGACTAGGGCTTATAATTTATAATAATGTGTTTGATGATAGATTAATAGGTCATAGCGGTTCTGTTTTAGTTTATACGGGATATGCTGGATACCTCTCTAATAAGCTCTTATCCATAAGTGTTCTAGCAAACGGTGCTTTACTTCCTAGGGACATAGCTATGACAGCTCTGGCAATTGAGCTAGGTAGGGATCCAGATGATCTACCATTTAACAAATCCGAAAAACTTTATTCCATCCTAGAAGGGATTTATTATAGTTACAAGGGGACACTTAAGGTTGAGGTTGAAAGAAATGGAGACTATCTTGTTATTAGATCAAAAGAACCTCCAGGGGAAAGCGTTATATTAGAACCCGAATTTGATATAAGAAAAATAAGTATTGAAAATCAAGTGAAAATAATTTTTAAATCCAGAGTTAATGGAGGTTCGATACAAATAGAATTTATAGTAGATCCATCCAGAAATAATGTAGAGTTTATCTATGAAAGAAACAGATTTATTAAGATAGCCTCATTAGATGTAATAAAACCGTCTGTAAGTACAATAAGATTCTAATTTTTTAAATATTTCTTTACTTTTATAAGGTATCCAATTTCTTTAATAACACAAAGAGAAGAGTTTAGAGATGCTTTCTGCTTTGTAGTAGTTGCCTGTACACGATATCTGTACAGCCTCCCCTCTCAACCACCTAATCTTTTTCAATGGTTCATCAGGGGGGCTATATAGACGGCACCACATAACCGCCTTACGAAAATCGCCTTCATCACCATATGACTGATGGCTTCATTAAAGATGTTAATTAAAATACATATTTAAAAATCTCCCTAGTTGTTAAAATACTCCAGATGCTTAAGTAAGTGAATAGTCTTTTAAGGTCAGTGGGTGAAGAACATTAATAGATATTGCTTGTGGTCTATAGAATAATGTTTTCTGCATTATTCTCTCTATAATTAATATTATTTCTGGACAAAGAGCTTTCTTTTTCATAGTCACACCTTTTTTGTTTAGTGGGGCAATAATCTTTGGGCAGTTTGGTCTACGATGACCTAGGACAGGGAACGGTTCTCTACTATTATAACTAATATTCCATGTAAGTGTGCTAAGGGCAGTCATTATGATTAAGAATGTGACGGCCATATAAGACTGTTTATGTTAAGTTAAATTATCTAATAAGAAACTATTATTTTGCTACAAACGACATTAATAACATAGTAGACTAAACGGGCTAGTGATTTTTAAAAGGTGAGAGATAATTATGAAGTATATAGACAAACTCTTCCAAGAACTTCCGAAAGCTAAAGGGGGTTATATTATTATAATAGAGGTTAGCAAAAGTATATTGATAACAATGTCTAAAAGAAAGATAAGAGCTGGTCCAGGTTTTTATGCATATATAGGAAGTGCTGGGGGGCCTGGAGGACTTAGAGCTAGGCTTCTAAGACATATCAGGAAAACAAAGAAGCTAAGATGGCACATTGATCAGATAACATCAAATATCTATACAAACATTATTAAGATAATACTTAGTACAGAAGTTTGGGGAAAGACATTCGAAAATAGAATTTCCTTGTGTTTATCAAATAAGAATTTAGATTATATTAAAGGCTTTGGGTCTTCAGATGATAGAAATAGCAGATCGCACCTATTTTATTCAAATTCTCTAAAAGAGCTAGAATCCTCTATAAAAGAATGTATATCTGATATTACCTCTAAATATGAAGAGTTTAATTTTAATATAGTATAGCACTACTATTTTGTATAACATAGTAGTACGGCCAAGTAAATGATGGCCATATAACTTTGTCAACAATTTAGACAACAATTTAAATTCTTTCTTTTAAGGACTACTGGTTCTTCTGGCAAAATTCTTTGCAGACCCTTCTATATATATCCCTGACTCCAAACATTCCTTCGCCAAAAACTTCTTTCTTAGGAAACCTTATAACCTCGGGTCTAAATCCATATTTTTTATGTATAATATCGGCTAGCTCGTTTTCCTTAAAGTTCTGGTCTGGTCCTAAAACAATTATATCAGGTTTTATTCTATTAACTGATTCTAGCATGTCGTTTAAATGCCCTAAATAAGCCTCTTTAACATATTTTATTGCTTTAATAACTTGGAGTCTTGTATTCTCAGAAACTATAGGTTCTCGTCCTTTGACATTCTTAACATTAGAATCTCTAGCCACAACAACATAGACCTCTCCTAGTCTTGAGGCAAATTCTAATAACTTTAAATGACCTGGATGAACTATTTCAAAAGTGCCTGCTACAAAGACTTTTTTACTCTCATATATTTCATTCCAAGGAATTTCAACAAGATCCATATATCTTAACGAATCTAAAAGACCTTCAGCATAAGATGAGGCAACTAGTGCTGTTTCACATTTTCTTATTTCAATGAAATATTTGGCATCATCTAAATATCTTTGAATAGAATCTAATAGTTTTTTAAAGTTCAAACCTAATCTTTCCATTCTTTCTTCTTTTGCATTCTTCCTAATTTCATTCAGAATTTTTTTGGTTGACCTAATATATTTCTCAGCCCTTTTACACGTGCTCTCGGAGGTCTCCAACATATGCCACCAAAACTCCTCAACTTGTTTATGACGTAGAACACTTAAAATTATAAAATTGTAAACTTCCATAGACTAATATAAACTCTATTGTTAAAGAATTTTAGGAGCCCATTCTGTTTTGTGGCGGGCCCGCCGGGATTTGAACCCGGGACTTCCGCTCCCATAGGCCAGGGCCTTCGGGACCTACGGGTTAAAAGCCCGCCGCTCTACCAGGCTGAGCTACGGGCCCTGCCATGCTTTTCTAGAGAGAAGAAGATTAAAAATATTCTGAGAAAAGAGACATAAATCAACAACATTAAAGAATAGGACCTTTATATCCATAATTTTATATTAGATTAAGATAGTTAAGAAACTAATAAATTCTCATACTTCTCTACCATCTCCATACTGGTTTTCACATCTGTAAAGAGCTTTGAAACTTCCTTGACATCTTCTGCTGCAACTTTATGTCTACCCTTCTTGAGAGCTACTATCTTTGCAGGTTCCATAAGCTGGAGAGCATATCTAAGACTCCTATCTAAAGCTATTTTAGTTAGTAGTTCTAATGCTGAATCTTCAAGGGGGACATCCTCTTCATCGGCTCTAATCATTATTATGTCTCTCAATTCGTCCTCAGAATAAGGCCTTGTTGGTATTATCAAGAGCCTATCCAAAAGATCTCTGGGCATTCCATGAGGAGCCTTTATGTCAGTACCTCTTATTCTTACCATTCCTCTGTTAGTTGCCAAAATTATTATTGGTGAAAACTCACTTTCCATGGCCTTGGTTAAGAACGAAAATGCTTCCAGATCTAGGAGATGGGCATCATCTATAAAAAGCACACCTTGTACAAGTTCTGCTCTTCCTTCATCTACAAGCTTCTTAACAGTTTCGTCTGTCTTCTTTCTGATCTCATCGCTTATCTCTCTTTCAGTTCCAAAAACTCCAAAGAAGCTGAAAAAAGTCCTTTCAGCCGCATGATATAAATCTACGTCATGTAATGTTAAGACTCTTATTATCTCCTTGGTTTTCTTAACGGAACCAGATGGAATTTGAACCTCTCTGTAGGGCTCTACGTCATATATCTTTTTTGCTTTGCTCTTTACCTTCCCTATCTTTCTCACAGTTCCTGTCTCAGCATCTATTACAATAACATCTCCCACCTTTATATTAAGAGACATCAATTGTTCAGTTATTTCAGGACCGACCGATATCTTTAGGCTGTCATCCTGCGTTTCTAAGGTAAGTTCTGAACCTCCAAAACCTAAATAGCCATATGCAACTCCTCTTGCTTTTCTCACTTTAGGTCTAAACTCCGTAACCACTCCCTCATAAACGGTCCTTCTCTCTTTGATACGCATTCCTATAGCCTGTCTAAGAGCCTGCATCATAACCTCGGTCTTCTTTTTTTCAACACTATATATCTCTGCTGCATTAAGTGAAACGAAAGGTGTATCTTCACCAAGTTCTCTAGCAATTGCTATGGCAATGGCAGTTTTGCCTGTTCCTGGAGGCCCAGCCAGAAGTATTCCTCTTCCTGCAAATTTACCTTCCTTAACTATTTGAACTATTACACCGGCGGCCTCTCTAGCCTCTTCCTGGCCAACAAGACCATCAGCTATTTTCTTTGCTTTACCTTTCTCATCAAGACCAAGTCCTTTAATATGGCTATGGGCACTTATTCTTCTCTCTCGAATACCTCCAGGCCTTATCTCCTCTATCGATGACAACTCTTGACACCTCTTTTTCTACTGAGAGAGAGGGGACTCAAAAATTTTTATAAAGAATAAGAATATAACCTAGTGGTCATATGTATCCATTAATTGCTTCTTTATCAATTTGGGACATTCATAATTACCTCGGGTATAGCTGTTTACTAAGCAAAGGTTTTTAAGACGCTTTAAGCCATTAAGGACATTATAGCGCCATGGAACATAGCATTGAGGAGATTGTTAATAAGATTTGTCTGCTGGCCTCGGGGTTCCGAGATCCACGGGTAATGAGCCTTTATGCAACTAAAGGTGGGTCTCTGCAATGAAGGGCTCCGAGAGATACCATGATGAACCACCTACTGTGATTAAAAGTGTTCAAAGATAATTAGAAGTCACGGTAGAGGGGGAATGCTCCCATCTGAGGATAAAATGCTTCAACCCAATATTTATAGCACCAATAACATCTCTATCTAGAATCAACCCATTACATGGTTTAGTTAGTCTTAGCTGAACTCTTATTACCTTATATTCTCTTTTCCTCACTCTCACCAGAAGGTGGATCATAAAGGGATTATATTTACGAGATGCGGTTTGCCAGGGAATGGATCTATGGAAGAAGTATGCGGTTCAGGGTTCAGAAACCTCAACAACATGTAGGGGCTATTCTATTATGTATAAAAATGTATCTCCTCTGAACAACAATTAATATATCTAAGATTTTTCCCCCCGAGGTGATAGCCTTGGCCGAGATAATCCTAACTGCCGACAGAGCTCTTTTCACTGACTTTTCAGGTGTAAATACCCTAGGTTTTGGACTATGCCTTCCCCTAAGGTTGATCCCAAGGTTTGTAGAGTATAGGATTCTCGCACCAGCAGTTCCGATGGAAAAGGGCAGAGCTGTTCATGCTCCTTACGCCTTAGGGAAGGTAGAAGCTTCGTTATTAGTTGCTGGGTTCAGAAGGGATGAAATCTCCATAGTTCCACCAGAACATTTAGAAAAAGTTATCGATAAAGATACTAGAATTATAGGAGTTCATACAGTTGATCCTCAAGGACTTGCTCCAGTTTCTTGGACATTGAGAGTGATGACTGGTGGTGGTAAAACATGCACAGCCCATGAATTTGAAAAACTTATGTATAAAATTTCCAGATTAAAAGAAAAATATAATTTCAAGGTGATAGTGGGTGGTCCTGGTATATGGCAATTAAGAGGTTTAGAGAAGAAGTTTAATATTGACGTTCTTTACGAGGGAGAGGCCGAGATAACCTTTCCTGTAGTGGTCAGAAAACTTCTTAATGGAGAAGAAGTTCCTAAATTTGTTACTGGAAAAATGGTTCCTCCTGAAGAGATACCTACAATAGTCACTCCTTCTAGAAACGGACATATACAAATAACAAGAGGCTGTCCTAGAGGATGTCAGTTCTGCAAGCCAACAATGTTATTCTTTAGGTCGATGCCTCTTGACAAAATATTGAAAGAAGCTGAAACTAATGCTAAGGCTGGAGCTAAAGAAATAAACTTTGTTACTGAAGACGTTCTACTCTATGGTGCTAAAGGTCTTTCGTTAAACTCTAGGACAGTAAAGGATCTCTTCGAGAAGACAATGAAGGTCATTAAAAAATATAGCATTAATATGATAACATTTAGTCATGTAACTCTCTCCTCCGCTTTAGTTTTAAAGAACGCTGTTGAGTATATTTCTGAGTTAAATGAACTCTCTGAAAACAATCCTCTATTTCCTCAAGTGGGTTTTGAAAGTGGAAGTCCCAGAATAGTCGATAGGTACTTTAGAGGAAAACCTTATCCGTGGAAACCAAAAGACTGGCCATGGATAGTTGTTGAAGGAAGTAAACTTCTTAACGAAAATTATTGGTACCCATGCCTGACGTACATAATAGGCTTTCCGGATGCTACTTCTGATGATTATGCGAAAACGACAGAAGTCATTGATCGGTTAAAGGAGGAAGGTTTCAAAGGATGGACCTTTCCTCTGTTTTTGGTACCAATAGGTGGAACAAGGATTGAAGGAAAAGCTGGGTTTAAAGTTATGAAAGGTTTACCCAATGAGGCTATTGAAAGTATTATCGCTGGCTGGGATATAAGCATAGATTTCTCGAAGGACATATATCCCAAAATAATTGAAAAGATTAGGAATCCATTAGTTAGAAGAATCATAAACATGCTTATTGACAAAACCTTTGAGGCTATGGAAAATTGGGTCATAAGCATTAGAAAGGATCCAGAAGTCATAGAGAGGAACTTTTCAAGTGTTAATATAAGAGAATTAAGAGGACTATTATTTAGTATTCCAAAAATAGTAAGCTTAGGTAAAAGAAGGCATTAATACCAAATCATAAGGTTTATAAAAGTGTTTGGAAAAATAAGATGGAAAGCCTTCTGACTAAAAATCATTGGAAAAGCTTTATAACATCTGGCAGGGATCTAAGAAAACAACCTATCACAATTTACGAAAACTCACTGTCTCAATCGAACTTTTCTTTAATAAATACTACTCAAAGAGAATGAAATAACTCACTATGCTACAATTCCTAGTCTTGAGGCAATTTCAGAGGCATTATACTCCTTGGAGAGCTTAACATAGGCTTTCTTCTCGCCCTTAGGTGTGATTAAGGTTCTTACCCTTTCAACCTTAACCCCTAACATCTTCTCTACAGACTGTTTAATCTCCAGTTTGCTAGAATCCCGTCTTACTATAAAGGTCAACGTATTTTCTTCTTCCATGAATCTTAATGATTTTTCGCTCATGATAGCTCTTATTATTACATCTCCGAGATCATTCATGGCAGATTCACCTTAAACCTCTTTTCAAGTTCTTTTAATGAATTTAGATCTATTAAGGTTAGCCTTCCAGGAACTGCGCCAGGAGCTAAGTGAAGCACATTGACCAGTCTAGGCTCAACGATATCAACCCCAGGAAGACTTTGTACTGATCTGGCAAAAGGGGACCTCCTATTATTCAATATGAACAGCACTGATACAGGAACCTTATATCTTCTGCCCTTCATCTTGCCCTTACCAGCCCTTACTCTAATTCTTTCCTTGACCCTAATTATATCCTTGTATAGCCCAAGCTTACCAAGCAAATTAATAGCATCTCTAGTCTTTTTTATTTTATAGAGAATCTCATTCTCTATAATTACCGGCAATTTTTCCGTATCAAAAACATGGCCCCTAGTTCTAACTATACCAGCTCTTGAAGTCGCTGCAAGAGCACTCATAGTCCCAATTATTTTTTCTCTTTTGTTTACCTCTTCGTGTATTCTCTTCCCGACCCTAGGTGGATGAGCGACTCTTCCGCCTACAGTCATAGGAGCAAAGGCTGCTCTTGTTGAATCTTTTATCCTAGGAACTCTTGCAAGAGCATAACCTACTCCCAAACTCTTTGCTGTTGTTCTCTTGCCAGCTAGTATATTTCTTCCCTTAGGTTGTAATCTGGCTGTAAATTCGCTATAATATACTCTCTTTATTATGTCGGTTCTAACAGGCAACCTAAAAGTTAAGGGCAACTCTATTTCATCTATGGTTTCTCCATTTAAATTAAATATAGGAACTCTTAACGGATCAGATATGTTTAACAGCATGCTTGTATAAAAAATAGACATTATGATCACCTAATTACCCTGCTTACTCTGAATGCTGATATAAGTTATAACAGGTTTCTTTATTCCCGTCTTTTTAATCCATCTCGGTGGTCTTATAGGATATCTGAGAACAATAGGCCTCTTTACCGATCCTGCAATACTCCCGTGAAGCATAACATATGTACTTCTAATTAATCCATAATGTAAAAACCCTCCTGCTGGAACTATCTTAAAACCTTCATCACTAATCATTAATATTCTTTTATTATATTCTGTTCTTCTATGATATCCTGTCTGACCAGCAGCTGGTGTTTCCCACCAAGTGCTACGACCATGACTCCTTGCACCTATTTTTCTGCTACCTTTTCTATGTTTATGCCACCTTGGCAACTCTTTGACTCCCCATCTCTTTATAACACCTTGGAATCCTTTACCCTTACTGACTGCAATCACATCGACCATTTGACCCTCTTTAAACACCTCTTTTATATCTATAAGTTGTCCTAATTTATCTTTAGCATAACCGAAAACCTTGTTGGTATCATTTATTCCTCCCAACTTTATTTCAAGAAGATCTGGTTTCTTTTTCTCAAGGCCACCTACAAGCTTTGGTTGGGTAGCGGCTAGTATTCTCACTTCTTTTGCTTGCTCTATAACATCTTCTAATCTCTTCAGCATCTTGTCAGTATCAAGAGATCCTATAGTGCTTATCCTTCTCCAAAGCTCAAGCTCTGGTGGAGGAGTAGTCCAGGCCTCTCCCATAGAATAAAGACCTTTATTAGGATCATAACCATAGAGTCTTATAGCCAGAACCAGCATAGGAGGTGTCTCAATTATAGTAACTGGTACGAAAATTTCCCTTCCATAGGTTGGGCTCCCAGGCCTATCATCTATCATAAAAACATGGGTCATACCGACCTTGTATCCTAGGAATCCTAAAGCTATTGGCTGACCTACATCTGTACTTGGCCAACTCTTAATCCTAGGTACAATTTTTGATGCCCTTTTTCTTGGTGAAAATCCTAAACTTCCACGACGTGGCGCTCGCTTTTTTCTAGCACCCACAGCAACCCCCTCGCACTTCCAAGAGTCTAACGGGGCTTATAAAAATCGAGGCATCGGAAAGTGAATAGGTTTATTTCTTATATGTTAAAATTAAAAGTGTGTCCAAAGTTTCTATGAAGATAGTAGACATTCTATTAAATAAAAACAAAGCTTTATTCAAAACTTGTCTAAAAAAGTAATAGTAAATGGTCTCTAATCAAATATTCTTCTCATAAAACTTTCAGCGACATCTTTCAGTTTGCCAGGCTCCCAGATAAAGATACCTTCGCTGGTTATACCTCTTGAAATAAGCTCTGGTGAAGTCATATCAAAAAGAGGATAAGTCTCTTCTCCCCAGCCTTCAATTTCATATTTTCTCGTGATCATAGGAAAACCACTGCAATTGAAGCCTATGTTTATCTTAAATGGTTCAAAGACTACAAAAAGTGGTCTTTTTTCTTTTAAAGCTTCTCTAGCTAAGAGTTCTGTACCAACTTTGTGTACAAGACAACCATCACGGGTTATGCTATCCGCACCAACCATTATAATGTCAACTTTTTTAAGATAAATGTGCATTGTGCTATCTGGGACAACTCTAATATTTACGCCGAATTTCTTAAGATTTTGAGCAAGATTTATTCCTTCGCCTCCAGGTCTTGATTCAAGCGCTATAACCTGGCCTAAGACACCTCTTCTAAAGGCATTTCTTAAGACAAGCTCTACGTTGCTGCTATAGCTTAGAGTAAGAACCTTTGTCCCTCTCTCGAATATCACCAGAGAAACATCAGGTATCTTTCTTCTAGCTTCGGATATTTCAAAAAGTAATTTTCTTAGATAATTTTCTGGGTCACCCAATTCACATCCTTTTTTAAAAACCATAGCAACCCAATAGAGGCTTGACATAGAAGGATTGGCATCTATTATCATTCCATAGACTTTTTCATTAATCCCACAGAGTTTTTTATTCGCATTGAGAGAATCAAGAAGTCCTTCAAGAACCCTCAAGGCACTCCATGCAGCTCCTCGAATTCTCTCTCTTCGAACTTCCTCTAATGCTGTAAAAAGAGGGTTAGGAAGCTCTACCAAAAACTAACCCCCTTTGTATTCTGGGTGATACTTCTTCACATACTCTTCTCTTACATTTGTAAGCTCTTCCTCAGGTAAGATCGAGAGGACATTCCAGGCGAGGTCTAAGGTTTTTTCTATATCTCTGTTTTCTCTAGTGCCCTGGCTTAGGAACTTTCTTTCGAAATCCTCTGCGAATTTAAGGTAGAGCCTTTCTACTTTGCTGAGGCTTTCCTCTCCAACAACAGCAGCTAAGCTTCTGAGCTCAACACCTCTACTATATGCTGCATAAAGCTGGTTGCTTACTTCAGCATGATCTTCCCTAGTCTTTTCAGGGCCTATACCCTCTTTCATAAGTCTCGAAAGGCTCATTAGAACATTTATTGGTGGATAGATACCTCTGTTATATAATTCTCTACTTAATACGATCTGACCTTCTGTTATATATCCTGTCAGATCAGGTATGGGGTGTGTAATATCATCATTAGGCATGGTTAATATAGGCATCTGTGTTATACTGCCCTTTTTTCCTTTAACCCTTCCTGCTCTTTCATAAATACTTGCAAGATCACTATAAAGATAACCAGGATATCCCTGTCTTCCTGGGACTTCTTCTCTAGCAGCACTTATTTCTCTTAGGGCCTCAGCATAGTTTGTCATATCTGTAAGTATGACAAGAACGTGCATATCTCTTTCATATGCTAGATACTCTGCAAGAGTAAGTGCAGTTCTTGGTGTAACAAGTCTTATCATAGCTGGTTCATCTGCAAGGTTTACGAACATAGCAACTCTATTAAGAGCTCCCGTCTCTTCAAAGAACTTTTTAAAGAAATAATAGTCATCATACTTTATACCTATAGCAGAGAACACGACTGCAAACTCTTCATGTTCTCCCCTTACGGTGGCTTGCCTAGCTATTTGTGCCGCTAAAATATTATGTGGAAGGCCACTACCGCTAAATATAGGAAGTTTCTGACCCCTCACCAAAGTGTTCATACCATCTATGGTGCTTACTCCAGTTTGTATAAAATCTTCAGGATAATCTCTTTCAGCTGGGTTCAATGGAGCACCGTTTATGTCTCTCTTTTCCTCGGCTATTATAGGAGGGCCTCCATCTATAGGCTCACCTAGACCGTTAAAAATTCTACCAAGCATATCTTCGCTTAAGGGTATTTCAAGGGGTCTCCCAAGAAATCTAACCTTAGTTCCAATGGTGGTAATGCCTGTAGTTCCTTCGAAGACCTGTACTATTGCAATATTTCTATTGACCTCTAAGACTCTACCTCTTCTCCTCTCTCCTGTGGCTAGTTCAACTTCGACTATCTCATCATAAGCTACTCTAGAAACACCTTCGACAACTAATAAGGGTCCTTTAATTTCTGTTATCCTTGTATATTCTCTAACTCCAGTTAAGCTAGCCATGGATGATCACCTTGGCTTCATAATCTTCTAACGCCTTGAGAACTCTTTCTTCTAGCACATCTATTTCTTCTAATCTATTATTAGGAACTGTAAACTTTGCTCTTACAATATTAAGGTATAACCTTCCAAGGCCTTCCTTTATCTGAGCAACTGTAAAGCCTCTTTCGATCATTTCCAAGGCCTTCCTATGAATATCCATTATCATCTTTAGTAACTTGAATTGTTTCAGAGGTGGAGTGAAGGCATCTATAGGATCGAAGGCGTTCTGTTTTAGAAAACCGTCTTTAATAAGCCTTGCAGTTTCTAATACTAACTTGTCTTTTTCATCAAGACCTTCTGTCCCAACAAGTCTGACTATCTCCATAAGCTCATCTTCCCTATTTAATATTGCCATAGCTTCATCTCTATACTCTCTCCAGAGAGGATCAACAGTTTCGCTCCACCATTCCTCAACAGTGTCGGTATATGCACTATAACTTAGAAGCCAGTTTATTGCGGGATAGTGTCTACTATATGCAAGTTTAGTATCAAGAGCCCAGAATACTCTTATAAATCTCTTTGTGTGACTTGTTACTGGTTCCGTAAAGTCACCTCCTGGAGGGCTTACTGCACCTACTAAAGTAACACTTCCGGTCCTCTCGGGATCTCCTAAGGTTATTACTCTTCCAGCTCTTTCATAAAACTCAGCTAACCTGCTAGCTAAGTAACTGGGATAGCCTTCCTCAGCGGGCATTTCTTCTAATCTTCCAGCTATTTCTCTAAGTGCCTCTGCCCATCTACTTGTGGAATCAGCTACTAGAAGAACGTCATATCCCATATCTCTATAATACTCGGCAAGAGTGACCCCAGTATATATACTTGCTTCTCTTGCTGCAACAGGCATATTACTTGTATTAGCAATTAGTATAGTTCTTTTCATGAGAGGTTTTCCTGTCCAGGGATCTTTATATTCGGGGAATCTAACTAAGACCTCTGTCATTTCATTGCCTCTTTCACCACATCCTATATAAATAACCACATTAGCTGAGCTCCACTGAGCTAACGAATGTAAGGTTACTGTTTTCCCCGTACCAAAACCTCCTGGTATAGCACCTGTACCTCCTTTGGCCATAGGAAACATTGTGTCTATTATCCTCATGCCAGTTATTAGAGGTTCTGTTGGCTCCAATTTTTCTTTATATGGCCTAGGTGCTCTTACAGGCCATCTATGAACCATGGTGATCTCCTTTACTTTTCCATTCACTTCGACCTCGGCTATGGGTTCTGTTATGGTATAGTCACCGTCACTTGTTAGCCATTTTAACTTTCCACGGACGTCTGGTGGAACCATTATTTTATGCCTAACTATCTCGGTTTCTTGAACCCAACCAAGAACATCCCCAGGTTTAACCTTATCCCCAGGTCTTAGTTTAACCTTGTCCTCAGGTTCACCTTGATAAAATGCCCATTTCTGTTCGTGGGAAAGAGGGGAGACATCGATTCCTCTTTCTATAAACATTTTTCTTTGAGGAATTTTACTTGCTATTATCTTAGCTATTAACGGAAGAGGCCTTTGTACACCATCATATATATTCCCAAGTAGGCCTGGGCCTAATTCAACACTGAGTGGATAACCAGTACCTTCTATAATTTCTCCAGGCTTAAGACCAGAGGTTGATTCGTATACCTGTACAAATGCTAGGTCACCTCGAATTCTTGTTATTTCACCAATAAGTCTATCTTCTCCAACCCTTACCATTTCATACATTTTAGCTCCAGTCATGCCTTCTGCAATAACCAGAGGACCTGATATTCTAACTATCCTTCCTCTTACAGGCACTGGTTTAAACCCCCAACTAAGTACCAAGAAAGACTCCTCTAACTCTCTTTATAAACTATTTTCTTCCTTAAGTCAATCCATATCGAAAAATGATTGATTAAGATTCCGTCTCTTTAAAACTTGTTGGGATGAATTATGCAAACAAAGATAATTAAAAAAGTAACTGGAAATGTTGACAGGAACTTCATAAGAAATGTTATCAAAATACTTAATTCCTTCTATGACTTTGTTTCAAGAAAAGGAATCTCGATTCCTCCTCTAGTGGAGGTATACTTTTATGAAAATAAAGAAAAGGCTTTAATGGCCATGGAACTCGAGTCATATAAAAGAGGTGTAGCTGTTCTGAGCCTTTATCCAACTATGTATGAGGCATGGACAGGTTTTCCTAGGATTCATATAATAGCAAATATAATCAAAGGTCTTAGCTATCCTGTGTTTAAATCTTTAGTCCTGCATGAGGCTGGGCACAGCATACTCCACTCCAGCGTTAGTTACTATGTTTTGTCTATCTCATTAGATAAAAACCTTAGAAATCTTAGTTATGAGGAACTCGCTAAAATTCTAGTTATTGCTTCATCTATCGTTAAAGACTTAGACGTTGTAAATCTTCTTATGAGATTAGGTTTAGAGGATGATATAGCTAGTTATGTTGTTTTTCTTTTTCACAGCGCATCTACTCTCGAATGTAATGGAACGGAACAGGTGTTAAACTTCATGAAGATATTGGCCCCTTTACTTTTTATTAAGAAAGAGAATCTAATAAAGAGTTTTTATAGTGAAATCAGTGGTGGATGTCAAAAATTCTTCAAAGAAAGTATGGGTATTCTTCAAAAAGTCTGGAAGGCAGAAAGTGATTTTGATCAAAGAGTTTTGATATTAGTCAAAGAGATTTTGAGACTGAATGAGAATAGACAATTATAATAAGTTATTTAAAGTTTTTAATAAATGATGACCTATTATCCTTTTAAATGGCTATGACTGAAACCTCCGACCCCGAGGATTCAATGAGGATGCCCAGCGCAGAGAGGAGCGTCTATAGGAGGTAGGGCTCTTGAAGAGATTACCAACCACACCAATACCTTACATAGGATACATATTGACTGTTACCAGCACTGCTCTTTTGGCTTCAGGACTTTATGGTCTCTTTCTTTTTATCTTTAAGGATGTAAGAGCTGAGTTAGATTCAGCACTTATTATGACAGCCTATGGTATGGCATATTTAATTACAGGGGTACTGCTTTCAAAACTTCCTAGGGCCTCCTTAAAGCCACCAACAGCTGTTTCAATAACAGTCTTAGCTTGGGTCTTAATACCTATCCTGGAGGCGATACCCTTCTCTAGGGCATTGAAAATTCCCTATATAGATGGACTCTTCGAAAGTGTAAGTGGCTGGACAACTACAGGGCTAACTATACTCACAGGTCAGCCAAGCAGTTGGCATGGAATATACGTTCCTAGAGTAGAACAAATACCAAAAACCCTCCAAGTTTGGAGAACCCTTATGCAATGGGAAGGAGGCCTAGGTATAGTTGTATTTACAGTAGGTATTATGGCACAACCAGGAATTTCAGCCGCGGCATTATATCTTGCAGAAGGAAGACAGGAAAAAATAGAGGCCAGTGTTAGGGCAACTGCCGAGAAAGCGCTTATAATTTATTCAGCTCTAACAGGAATAGGTGCTGCTCTTTTCTATCTAGCTGGAATGAATATATACGATGCAATAAGCCACTCAATGACTGGAATCGCGACTGCAGGATTTTCTACTCATACACAAAGTTTAGGTTATTATCTTAATAAACCAGCTGTATTGATAGTTGCTATGCTAGTCATGTACTGGGGTGCTATGAATTTCAAGGATCATTATGCTTTATTCACTGGGAGGTTCAAATACTTAAAGGACAGTATAGAGAGTAAGGCTCAAGCCCTTATAGTTGGATCATCTATAGTGGTGGCTATAGTACTATGGAAAGTAAACCCTACTATGGAAAAAGATTTTAATCTACTCCAAATAGTATTTCATGTTGTCTCAAGTAGTGCAACTGCAGGATTTCAAGCTGGTAACTTAGCAAAAGCTGATGACGCATATAAAATACTCTTAGCTGGATTAGCTCTTCTGGGAGGTAGCGCTTTCTCAACTGCAGGAGGCATAAAGATACTAAGATTAGTAATAGCAACAAGAACTATAGGAATCGAATCAGGCATGCTTCTCCATCCTCCTGGATATAGGCCAAGGGTTAAATTAGGTAGATATTATATAGATGGAGATCTTATAAGAAGAGTCTTAGCTGTCATGACAGCGATGTTATTAACTCACTTATTTCTTTCAATGGCTCTTTCTGGATTATATCCACAGTATTCAATAGCTGATTCTATGTTTGAAGTTGCAAGTGCAATGGGTAATGTCGGATTAAGTGTTGGTATAACTTCTGCTGCGGCTCCTGTTGGTGCAAAGATTATCTTAATATTAGCAATGTTACTTGGTAGACTTGAAGTTGTGACGTATTTTGTTGCACTAAGATATGCATTTTTAAAGTTGTCAAGGAGACATAAGAAATCGTATGCTAGCAAAGTTATCCTTTATAGACCTTAATCTTTAGTTCCAAAAAGAAGGTGTAAATAATGGTTACTAGAGACGATATGAATATTATAACAGTATATCATAGAAAGGTTCAGATTGTTGGTAAGTCGACCTTCATAGTATCTCTTCCAAAAGATTGGGTTAGACTCTATAAAATAGATCCAGGAACCCTTCTGACATTAAGAGCAGATCCTACAGGTGCCTTAATAATAGAGCCACCTTTGGCTGAAAATAAGGGAAAAAAGGCAATTATCAAAATAAGACTTGACCCTAATGATATAGGAAAGACTATAAGAGAATGTGTTTCAGCCTATATAGCTGGATACAATGAGATAATTATATTTTTCGACGAAAAAGATAGAGATAGTGCAACAAAGCTAAGAAAGATATTAGAAGAGGTAACACTAGGTCTTAATGTACTTGAGGAAGGACCTAATTTTTTGAAGTTTTATACCGTGATAGACCCTAGAAGTATGAAATTCTTGGATGTTATAAGCAGGGCATGTAGAGTTGCCCGTTCTATGATAAACGATGTACATACAGCATGTATAACTTACGAGAGGGCACTTCTAGAGAGTGTAATAGAAAGAGATCAACTTGTTGATAAATTATATATTTTGGCATTAAAACAACTAACTGGAGCTTTATTAGGTAACTTCAGAATAACTGAGCTGGAATTAAAGAGTATTGCAGAAACCATACATATATTTATTGCAATTAAAAGTATAGAGAGAATAGCAGATCATGCGACTATTATAGCTACTGAACTTTTAAGATTGGGAATCGATCAATGTTCCTCTAGGAATGAAATAACTAGAATGCTTGATATTATTAGTTCACTTATTGGTTCTACATGTAAAACATTAACTAAACTTTCAAAAGAAGAAGCCCATGAAATAGCAAGAAGAGCTTCTGAGCTTAGAAAGAACCTTAGAGACGTCAGGGATAAAGAAGCACTGAGAGGAAATTTACCTGTTCTAAGGATATTTGACAGCATTGAAAGAGTAGCTGGGTACCTAGTCGATATTTCAGAGGCTATGATAGATATCGGAACCATTAAGTTGATTATGGAAAGAGATAAAAATAACAGCTAAGGCATATCAAACAAATTAACTCCAAAAATCGTAAAGATTTTTGGCAATGAAAGATCTATGAAACAGGAACTACACCTTGTCCTAGCTTGTTATTTTGCTTTCAATCAGTCACTTCTTTTTAGACACCAGGTAGTTATGTATGGCCTTAGCAGCATCCATACCACTTTTCATTGCTGGTCCGATAAGGCTTGGTCCGTGCCTTACATCTCCTGCAGCAAACACACCTTCTCTCGATGTCATAAAGTTTTCATCTGTCACTATGGTTCCCTTCTTGCTTAGCTTTATTCCGCAGCAACCGTCTTCTACAGGTGCTGTAGGTATTACACCTACAGCCTTAAATACATAATCGAACTCGTCCTCAAATTCGCTACCCTCTATAGGGACTGGTCTAGGCCTTTTTTCTCCCTCTACCTTAACCAGTTTCATTCTGATAAATCTGACGATTCTCTTTCCATTCTTCTCATAGAACTTGATGGGAAGTGTAAGAGGCCAGAACTTTGCTCCTAGTGATATCAGATGATCTATTTCTCTTGCTCCCATTGGAGCATACTCTTTGCTTCTTCTATAGCTAAGAACTACTTCCTTGACCTTGTCCTTAAACTGTTCGTAAGACAGTGGAGCTAATACTGCGTCAGCAGCTGTAAGCCCGCCTCCTACAACTAAGACTCTTCCTTCGAGCTTAGGGACCTCATCCCAGCTCTTATAACCAAACATAGCCATATGAACAGCAACAAGCCATTCAGCAGCTGGATAAATCCAAGGAAGATCTTCACCTTCTGATCCCATTCTTCTAGTAGCCCATGTACCTGTGGCTATTAAAACTGCATCGCTATCTTTTATTATATCTTCTAAATGAACTTTGTTGACAGGCTTTACAATGTCATCTATAACTCCATAGTTCCTGGTCATATCAACTTTAGTTCTAAGAACAAACTTGACTCCAGCATTTATAAGTTCCTTTATACCAACCCTTACTGGTTCTTTCTTTATTCTAGTTACTGGTATTCCAAACATTACAAGGCCTCCTGGTTCAGGGTTCATATCATAGACTATCACATTATGGCCCCAACAACGAAGGAGTCCTGCAGCCCCAAGACCTGCAGGACCTGCACCTATTATAGAGACCTTTAATCCAGTGCTTGGTGGTATCTTATCAGGCTTGCATCTCAGGAACTTCAAGGCTCTAACCCCCAAACGAATACAGTGTAAATGTAAGAATTTAAGGATCTCTCTTTATAAAAAATATAGTTCTTTTCTATTAGTTGTTAACTTTTTATATTCACGGCCTGTAAAACAACTAGCCATAACCCAATTTGTATCTCAATCCTAAAGGATCATGATATTGAATTACTTTCATTTCTTTTTTGTTAGGAGCCTTCAAGTAGTATAATTCATCGGAAACGTTTATTCTCATATCGGCGTTTTCTGTTATATCTTTTATATCTTCATTTTCAAAAATAACTTTGAGCAATGGTCCCTTATCTGTGTATTCAATTAATCCCTTATTTGTGCAAAGCAATAATTTCAATCTATTTTTAATTCTTAACCATCCTTGCCCTGTTATAAAATCCACTTTTCTTACAAGAGTTCTTTTGTCATGATGAGCCCACACAACTATTTTCTTTACAAGAGGAAATAGATAGGCTGTTGCGGCACCTCCTGGCAATCTTACTTTAGGTTTCTCATAGCTACCTATCACACTAAGGTTTGTATTACCGTTTTCATCTATCTGAGCGGCGCCAAAGAACATTAGGTCTATCTTTCCTTGAGCTGCTAGGTCAAAAACTTCATAGGTAGGAACTACTCCAACACTGTATTTTTCGGAGAAGGGATCCCCAGAAGAGAGATAAAACTTTACAGTTTCGGATAGAGGCATATAGGCTTCCGTTACACTGAGCCATATGAAGTCTTTACCTGAAACCTCTCTTGCTAAAAGCATAGAAAGCACAGGAATCTGGCTTGCAAGTCCATGATAGACTACCTCTCCATTATTAATAAGCTCTGCCATACATTTTATCATAAAATCTGTGGGCCTAGGCTTAATTTGGATACTCAAGCTCTACCACCTATTTAATAAATTTCTTTTTATCCAGGAACTGGCACCTCCTCTTTTAGCTTCATTATAGTAATTTTCTATTGCCTTATAATCGGCTTCATAAGAGTTATACATAGCTGTAGGCCATGCACCTCTGGGTGCCCAGACTACAGCCGATACGTGTATCGTTGTTGCTGAGAGAGAACATTCGTACTTTCTAATGTAGTCTGTAGGCACTATTCTCTCTGCAGTTATTATGACCTTCTTTGCAGCTCTAACTTTAAGCTCATCCTCATATTTAGGTCCTTCAATAACAGCATTTCCGTATTCATCGCTATAATTTACATGTATGATAGCCACGTCTGGTCTTGTAGCTTTAACAACTAGAACTTCTTCGTTTGAAAAAGGATCCTTTAGTACTTTCCATGTTCCTGTTTTTTCGTGAAGTTTAACCAGATCAGAACCTAAAACTCCCTTTACTGGCATGAAAGGAACTCCTTGAGCCCCAGCCCTTAGCCCTGCAACAAAGGCACCACATGTGTCTTCTATAAATTCTATCTTTCCTTCCTCTACAGATTTTCTAACGCTTGGAGCTAGTCCATAAAGTTCAAACGTGGCCATGCTTGCCCTAACTTTGCTGATGACTCCTGAGGCAACTAGCACATCTAGAGCAAAGCCAGGTTCTCTGTCAATAAAGTAGAGGTCTTTTTTGCCAGACTTTATAAGGTAAGAGATAAGCATCATAGGATTTCTACTAAAGGTTATTCCACTCACGGTAATGCTCATTCCATCTTCAATTAGGTTCACGGCTTCCTGAGACCCCATAAGCTTGCTAGAAGGCATGCTTTATAACCTCCTTAAGTCATTTATTAGACATTAGATGATATGATTTTTATTACTTTTAGTTATATGTTTTCTAAATAAGCAATGAGGGATTCAAGTTGGTGTTCCTTGAGGACAAGCTTAAGATCCTTTTAAATTCAATAGGAAACACAAGAATTAAGTGCACAAAGGTTAATGGAATAGATCTTTGTTTTAAATTAGAATATGACAATCCTACAGGTAGCCATAAGGATAGGACAGCAGTATATATGATTAAAGGGCTTATTGAAAGAGGAAAGATTAAGGAGGGCGAGTGTGTGGCTGAGTTAAGTAGCGGTAATACTGCTGTCTCAGTAGCTTGGGCATCCTCCTTCTTAGGATTAAAGAGTTTACTCATGGTTAAGGAGTACGCTTCTGATATTAAGAAAGGTCTCGTAAGACTTTATGGAGGTGAACTATTAATTGTCAAGAAAAACACAAGTGTTAAGGATGCAAAAAATATTGCTGAGGAAAGAGGATGTGTGTTCCTTAATCAAGACGCTAATGAGGATAATTTCCTAGCTCATTATGAGACTACCGGTCCAGAAATACTGGATCAGGTCGAGGAGGGTTTTGATTTTTTCATAATGGGAATAGGAACGGGGGGAACTATTACAGGTACTGGAACAAGAATAAAGGAGAAATTAAGAAATGTCAAGGTCGTAGGGGTTGTTCCTAAAGGTTCAGCTCTCTCAAAGGAGGAAGGAAAAAGCTTCAAACCTATAGAAGGTCTTGTCAGCTCTAAGTCTCCAGAGCTCTTTGAGCGTTATAAGGGTGTTGTAGATTTTATGGTTGAAGTAAGTTTGGAAGAGGCCCTCAAAGCTATAAGAGAAATATTCAGGTACTTCTTAATACTTCCTGGAGCATCTACAGGGGCTAATTTTGCCGCTTTTCAGGAGTTAGTTAGGGATGAGATGATTGAAAGTGGTCAAAAGGTAGTTACATTAGCTGCTGATCAGTTAATAAGATATCCAGAACTCTTGAAAAACATAGCAAACTTTTTGTAATAGAACATCGTATTTTAAATCATTTTAATAAAAAATCTTTAACATGACAACTAAAATATTGATATAAAATAATAAACGCTTAGAAGCTATTCTTGTTTCTTTTTAATAAGGCCCTTGGGGTGAAGATCGTTGATCGGAAAGCTTCCTCCGAATCTCATGAAGAAGTACATTTATGCAAGGCTTGGGATTAAGGACCCAAATGTAATAGTAGGTCCTCAGATAGGGGAGGACTCTGCTGTAATAGATATAGGTAATGATAAGGTCTTAGTGGTACATTCTGATGGGATCACTGGTGCTATTGAGCTTCTGGGTTGGTTAGCTATACATATAGTTAGCAACGACATAGCTGTTACTGGAGCTAAACCAAGGTGGTACCTTTCCACCTTTTATTTACCTGAGAACGCTTCTGAGGAAGTCATAGATGAAATAACGAGTCAGATGGATGCAGCAGCTAAGGAAATAGGAGTTATGATCGTTGGAGGACATACAGAGTTCACACCTAGGTTAGGGAGGCC
Organism: Acidilobaceae archaeon; assembly: GCA_027082825.1. GTDB lineage: Archaea > Thermoproteota > Thermoprotei_A > Sulfolobales > Acidilobaceae > JALWTO01. The sequence continues at coordinate 40,815 of JALWTO010000033.1, forward strand.
TCTAATAGCGACTGTGGCTATTGGCATTACTAATAAAAGTAATTTTGTGAGGACAGAAGGCACCAGACCTGGAGACAGAGTCATTATGACCAAAGTAGCTGCTATAGAGGGAACTGCCATACTTTCAACAGACTTTAGAGAGATCTTGCTTAAAAGAGGTATTAAAGAGGAGATTCTGGAATCTGCAAAGAGATTTATTAAGGATGTAAGTGTCGTTAAGGAAGCTCTTGCTTTGGCTGAAAGAAGGATAACAACTTCGATGCATGACCCTACAGAAGGAGGTATTCTGGGAGGTCTAAGTGAGATAGCTTATGCATCAAAAACAACATTAGAAGTCTGGGAGGATAAGATTCCAATAGCCCTTGAGACTTCAATGATATGTGAGGCTCTAGGAATAGATCCTTTAAGGCTCATAAGTTCCGGAAGCTTGGTAGCTACAGTTCCCGACGACAAGGTGAATGAGGCTCTGGGTGTTTTAAGATCTGTTAATGTTAAGGCAGAGGTTATAGGTGAGGTTAAGAGAAGGGTAGATAATATTTTGGTGATCCTTCATAGAAAAGGTAGAACAGAGAAGATTTCAGATGTATACGTTCCTGATGAGCTTATTAGACTGTGGAAAATACATGCTAGGTAGATTGTTTAGATATCATAATTTTAAAAAATTAATATTTTCGGAGCCATATGTAAGCTGTCACGGCAACCAAGGTCAAAGTTGAGATGAGAACTAGGATCGCGGGGCTTAGGAGGTCCATCCTATTTACTACTTTCTTTGAGCTCTCAGTAGCATGTCCGATCAGGAGATATTCCTTCAGCGGAGGGTCTTTATGAAATGTGATCGTCAGAGGTATGTCGCTGTACCCAGCATTGTCCCTTAGCCACTTCACAAGCTCATAGACCTGCTTTTTGGTCGGTTGGGGGGCCCAGAAGTCTATTCCCACACTTCCATAAACTCCTACCCCTACCGAGACATGCATCTCGATAGGGTATTTGTGCAGGCTTGCATTCACAAGCTTTGCTATCTGGAGCAGATAAGATGGAACGTTCTTGTATTTTTCGGGATTTGATATTGCAGAGTATATGAGATTAGAATATGCATACATGGTTCCTACAAGCTCGTTAGGGCTTGCATTTGAGAAAAGGCGAACTATCATTAATGTATGATATCCTTTGCTTGCAAGCAGGGGCTCTAAGGTCTCTGCAAGAGTTCTAGATACCTTTGTTAGGTTAACGTTCGGACCAACAACTATTTCAACCCCTCCATAGCGTTTCGATATAGAGATAAACGAGATCGTTAAAGAGTTTTTAAGAGGACTTAAGGTGCTATAGACCTCCTCCTGGGTTAGATCGCCGACGTTCTTAGCAGGCTTTATGTTGGGAATTGCCTCAAGGTCGCTGAACATGAACTTTCCTACAGCGTTCAAGCTTATGTAGTTTATCCCCTTGTAGTTGATAACATAGTCTGGGTTATAAATGTTCTCATAGACAATAACCCTAAGATCTTTATACCGAAATTCTGTATATCTGCCTCCATAAGTTCCTGCATGTGCAAGGGGCATGAGGGACACGATCATTATTAAAGCTAAAACGATCGAGGCAACCTCAAGCCCAAATTTAAGGGAGTTCATAAAAATCCCCTTGTAGAGTTAAAGAAGCTCAAGTTCTACCCAACTACAAAAATAAGAAAAGCAGCAGTTATATATATGAAAACAAGTATATGTGTATGAGTTTGGTCAACATATATGCTCAAAATATGACCTAAGCGATCAGCCATGATTATCCATTTACGTATTCTTACATTAGATCTTTTGCTTCCCTTCTATATTATCCAGCATTACACTAACTGTTAACCTTCCTTCTCCAAAATTAGTTACAGATGGTTGTAACGGCCCCGTGTGCTATGTGGTGTTCAATGATGAAGCGTTTAACTATACTGATGATTGGGTTTATGTGCTAAATGGGACCTAGGTTCTAAACAGAATGATGGGCTTTAGATTGTTTGATGAGGAAATAGACGGCTCTAAGGTTGTCTTCTATGGGGCTCCTTCAACTAACGACACCGATTTCATAGGATCGCTAGGAGTATGAAGCCTAAACACTATTCAGAAGGATCCGAGCTCATGAAACTTTTAGCTTCACTAGGAATTAAGCCCAAGGCCTTAACTATCAAAGGAAGGAGAGACACTCGTAATTCTTATTCATGGCAATTCTCTAAAGAGGTTGATACCTATTAATATGGCCGAGAAGATACTGAACGTGGCGTCTGAGGTGGCTAACCTCAGCATAGATAAGATATTGATTGAGCTTAATCCCGAACCCCTAAACTCAAGTGAAGTTATTAGTGTAATTAACAGGCTTAACAGCTCATTTAATAAGTTATAGGGAATATGGAGCGTATGCGGTTGGCTTTAACTTCGAGCTGGGGATGGTTTCCGTAGAGTTCAACGGCTCAGTGGTTAAAGCCAAAAACTGACTTATAGAGATCTGGCTAACCTAGTGGAGAACTTTGCAAAGGATCTTAAAGTTCCAATACTTGTCATAATTGAGAACAGCAGGATTTCAGATAATCCAGACATTATAGAGAAGAGTTACACAAAGTACTATGTTGCTATTGCTATAGTGCCCATAGTGCTAACTTTAATAGCATGGAAGTTCGCAACAAAGAAACATTAAATCTAATGACCAATGAACTAACATAATTGTTTTAAAATTTCTTTATAGTTGAGGCAGTTGAGCAGTCAGGAGAGGGCAGCAACCTTTCCTTCGATCTCTATATCCTGCTTGGGGATGAGAAGATAGGAAGAGTGATCAGAGTATTAGATAAAGCTTTTCAGCTGCCTGCCTCACATTACCTTTATTAAGCCCCTCCCTAGCTTCACGCAACAGATCCTCTGCAGCCTCGACATATTCTAGGGCCTCTCCTTCGGGTCAAGGCCCTGCTCAAAACCTCAACTAAGTACTCATCGACACTGAAGCCAAGCTTCTCTGCCTTCTCCCTTAATACGCTGGGCAGGACGGCCACGAATAACAACAGTCTCGGTCAAACTAGAGACGCCTAGAATAAAACAGGAGTTTCACGGGGGTAAAAAGAATGGGTATCATTAGAAGAGACCCAAGAATACGACTGATAGAAGTTAGCTTGAAAGTGGTGGACCGGCCGGGATTTGAACCCGGGGCATCTGCCGTGCGAGGGCAGCGCTCTTCCAGGCTGAGCTACCGGCCCACCTATCCTATGATATTAATTTTTTGATCTTTGAGGATTTTTAAAACTAGCTATTTACTAACAAAGTTGCCTGTTGGTGATAGGACATGAATCTGAATCCAGGTATAGAGCCGAGTTTTAACTTGTCTAAATTTAGAAATATCGTTAATGACATAGATCATTTTTTGTCTGAAAGAGATTCTGCAAGAGAAAATGCCATAAAGAAAGCCCGTGATGTAATAAAGTTTAGTGGTTGGGCGATAACAGCTGTCCATAAAGGAGACTTAAAGGAGGCTAGGGAGTACCTTGATAATACAGAGAGATCGGCCAAAGAGCTATTAAATATGGTTAAGGCCTATCCAGAGCTCTATTATTCTGGAATGGTTTATAATGCGATCTCTGAATATGTAGAGGCCAGAGTTTTTATTGACATAATAAAGGGTTCTGATCTCAAAGGGCCATCAGAACTAGGGGTTCAACCAGTTCCATATCTCCAGGGCTTAGGAGATGTCGTTGGGGAGCTAAGAAGACTTGTCTTAGAGCTCATTAGAAAGGATGAATACGAGCTAGCCTGGAAGTTACTTGAAATAATGGAATTTATATATTTCGAGCTAAGGAAACTTGACTATCCCGAAGCCCTCATCCCAGGTGTGAGACACAAGGCCGACGTAGCTAGAAGGCTTATCGATGATACAAAAGCTCTTATTGTTGACTTAGAGAAAAGACATAAGCTATCTAGAGAAATAAAGTCTCTTCTTATGAATCATTAAAACATTTACTTTAAAATTTGGAAGATAATAACTATAAAGTTTAAATAATTCTGCTTAAGCCTTGCAAGATTTTGTTTATCTTTAATGAAGTTCTTAATTACTTTATAACTCTTTATGGTTTATAAACTGATAAGGCTTATGAAGCTCTGATCATCTCCTCTGATAACATAGAGTGAAGAAAAGGCAGATGACAAATTAGATTAACGCTAGAGAAGCACCCTTTATGTAAGGTACTACTCTGCCTATAAAATTCTGGAGAGGGAACAACTTTGCTGATAGGGCACTTAGCCGATATTCATTTAGGTGCAAAACTTTACGGCAGACAGGAGCTACGAGAGGACACATTAAAGGCATTTAGAGAATCAATAGATCTTCTGATTAAGGAAAGAGTGGATGTTATTCTTATCGCTGGAGATCTCTTTGATAGGCCAAGGCCAGAAAACACCTTTATCTTGGAGGCTATAAAAACTCTTAGAAAGGCAACTGAAAAAGGTATTAGAGTTATTTTGGCAGCCGGAGACCATGACACACCAAAGCTTAGAGACAGAAGCCCTCTAGAACTTATTGCCGAGGCTTTGGACGGAGTTTATTATCCAATACTTGAGAAATCATCAGACCTTAATAGCCTAATTATAGAATTAAATAAAGTTAAGTTTGTTGTGACACCTTTTCCACGCGGATCATCTGAGCTTAAGAAGAGATTTTTCATTTCTATTATTCCAGCTTTGGCAAAAATTACAGAAAGGGAAGAGCAGAAAAGGTCGATTCTCCTTGGTCACTTTGGTGTAGATGAAGCCTGTAGATGGGATGCAGTACTTCCAGCAAGTATGCTGCCTAGAAACTTTTATTATATAGCCCTGGGTCATGTTCACTCAAGAGTTATATCAAGAGGGTGTAGAGATTGTCCTGTTTTTGCATATCCGGGAAGCCTTTATCCCTTAAAGATAGATGAGGCCATGAGTTCTCAAACACGAGGTCCTCTAATAGTGGATATTAGCTCTGACGAGCCAATTATACATCAGCCAAAAATAGAGGTAAGAAGACATTATGTCACAAAGCTTAGCTTCAATTCTGAAAGCACATTGAAAGAGAGAATAAAGGCTGCAATATTATCTTATACAAACAAGGAGACATATAAACCAGTAATTCACCTTGATATAGAGATTCCCAATACCTTAAGAATTTTAGGAGTTATAAGAAACCTTATTTCAGAGCTTGAGAGAAACCTTGATGTAATTATAGTTTATAGATTGATCCCTCAAAAGAAAGTGTTTGGAGAGGGGAAGATCAAACCGAACTATAGTAAGGAGATTGATGAGATAGACCTTGTCTCAAAGTTTTTGAATGGAAACAGAACTCTCTCAAAGCTTGTTGTTGAGCTAAAGAATGCTATAGCTTATGGTAATGACATAGAATCAATTAGGAATATTATGAATGAGATATTAGATACCAAAAACTATGAACTTTGGAAAAAGATTTTAAGGGGGTCTCTTTCATCATGACTTTAAAGTTAAGATCCCTGAAGCTCTCAGGATTTCTTAGTTATTTTAATGAAGTAAACTTAGATTTGGATTCAGGTGTAATTGCAATAATAGGTGAGAACGGCTCTGGCAAAAGTAGCCTTGTTGACGCATTTTATTATTCATTAACACAACCTCAACAAGCAGTAAGGGTTGGAAAAAAGACTGACTTGGTTAATAGAAGGTCTCCGAGAGCGCGAATAACTTTAAGATTAGTGGATGAGACGTCTGAAGAGGAGATTATCTACATTATAGAGAGTACTATTGATAAAAAAGGAACTTCTCAGGTTATCCTTAGGAAAGGAAAAAGGGTTGAAGCCTCTGGCGTAAAGGCAGTTAGAGAAAAACTTTCAGAGATACTGGGTATTGAGAGAGCTAAATTGGAAACTATCATAGGATCCTCTGTTATTATAAGACAAGGAGGACTAGACAACATCGTATATCTACTTTCCTCTGGTGAGAATAGAGAAAAGGTTAAGTTTTTTGAGAATGTGTTTGGATTAAGTGAGTATTCTAAAGCAAAAGATTTAATGGGAGAGCTTAGTATAATCGATGTTAAGGTAAAGAATACAGAGTACTCTTTGGCTCCAACAAGAACATGGAGAAGAGAAATAGAGAGGTTAATATCAAGGTTAAGAAAAGAGGAAAGAGAACTTAAGAACAAACTTAAGGTTACTAAAGAGAGACTCTTTGAATATGAAAGAGACAAGAAGGAGTTAGAAAAAAAGGTTGAAGAATTAAGGAAAAAAGTCGACGAACTTAATCAAGTCAAGGGAGAAATATTAACATTAGAACAGAGAAAGGGGAGACTCAGAGAAGAGATAACAAAACTTAGTTCTGAATTTAATGACATGAATAAGAAGTTAAAAGATATTGAAAAAAATTTGACAGAGATAATGAGTGTTGCAAAGTATGCCCAGTATCGTGATAAGGCCTCAAAATATCACGAATTAAACAGCATGTTATCTAAACTACTTTTTGATATAAGGAGATTAAAGGAAATAAAAGATGCACTTGCTTTAATTATTTCTAATAAAGACACCAGACAAGAGTTTAATGAGATTAAAACATCCCTAGAGAGGCTCAGGAAATCTTATAAAGAGCTTCATATAGAAATGGGAGAATTAGAGGGCCGAATTAAGGAGCTACAGGCTCAGATTAAAAGAGCAATTGATGACATAGAAAATATTTTTGGGGAACAAAAAATAATTTCAGAATCAGAAGGTAATCTCGAAAAAAATAAAGTTATCTATTGAAAGCACCACAAGGGATGTCTTCCTTAAAGAAGAGGAGCTTCAAAATTTAAGAACTCAAAAATCATTGCTAGAATCTCGTATAGCTGAGTTGGAAAATTCGCTAAAATTACTTGAAAGCTCGAAAGAACCTAAATGTCCTCTATGTGGAGCACCACTTGACGCCGAAAAGAAAGACAGGATTATAACGAATCTACGTGGACAATTAGAAAAATCTAAGCTTAAAATTAGTATAATTAAGGAAAAACTAAGAGAAAGGAAAGAAGAGTTGGAAAAACTAAGAGAAAGGAAAGAAGAGTTGAAAGTCAAAGAAAGCCATCTTGAGAGAATCAGAAACTCCCTGAAAGATATAATAAATACTTTAGAGCCCTTAGAAAAGAAAAGAAGATCTATTAAAGAAAGGCTCATATTACTGAATTCTAGTATAGAAGAACTTGAGAGGAAATATGATAACTCTCTTAAAAGGTTGCAGGAGCTTGAAAAAGCTGAAAGCATAGTAAATAGTTATGATATCTCTTTATTAAATAATCCTAAGAAGTCTCTGGAACTAATGAGTAAGAAAATTTCTTTAATGGAAAATAGGACCGAAGATCTTACTAGTAAGGTTAATTACATCAAAGAAGAACTTAAAACACTGTGTAATGTGTCATCTCTTGAACAAGCTTTAAATCTCATAGAGGAGTCTATAGAAAAGTCTTTGTTAAAAGAAGAACTCGAAGATAAGAAAAGATTTCTTGAAAGAAAGATAATGTCAATTAATGTGTTGCTTGATGAAAAAAGAAGTGAACTTAAGAAAATTAATGGGCAATTAGAGAAACTAAGAAGAAAGGAGAAGGGGCTAATTAATTTAGAGAAAGAATATCTGTTAAAGAGTGAAGAATTCAAAAAGGTATTAGAAAAACTTAGCAGATTAAAGCAAGATGTTCTTCATCTTAATGATATGATAGATGAAACTCAAGAAAGCATTAAGAACCTTGAAGAATCTAAGTTTAAGCTTGAGGTACTCTCATATATAAGAGAAATTATATTTGAAAGGGTACCTAAACTTCTGTTTTTAGAGTACTTGGCAAAGTTAGAAGATCTTATGAGTGATATACTTTCAAAGTTCGAGCTCAACTATACTGCTGTTAGTATAAGAGTTGAAAATAACATAATAAGCATAATGGCTATAGGTAGAGATGGAGTTCCAGTACCTTTAGGTAGCCTTAGCGGTGGTGAGAGAACCGCTATAGCATTAGCCTTTGTGCTTGCATTAAATATCTTGTTAGCTAGAAGAACAGGCTTTTTGATACTTGACGAACCGACAAATAATCTTGATGAAGAGAGAAGAAGAATATTGGTGGACATACTGAAAGTTTTCAAAGGAGGAGAAAGGATCCCACAACTCATTGTGGTGTCTCATGACAGGGATGTTATAGAGGCTGCAGATGCAGTCTTTGAAGTTAATAGAGGGCCTTTAGGTTCAACATTAAGACCCCTTAAAGAGCAACAAATAGAAATAAGATGATATGAGGTGGCAATGGATGGCAAATTATTATTTTGAAAATATTTTAGAGGCTGCAGCAAAAAGAAAAAGTGAACTTAAAGAAATATTAAAGTTATTTTATGAAAAATCTGAAAATATCAAGAAAATAGAGCTTAAGGAGCTTCCACCTAAAGATCATCGGGCCCCAGTGCATGCTGCAGAGGATGGAGGACATAGACTTATAGACTTTGAAGCATATAGCATTTATTTAATAAAAGCTGGAGCCCTTTGTATCTCCTCTACGTCTGCAGAAAATCGTGAAATACCTGTAGAAAAGACTATAGCAGACGTTAACGTTATCATACCTCCTCGATATGCAGAAGAAAGAGTCTCTCTTTATAGAGAAATCTTAGAGTTATGGATCTCAAGGAGAGTCCTATGGGTATGCAAGCCAAACATGTTTCTTTGGGATGGAAGCCTAAGACCTCTTCTTATAAAACATAGACCAGGAGCTAGATATTCCAGGAGATACACCAAACTTATTCAAGGTATTTCAAAAAGAATTTCTTTTCTCTCAAGCTTGGATGATATAGCAAGTCTAATAACAAGTAGACTGGATAAAGCACCTCTTGTTTCTTTGAGAATGGTTAGAGAAGCATTGAAGATAACAGAAATAAACAATAATGATGCTGAGTGGATTTCCTTCTTAGAGTGGTTAGAGAAACTATTATTGATCTCTATGTTTTTAAAGGATGCATGGGAGTTAGGGGCTATACCTGTTTTCATAACAAAGACAAGTAGGGAAACAATTCTCTTCGACAATGCCCTTCCGGATATTTACTATCTCAGACAATTAAAGCCTTTTGAGCCATTCAGAACTCCAGGAAAGCTAAGAAAGAACCTTATCGGTGTAATGGGACTTCCTACTGAAGATGTAAAAAAATTAGGTCCTTTACTTCCTTCTATTGATTTATTAAAAGAAGTTTTTCTAAAAAAATTAGGCCTTATAGAGTTTTATGCTAGGCTTGAAAGAGCTGCTCCTCTTCTTAAAATTGAAATAGCTATTGATTTAAGCAAACAAAGTCTTGTCAATTCAGAGCTTATTGACGAAATTATAGCTAACGTCTTGAAAAAACTGTTGTCTATACCTATCCTTGGAGGATATCCTCTTTCTTTAAGACTTTCTCATTCAAAATGGAAAATTACTAACAAAGAATTAGATAAGGTACTACGGACACTAGGATTAGATATTGAACGAGGAGGTAGGGAGATGTTAAAATGAAATGTGGAAATTTTTTAGTTGGATGGATAATTGGAGAAAGTTCACCTTCTAAGAGTGTAATTATCATAAGTGACGAAGGATCCAAAATAGCTAGAGCAGGGCTTTATGTCGCTGCAGAAGTTGATAACGAATGTATACTCGGTATATTGGAAAAAATCGTTAGTGGTAATCCTCTCTTACCAGAAGAAATATCAGATTCTAAGGAGGTAGAGATTCTCACTTCATTTCCAGATCTAACTAAAAAACTTTATAAGAGAGGTTATGTTAGATGGCTTTCCAAGTTGGAACCTCTGGCATCTAAAGGAATAATAGAAGCTCCTAGAATTCCTATAGATCCTAGCACGCCCGTTTATAGTGTAGAGGATTATTACTTAAAGAAAATATTTGGTAGTGAAGAGAACTCTTGGATCGAAATAGGATCCCTAGTTGGCCAACCCGATGTAAGAGTGGGAATTAATGTAAACAAGCTTTCTAGGCATTTGGCAATTCTGGCTATTACAGGAGGAGGTAAGAGTAACACCGTCTGTATCATTTCTAAAAATATAGTTGAGAAACTTGGAGGTACTGTAGTTATTTTTGACATTCATGGCGAATATTCCAAAGCTGAAATCGCTTCATCAAGAAATCAAAAAGTGATAGAACCTAGGATACATCCACTCAGTCTTAACCTTTCAGAACTGATAAGGCTCATGAAGATACCTTCAAATGCAACCAATCAAGAGAGAATTCTAAGAGAAGCTTGGCATGAGGTCATTAGTAATGTAAAAAAGTCAAAAAGTACTCCAAATAATACGATTATAAATCTTCTTAAAGAAAAAATAAGAAATATGACAGATAGCAAAAAACGTGACAAAACAAAAGTAGATATCAAAGCTGTCAATGGTGTCCTTAATAGAATTGATGACCTAGAGGAAAATTATAGAGATATAATAGATGAACATACGCACACAAATCTTATAAACATAATCGAGCCAAGAAAGCTTAACATTTTCAACCTGAGTAGCATCGATGAAAGCGGAGCTGATGCTGTTGTCAGTCATTACCTCAGGAGAATACTTCATGAAAGAAAGCTTTGGAAAAATGGAGAACGCACTAACGGTTATCCATCCCCTGTAATTACCGTTATAGAAGAAGCCCATGTTCTTATACCCAAGGACTCTAACACGTTAACAAAATACTGGGCTTCAAGAATTGCAAGGGAAGGAAGGAAGTTTGGCATAGGATTGGTTTTAGTAAGTCAAAGACCTAAAGGACTTGATCCTAATGTGTTAAGTCAGACTAACAATAAGATAATCTTAAGAATAGTTGAACCTACAGATCAGAAGTATGTAAGAGAAGCAAGCGAGCAACTAAGTGAAGATCTTTTGGAGCTTCTTCCTGATCTTAATCCTGGAGAGGCTATAGTGATCGGTTCTATGGTTAAGATACCTGCACTTGTTAAAATAGATTACTGTAAGAGTTTAAGCACCAGCGCAGATATTGATATGGTCAAAGAATGGGAGTTCTTAGCTCAACAGACCATGAGCCTAGATGACATCAAAAATTTGGTTCTATGACAGACCATTCGTTCATTTGGATATCATAATAGTTGAGGAGGGTATTACTGTCGATAGGTGAGTAAGGTAATAGGCTCGGAAAGATTCTTATGATGCCCCAGTTAATATGCTACTTATGCTACTCAGTCTGAGTAGCATAGTAAGAAGAGATCAATGAGGCTCTTAACAGAAAACACTTCCTTCCTCAGAACAAGATAAAGGAAATATCCATACTGGCCGAGCCCATAAAGGATGAAGAAGGCCTAATGAGACCTAGGAGGTTTCATCACCGCCCTTAGGACCTCTGGCCAGTCTTATCTCTATTATTGGTACTCTTCTCGATCTTCCACTCTCGTCAGAAATCTCCTCACTATCTATCTTTACATTCTTTACTACAACATCTTTCAAAAAGACCCTTCTTATCCTTTCTGCCACATCAACTGCCTTACTTATGTTATTTCCTCTGGCCTTAAGTATAACTTCAGATGCTCCTTCAGTGAAAAGCCTTATGGCTGCCAAAACGTAGTTCATCGCAGGTTTCTTACCTACAAGAACTGCATTAGCTTGGTAAGGTTCTGCCATTTCACTCACCTCCTCTCAGGCTTAGAAGCCTCTTTAGGAATAAATAAAGGTTAAGGATAAAAGTAAAACTGCTTATGAGAATATCTTATCTCTTCATATCGATCAATTTTCTGGCATTTTCTATTATATCTGGGAGCTCCTCCTTAAGGGTTCTCTTAAGAGCTAGGAGCTGTGTTGCTGGAGGGCCTCCTCCTTGAACTAAACCTACAAGGTGAGGACCAGCAGTCCAGAGAGATAAAAGTCTCATAACTTTAAGCCTTTCCTCAGGGCTATATTTTTCATTTGCCTTTATGGCCATAGAAACCTTCTCTCCAACTGGGCCTTTAAGGTCAGTGGCTGAGGGTGCATTAACAACTATGCCTCCTCCCATTTCGGAGGCTATAACTATGGCTTCCTTAAGATGGGTTATTGCTTCAAGCTTAGCTATGTTTGCAAGCTTATAATTAGGCATATAGACACCACTTGGATGTCTCCATCCTAGAGCCATGGCTGCAATACCAGTAGCATAGGTCGCCTCGCCATGCCTTTTTATTTCAAGAAGTCTGTCTTGAATATATCTCGCATTGAATACACCGTTAACTTCAGCAGCGAGTGCTGAGGCACCAAGGATAACGTCGGCAAAGGCTGCTTTACATCCTGCACCAGCTGCTCTATGATGAGCGACAAAGTACTCAACAAGCTTTTCTGCATATTTGGTTTCCCCAGATAAGAAGACTCTGTCCTTAGGAACAAAGACATTGTCAAATATTATCATAAATGTGTTTCTATGTCCAAAAGGTGTAGGATAGTCTATATCAGTTCCCAGATCTTTGGATGTTTTCATTAAGGAGTCATATGAGTTCCATCCTGAGATAAAGTAAACTCCTTTAAAGTCTGGCTTGATGGCGACTGCCACAGCAAATTCTTTTTCATCATCCGTAAGAGATCTTGTAGAAACAACAAGTATTTCATCAGCAAGAGCAGCACCACTCACATGCATCTTAGCTCCGGAAATAACGATCCCATCGTTTCTTTCCTCTACAATGTGAATGTACGAGAGAGAATTCGAGTCCTTAAGTTCAGCTGGTCTTTTCGATCTGTTTCCTTTCACATCAGTCATCGCAGTAACAACGACAAGATCTTCTTTTTGAACATTTTTGAGGAACTCTATAAACCTTTTATGGTAATTAGTGTTAAGTTCTGAATCAATTTCGTAGGTAACGGCATAAAGGGCATTTATACCGTCATGTCCTGTACATCTATAATTACAGTTACCGACATGGAAGCTTACTATTCTTTGGGATTTAACCCTCTTAATTAGGTCCTCAGGGCTTCTTTCTACATGAACAAATCTATTAATTTTATCGTTATTTAGACCTTCGGCAGTTAAGATCCCCTTATATTCAGGCATTAATGCAAGTTCATACGTCTTTTTAAGAACCTCTATTACAGGTTTCGTGGTAGGATGTTCTAAAGGATCATCTATTTTTTCTCCCATAGCATAAATATTAAAGTTCTTGGCTCTCATTTTGAGTCTAGAAATATAATCTTCAGGTCTTGAGAGAACCATACATGGCACCTCTTTCATTCAATAATCAATTATATGTTTATAGGTTTTATTGGAATTTAACTTTAAACTATGATAAAAATTAAGGACATCGCCAGCGGTCTATTAAGTCATCCCATTTAGGTCCTCCGCGAGTTCGTCGCTCATCCAAGTTCTTTAAAACTCTTAACAACCTTATCTTTTTTGGGAATTAGATTATGAGAGAGCTAAGACGAAAATGCTCGCTATGTGGTAAAGAAGCAGTAGTTTATATACCTTATCAGAGAAGGTATTATTGTAAAGAACATTTTATAGAATTTCTTGTCAACAAGGTCAGAAGTACAATAAAGAGGTACAAACTTATTAGGAGCAGAGATAAGGTATTAGTAGCTCTTTCAGGAGGTAAAGATAGCGCTGTTCTGTTAGATATACTTTTAAAGCTAAGTAGCTATTTCAACTTCAAGCTAGCTGCTGTGCATATAGATTTGGGTATAGGGAACTTTTCTGATGAAAGCAGAGAGATCGTCAAGGAACAGACGAAAAGGCTGGGGGTAAATTTGGTTATAGTTGCCGTAAATGAGATTTTGGGTATTGACTTAACTGAACTCTCAAGGAAGGCTAGAAGGCCTCCATGCAGTACATGTGGGCTTGTCAAGAGGTATCTTTTGAACCTGGTAGCCTTAACCTCTGGGGCTTCAAAACTTGCTTTGGGCCATAATGCAGATGATATTATGGCTTATTCTTTCAAGAGTTTCTTAACTCAAGACTTAAGGTATATTTCAAAACTGGGAGCTTTTACAGAGAGTATTGAGAGACTTGCTGTAGGAAGGATAAGGCCACTCTACGAAGTTTATGAATTTGAAACAAAGCTTTATGCACGGCTTTTGGATATTCCTGTTGTTAAATCAAGATGTCCTCACTTCAGACCTAATCAAATGGAGATAGAACTGAAAAAGATCATTAACGATATTGAACAGGAAAGGCCTGGAATGAAGTTATCTTTTTTGAGAAAGTTCATGAGGAACCTTAAAGAATACCCTGAAATTAAAGGAAGAATAGTTCCATGTAAGTATTGTGGTATGATTTCATCTACAGGAGAATGCTCTTTTTGTAGAATTACAAGAAAAGTCTTTGGTAAGCCTATGGGCTCTAAGGTTAAAGAGTATATGAACAAGCTATTAAAAGACAAGATTCTCTGGTATTCCTGATAACGCTGAGGTCGTTTCAGGATTTCAATATACTATAATTTAATTGTGGCCTCGGAGTTTCAAGAACCGCGGGTAATGAGTCTTTAGGTAACTAAAGGTGGGTCTCTGAGATACCGTAATGGTTTGTATTTGTCTGCCATGATTTCTAGTTATTTTCAATCGCGGCAGGCAGGGAACGCTAGTGACAGTCTTGATGCAAAGGCTTTATGGCTGCATAACCTTTTTGTGGAAATAGGTACAGGGTTGAGAAACACATAGATGAATCCTTTGTCCTTAAGGATATCCATGACCTAATGGGGAACAATTTGTTGTTATTAATGACTAAATAACATAAGATAGGAAATGGAGAGATTAATAATATGGCAAAAATAAGAACATATTAACCTCTCTCTATCACTTTAGCCTTTACGAGGTGTAAAGTTTGAGCTATATTTCATCTCGTTCTAAAGGCCTCTCAGCAGCAGCATGGGCCTCAATTATAATTATAATCATAATAGTTGTTGGTGTTGGTGCATGGGCAGCAACAAGGCATCATGTAACTAAGACAACATCACCAACAACAACCTCAACATCATCAGTTTACTCCACAACAACATCTTCAACAACAAGCAGTAGCACCTCAACTTCCACAACAACCTCAACTTCCACATCTTCTACTACATCTTCAACAACAACAACTACA